>JAAWGR010000118.1 GCA_022795445.1 Oscillibacter sp. | reverse complement strand
GTTTCCAACGTTGGAAACGGAGATTTGCATTTACTTACAAAATCTTCAGCAGACGTTCCTTATTTTTTCGGTAACATAAGAAGCCGGTAAGGTCGGCCAGTGCCCATCCGATGGGGATGGACCACCAGATACCTGCCACTCCAATCTCCGGGATACACGACAACTTGTAGGACAGCGCCACACGGGTACCCAGTGAGATCACCGTCAGGATAACGGAGACTACTGGCGTCCCCAATGCCCGGTACAGGCCGTAAAGCAGGAACAGGCACCCAATGCCGCAGTAAAACGGCCCCACCGTATGCAAATAGCGGATGCCTTCGGCAACGATAGCCGTCTCCTCCGGGGCGATAAAAATCAAGATCAGCGGCTTTGCCAGGAACCAGAGGATCAGGGAAGTGATCACGCAATATCCCACCACTGACAGTACGCCGCAGCGCACGCCCTGACGAATGCGTTCCGGCTGCTTCGCACCCATGTTTTGGGCGATGAAGGTAGAGAAGGCGTTGCCGTACTCCTGCACGGGCATGTAGGCAAAGGCATCGATCTTGACACCTGCTGCAAACGCAGCCATTACGATGGTTCCAAAGCTGTTTACCAGCCCCTGTACCATAAGGATACCCAAATTCATGACCGATTGCTGCATACAGGTCAGGAGGGAATAGTTGGCAATTTCCTTCAAGCTGGCCCTGCGGATTTGGAACTGTCGGAATGCCTGCCGGATTTTCCTGTCTTGGAGGAAGGTATAGACGCCGATGCCTACGCCGGAAACATATTGGGCAACGACTGTCGCAGCGGCGGCCCCGGCGGTGCCGAAGGGATACACTGCCACCAACAAGATATCCAGCACGATGTTCAACACCGTTGAAATTCCCAGGAAAACCAATGGAATAACGGAGTTTCCCAAAGCCTTCAGATAGGCTCCGAAGAAGTTATACAGCGCAATTGCGGGGATGCCGCAGAACACCAGCACTAAGTACACGCGGGTCATGTCCCAAATTTCCAACGGGATGTTCATCCAAGACAGGATGCTGTCTACACCCAAGAGCGAAACAGCGGTCAGCAGCGCCGCCACTCCCGCCGTCAGCAGGAAAGAGGCGCATATGCCATCCTGCAAGCGAACTTCGTCCCGCTGCCCAAAGCAAAGGGAAAACACGATGCCGCTGCCCATACACAGTCCCAGCAGCACAGACGTTAAAAAGGTCATCAGCGCAAACGCCGACCCGACGCCGCCCAGTGCGCCGAAGCCCACGTATTGGCCAACTACCCAGGTATCCACAATGTTGTAGCACTGCTGCAATAGATTGCCGAAGATCATTGGCAGTGCAAAGAGGCACATCGTAGGGAAAACAGCCCCTTTTGTCAAATCCTTCTGGCTCATGAACGTTCCATCCTCCACCCAAAAGCGGAAAGGCGGCGCAGCCATTTGACTACGCCGCCCTTCGCGGCAAATTTTACGGTTCCTTGAAAACCAGCTTAGAACAGCGGCACAACTGCGCCGTCGTAGGTTTCTTCGATATAAGTCCTGACCGCATCGCTTTGCAGCGCGCTTATCAGGGCCTGGATCGCTTCACTGTTCTCATTGCCCTCCTTGACAGCCAGGACGTTCACATACGCCTCGGCAGCTGCGCCGGTAGAGGCTTCCACCGCCACCGCGTCGGAGACCTTCAGGCCCGCGTCAATGGCGTAGTTGCCGTTGATGACGGCCATATCCACATCCTGGAGGGTTGTGGGCAGGAGGCGGGCTTCCATCTCTACAATGTCGTAGTTGTGGGGGTTCTCCGCGATGTCGCTCTTGGTAGCGGAAAGACCTACGCCCTCTTTCAGCGTAATCAGGCCCTCCTGCTCCAGCAGCAGCAGCGCACGGGCTTCATTGGTGCCATCGTTGGGCACGGCGATCTGTGCGCCGTCGGCCAGGTCGGCCAAGGCGGCTGTTTTGCCCGCATACAGGCCAAACGGCTCATAGTGGATGCCCGCGGCGCTGACCATGTGGGTTCCGTTGGACTCATTGAACTCGTTCATATAGGTGATGTGCTGGAAGTAGTTGGCATCAAGAGAGCCGTCCTCCAGGGAGTCGTTGGGTGTCACATAATCGTCATATTCCACAATGTCCAGATCATAACCCTGCTCCGCCAGGATCTCCTTGGCGACTTCCAGGATGGCCGCATGAGGTGCAGGGGTTGCGCCAACCTTGATGGTGACCGTCTCACCGGAGGCATCTGCCCCGCCAGTGGTTCCGGAGTTTCCGGAATTGCCGCCGCAAGCGGCCAGGCTGAGGATCAGCAGCGCTGCCAGCGCAAGGGTTGCAAGTCTTCTTTTCATGTTACTTTCTCCTTTTCGTTTCGGTTGGATTGATACGCCGGTCCGATTTTACCGACCAGGCGGTACCGATGGATTGAATGATCTGGACCAAAATCACCAAGATGATTACTACCACATACATGACGATTTTCTGTCCGCGCCCGTGGCCTCGCATCACAGCCACCGCGCCCAAGCCGCCGCCGCCGATGGCCCCCGCCATGGCGCCGTAACCTAGGATGGTAATCGCGGCGTTGGTCGCACCGTTGATTAAAGAGGGGCGGCACTCCGGCAGCATCACCTTGGTTACAATCTGCCAGGGAGAGCAGCCCATGGCCTGGGCCGCCTCAACCACGCCCCGGTCCATCTCCCGCAGGGAGATTTCCACAATTCGGGACACATACGGAGCGGCAGCTACTGTCAGCGGGACAATCGTCGCCGCGGTGCCCACACTGGTCCCCAGAATCAGCCGGGAAAGGGGAAACACCACAATCATCAAAATCAAGAACGGTACGGACCGCAGCAGGTTCACGACCGTATTCAAAACGCTCATTAATGCTTTGGGCAGGGGCCTCACGCCGCCCGGCTCGCCAATGACCAGGATAATGCCCAGCGGCAGGCCGATGATGTAGGCGAACAATGTCGCCAGGGCAGGTGCGTAGATGGTTTCCCAAATGGAAAAGGCAATACCGCCGAAATCAGAGAGGTACGAAATCTGTTCCGGCACTTTGGTGAAGCCCCATCCTTCAAACAGGGCAATCAAGGTCTCACTCATGGTAATCCGGCACCTCCTCAACGGTAATATTTTTCTGCGCCTGGATGTAATTGAGGGCCTTGGCGGCCTCGTTGGGATTTTCCGGAAGCCCCAGCAGCATCGTGCCGATGGCCTTACCGCCCACATTGCGGGTATCGGCTCCCAGGATGTTTACCTTGACGCCGCAGTCAATTGCCAGGGAGGCGATCAGCGGGTCGTAGGCGGTGCCGCCGTTGAAGGAAATCCGGATCACGCGGGTGCTGGCCGGGAACTGCGCTGGAGCGATGCCGCCGGGGTAAACCAGCCGCCGGGCAGCGTCGGTGGTGGGGTTGGAGAAGATCTCCTGCACATCCCCCATCTCCGCAACAGACCCGCCGTCCAGGATGGCTACGCGGGAACAGATTTCCTCGATCACGCTCATCTGGTGGGTGATGACGACGACCGTCACGCCAAGCTGTTGGTTCAAGTCCTTCAGCAGGCCCAGGATGGAAATGGTCGTCGTCGGGTCCAAGGCAGAAGTTGCCTCGTCGCAGAGCAGGACCTTTGGGTCCGTGGCCAGCGCCCTGGCGATGGCCACGCGCTGTTTCTGTCCGCCGGAGAGCTGGGCCGGGTACGCTTGGGCCTTATCGCCCAAGCCAACCAGTTCCAAAAGCTCCGTGGCCCGTTTTTTCGCCTGCTCTTTGGGTATTTTGCTGATTTCCATAGGAAAGCATACGTTTTTCAGGCATGTCCGCTGCATCAGTAAGTTGAACCCCTGGAAAATCATAGTAATCTTCCGGCGGGCCTGCCGCAGCTCCTTCTCTGAGAGAGTCGTCATATTCTGGCCGTCCACCAGGACGCTGCCCTCCGTAGGGCGTTCCAGCAGGTTCATACAGCGCACCAGCGTGGACTTACCCGCGCCGGAGAGGCCGATAATGCCAAAGATTTCACCCTGCATAACATCCAGGTTGATGTCATCCAAGGCCCGGACAGCGCCCTCGCCGCCGCCGAACACTTTGCTCAGATGCTGGATTTGGATAATAGGTCCGCTCATGCTGACACTCCTTTACTGGATGGGCAAAAAGAAAGCCCTTGAAGCCCGAAGCCTCAAGGACGGACGCTGAACCGCACCGTGGTACCACCTTGTTTCGCACGCTTCCTCACGAAAGCGGCCTTGGGGAGTGCCATCACACTCCTGCGCTGTCACGTGCGCACACGTCATAACCTATGCAGTCCGCGGTCGGCTATGCAACTCCCAGGCCATCTTCCGCCGGCCCTTCCGTGCCTCTTTTCACCAACTGAGGCTCTCTGGGACGTATCGTCCGGCGTACTCTCCTGTTCATCGTCTTTGTGATATAAACTTTTCTGATAACGTGTTTAAGTTTACGCATTTTCCCGCCGCCTGTCAACAGGCGTTTTTTCCAGAATCCTCTCCACATTTCCGTCCTCCGCTGTGCAGGTATCACAAAGAACCCGCGGCGGGAAATTTTTTCATGCTAGATGATAGAATCGGATTGAAAGGCGGCGGTAAAACTGCTATTATGGAAATGAAAATTTTGCTGGAAAAGGGAGCGGGCCGGATGGCGGGAGATCAAAAAAGCGCACTGCATGGACTGCGTTGGCTACTGTGCGGGATATTGATTGGGGCGGGCGCCATTCTGCCGGGGGTATCAGGCGGTGTGCTGGCGGTGGTGTTTGACATCTACCGTCCATTCATGGAACTGCTGACCCATCCTTTGGCTGCGATCCCGAAATATTGGAAATGGTTCATCCCACTGGGGCTTGGCTGGTGCGCAGGCTTTATGGGCTTTGCGAAGGGCATTGCCGCCGCGATTGTGTTGTCGGACGCCGTAACAACGTGGCTGTTTATCGGCCTGATTATTGGAACCGTTCCAGCGCTTTTCCGGGAGGCCGGAAAAGAAGGCCGGCACGTTAGTTCCTGGATCAGTTTGGTTCTGTGTGCGTTGGCGGTGTTTGCGGCGCTGTTTTATATCGGCCATGTTGTACATGCGGAGGTGGAACCAAATTTTTGGTGGTACAATTTTTGTGGAATGCTGTGGGGCATGGGCATTGTGATCCCAGGTATGACATCCTCGTCCATCATGATGGCCCTAGGGCTGTACCAGCCGATGCTGGAAGGCCTTGCAAACCTGGATTTCTTGGTTCTGGCAGCAAGCTTGCCAGGAATGGTTTTGGCGATTCTATTGTTGGCACGGATGGTTACGTGGTTCTTCCATACACATTACGCAATTGCTTATCATGGAATTTTGGGATTTGTCTTAGCGTCGACGCTGGCAATCATTCCTCTAAAATACAGCAGCGCGTTGGAAATTGGATTGTCGGCGTTGTGCTGCGGAGGAGGCTTCATACTGGCGTTTTTCCTGGCGCGGCTGGAGCAGAGGTAATGGGATTTCCATACAATTCCATACGAAATGATGTGCCTGAAAGGGTATGTTTTCGTGCAAATCGCCTCTTGCAAATCCACAGGAATGGACTATGATAATGTACCACACTAAGAATGTGCGTCCGTTCTGCGGACGGTAAGCGAAGGAGATGGAATCTGTTATGTCGTATCATTATTTATTGGATTTAGCCCTGATTTTGCTGACGACAAAAGTATTGGGTATCGCAACTGGCCAATTTCAAATGCCACGTGTCGTAGGCGCACTGCTGGCAGGTCTGGTGATGGGACCGGCGATGCTGAATATTTTGACGGAAACGGCGTTTCTTTCCCAGCTGAGCGAACTGGGCGTGATCGTAATCTTGTTCACTGCCGGAATGGGAACTGATCTGCGAGAATTGCGGAATGCCGGAAAGGCAGGCTTTTTCGTTGCCCTCTGCGGCGTGCTGGTGCCGATGGCAATGGGCACGGCGTTTGGGTATCTGGCCAGTATGGCAGGCTGGCTGCCAAATTCGAACCTGCTGGAGGCCGTTTTCCTCGGCACAGTCTTAACCGCCACATCGGTAAGCATTACCGTTGAAACACTGAAGGAGCTGGGCCGGCTGGATACAAAAGTTGGCAATACCATCCTTGCAGCGGCATTGATCGACGATGTATTAGGTTTGATTGCCTTGACGTTAGTTGCCAGTATCGCGGGCGATGGGACAAACTTGCTGTGGGTCTTGGTAAAAATTGCATTGTTTTTTGTGTTTGCCGTGGTGGCGGCGGGAACGGGGATTGTGCTGTTCCGCTGGATGATTACAAGGGCAGACGGCAAGAATCTGCGGCGTTACCCGGTTCTGGCGTTTGTGATTTGTTTACTGTTGGCGTATTGCGCAGAGGAATTCTTTGGGGTTGCGGATATTATCGGCGCATTTGCGGCGGGATTGATTGTAGCTTCCACGCCTAAGGCGCAGTATATCCGGCTGAAATTTGAACCGTTGAGCTATTTGCTGTTGACGCCGGTCTTTTTTGCAGGGATTGGCATCAATGTGAAGCTCCCGGACCTGGATATAGGGTTGGTTCTGTTTTCATTGGCGCTGTTGGCAACTGCGGTCTTGTCGAAGGTGATTGGCTGCGGCTTGGGTGCGAAGATGTGTGGATTCCACGGGATGGAGTGTGTACAGGTAGGCGCAGGCATGGCGTGTCGTGGAGAAGTGGCGTTGATTGTGGCAAACCGCGGTTTGAGCATGGGGATTATGAGTGAACAGATGATGACGCCCATTATTATTACGGTGGTTGGATGCGCGGTATTCACGCCCCTTTTGCTGAAAATGGTCTTCCGCAACGAACCGGAATCTACAGTGGAAGAAAGCACCCTCTCTACCCCCTATCACCAAGCCGACCAACTAGAGCAAGCTTCCGCGAAGTTTTTCTTGTCCGACAAGAAATAAAAAATATGCTCTGCGGTGCGTTCCTTTCAGCCATTCCCATGGCTGGGAGGTTTGAACCCCCCATTTTCTCTTTTTCTTCGCGAAGAAAAAGAGAAAACGGGCCGTTCACGGTCCAAAAGAGAAA
>JAAWGR010000117.1 GCA_022795445.1 Oscillibacter sp. | reverse complement strand
AGGATGTTGTTCTTCGTGTAGCTCATCATTTCCTCGGCGATGTCGGTGTCGCGGATGGTGGACTCGGCGTCCTGGATGTTCTCCGCCATCACGGACAGGTTGTTCGCCGTGTGCTCCAGACGGTTCTGGACTGCGCCCAGGTCGCCGCGGACACCGGACACGTAGTTGATCGCACCCTTGATGACGTCAATCGCCTCTTTCGCGGCCTCGGGCGTCTTGATGTCGATCTCAGCAATCGTCTGGCCGGTCACTTTGCCGGTCTTCTCATCCACAACACCCATGGCGTCCACGTGCATATCGCCGACATTGACGATCAAGCGGTTGAAATCATCGCTGGTGTCGCCAATCTGAAGAACCAGACCGCCGTCCTTGCCAGCTGCGGTGCTCGTGGTATAGGTCACCCGCTTGTTGAATGCCTCCTGGTCCTTGATCCAGGTTTCATCCTTCTTGGTCGCGTCGTAATAGTCGAATTTCTCCTCCAGCGTGATGGTCTTGCCATCGGAGCCAGCGCCCACGGTAAAGGCGCTGTTGCTGGCGGCAGCCACAGAAATCCGGCGAACCAGTTCTGCAATCGTCTTGTCGTCCGTCTTGATATTGCCGTCATCGTCCAGCAAATCCGCAACGCCAACCATATCGGTTGTGGTCTGGCTGCCCTTTGCCTTCGTGTTGAAAGTGATCACACTCTGCTTGGTATCGGTATCCAGACCAATTGTCAGCTTGCCGCCCTTGCTGAACTCTTTGATCATATCCGCAGTCAGCTCGAAGTGGCCGTGCGCCAGCTGATCGCCGGTAGCGGCAACGCCGTTCTTTACGTTCTGGGTCATGCAGTTATAGCTGACCGGGGCAGTATCATTACCGCCGGTATTGGCAGTACTACCGACACTCATAGTCGCGCCACCGCTCGCACGAATGGAGACAGCCATATTCGCATCAAAGTCCACAGCCTTCGTCGCAGTAAACTTCAAAACGCCATCATAGCCAAGGGAAACCTTAAAGCTAACAGAACCATTGCCAGCTTTGAAAGCTATTGTTGCAAGGGTCGCATTGACATTAAAGATAACATTACTGGCCTTAATCACACCCTGCGAGGCAACGGCTCCCTTAACAGTGAAAGATGCGGTTACAGTCTGGCCGCCTACATTGACTTTAATGCTGACTTTATTAGTCGTACCGAGAGACCCAGTAGCCTTTGCTCCATGGATCGCCTGCTTCAGATCGACCTGGAAAGAAGCGGTCTGCGCCGCGAGGCCAGCCTTATGGAACTGACCGCAAGCTGTCGAGGTGTCTACCTGAATCTTGGTCTCCTCGGTGCTAGCCGGAACGCCCGTCGCATCTACCAGGGAGCCGTCCAGCAGCTTGATGCCGTTGAAGTTGGCGCTTGCAGCAATACGGTCAATTTCCGTCTTGAGCGCATCCATTTCCTTGTTCAGGTTCAGACGGTCAACCTCATTATCATAAGTGCCGTTGGCGGACTGGGTGGCCAGGTAGTCCATACGGTTGAGCATATCCTGGATTTCCTGCATCGCGCCTTCTGCGGTCTTTACCAGGGAGATGCCGTCCTTGACGTTTTTGCTGGCAGCGTTCAGGCCGGTGATCTGTGCGCGCATCTTCTCGGAAATAGCCAGACCGGCAGCGTCGTCGCCGGCACGGTTGATCTTATAGCCGGAAGAAAGCTTTTCCAGGTTCTTCGCCAGGGCAGAGGTGTTGGTGTTGTAGTTACGGTAGGCGTTCATAGCCAGTATGTTATGCTGGATTCTCATGATCTTGATTCCTTTCAATAAAAATTTTGGAAATTGCGAACCATTGCGCTTTCGCTAATCTTCCCTGCTCCCACGCAACAGCCCGTGCGCTATTTTCCGGTATCTGGCCAGACTGCCGGAGCACAGCGCGGGGAATAATTTATTTCAACCGGCTCGTCAGCCGTCTGAAACCGTGTCATTTCGGGGCATAGATCGTTTCATTCGCCGCAAAATCAGGGGGGCTCGATCATCAGCTTGCACCGGCCGCCGGAAATTTGCTTCAGCTGAACCACCGCGTCCTTGCCGATGGTCAGGTAATCGCCTGTTTTCAGCTGCAGCAGCATGGCAAGCTCCTTTCGCCCGCTTCTTCATCGTTAAAATATTTTGGACAGCCCTAGGAGGGCTTTCGGGCGTACGCACACGCCCTCTCGTTTCCCACCTGACGGCCCGGAAAACGCTGATCGAAGAAAAACCGTTTTCAATTTTCCTTCGATCAACGCTTCCCTGATCGAAACCATGGGCATTCACCGGCGTCCCGACCGGCACGGCTGGAAATTTGTGTAAGAGCTACGTGCTTTCGCGCCGCTCCCGCATACGGAAATATTGGGCCAAGCCCTGGGCTTTGATGTTCTGCGCGGCGTTATGCTCCCGTTTCAGAACCGTGCCGCAGCAGGGGCAAATCCAAGTCCGCCGCTTTGTAGAAATTTCCTCCGGCATCACACAGCCGCAGGCCGAACAGGTTCGGGTGGAGGGGAAGTAGCGGTCAACAATAAGAAACTGCTTTCCCTGCCGTTCCAGTTTGTAGTGCAGGCACTCCCGGAACATCCCGTAGCCGGAGTCACAGATGTTTCCAAGGTTTGTGATTTTGTTAAGCTCGTTCAACTCGTCCGTTCTCACGCACACGGCGTCCCAGGCGTTGGCTATCCGGCTGGACTCCTTGTGAATGTAATCGCGGCGCTGATTGGCGATGTGCTCGTGAATCTGATAAAACTTCTGAACAGCCTCCCGATAATTTTTGGAACCGGGCTGCATCCGGTTCAGGTTCCGCTGGATTTTCGTCAGCTTCTCCTGAGCCTGCTTCCGCCACCGGGGCGGGTCCGCCATGCTGCCCTCGCTGTCCGCGCAAAAATGCTGCATGGAATATTTGAGGCCCACTGTGGTTTCTTCCGTGGGAACCACCGGAACCGGCCCTTTTTCCGTGTGCTCGTAGAGGATGGAGCAGTAATACTTGCCCGTTCGGGTTTTATCCACGGTGATCCGCTTCAGCTTCCACCATGCTTGAGGACGGCGGGAAAATTTTGCCTTCACTATCCCGGCCTTGGTCATACGAATACCGTCTTTTGTGATGTAAATGGTAGGACCGGACTCAAAAGCGTGGTTGCAGGCGGTGAAAGAATCCCGGTCGTCTTTTTTGCGTTTGAACTTGGGATACCCGAAATTCTCGGGATCCTTGAAGAATACGCGGAACGCCTGATTCAGCTTATTATGCTCTTGAATAAGGGCCTGGTTGTCGACCTCCTTCAAGAAGGGCGCTCCGTTCTTGTACTTCGCCGGGGTGGGAATGAAGAAGGCCCCGGTCTCGCTGTAGAATCTCTGCTGGTCGGCCAGCATCTGATTCCAGATGTAGCGGCAGCAGCCGAAGGTTTTTTCAAACAGCTCCGCCTGCTCCGGCGTGGGATAGAGTCGAACCTTGAGAGTAGTGAACCGGATAACGTTCCCATCTTCAACCGTTTTCTTTGCTGTCCGCGGCATTCCTCTTCACCCCCTCAAAACTACTGTCTAAACTGAAATCCTGTTGTCTCCCACATCAAGGGGAACCGTCCTCCGCCTTCTCCATCCGCTTGGCAAGCCTGGAAAACGCTGGACGGTTGATCCCGCAGGCCTTTGCCGCCGCGGTTCTCTCGGCCTGCCGCCGGCAGCGTATCTCACGGCGTTCCTGCTCGGCAACCGAAAGGAACAACTCCGAAACAAAGATTCCTAATAGCTCTTTGCTGTTGGAAGAATCCAACGCAGAGATCTTGGGCATCACTTCCTGCGCGAATCGACGCAGGCAGTCTTACAGTTCCATATCATCAGTTTTCGGCGCAACAGACTGCATAAAATGCAGCCTCCCTGCGCAGGATTTGTAAAATCTGTACGGAATTCAGAATATCCCAATCCGTTTTCGCTTTATTTTTCGGAACCCGCAACTGTCTCAGCACAAAGAGCGGCGTTATAAAAGGTTGATTTTGGAACGCCGCACGATTCCGCTGCCTCTTGCAACATCATCACCTTGCCCCGCCATGCTTCACTGTTACGGCACTTCCGCCGTCAAGCACACGAGACCGCCGCAGATACGTTCGATTTGAAGTGCTGTCTCCTGGCCAACTGTGAGCAGGTCACCTGGCTTTACGAAATAACGCAGCATGAAGTCCTCCCAAGAAAAAAACGTTGCGGCGCAAGCCGTTTTTATAGGATTTTTTCGTCCACCGCCGTATTCTGAGCATATCTGCTCGTCTGGTCTGCAGAAAATGTATGATTTAATTGCACCTAACTGTTTGAAACTTTACATTTATTTCTTCGGCAGAAATCCAGGAAACTTTAGACCCTTATTAAAAAATTTTTAACATTACCACCACTAAGACAGGACCTACAATAAAAGCATGCATTACTTACAATAAAAACGGGAGTAAAGTGTTAAAAAAGGACTGATTGAGTAAAAAGCTCAATCAGTCCTTTTCGCATTTGCAGAAAATGTTGGTAAAATGGGCAGACCGGGAGTATATTGCCGGGCAAATCTTAAATATCGGGGGAATCAGATATGTCAGGAAAAAACTACGGCTATGTTCGTGTATCCAGCAAGGGGCAATGTGAGGACGGCAGATCATTGCCATGCGGGAGATTGACATACCAACGGAGCGAATTATCGTGGAAAAGCAATCCGGCAAGGACTTTGCACGTCCGCATATTTTGTCCATGGCCCCATATCTTACTACCACATTGAGCGTCGCTGCCATAGAGAATACAATGGAAATCTGGGATAGAAAACTCGCTGCCCCCAGCGCAGCACATAGATGCAAATGGGGTCGAATATGATATTCAGTGCCGCGCCGATCACCAGGGCGGTCATGGCAAAACGGGGACTGCCGTCGGAGCGGATGATGGGATTGAGTGCCTGCCCAAACATATAAAACGGGACACCCAAAGCGATCCAAAAAAATATTCCTTGGAAAGCTGGAAGGTCTCATGGTTGACCCTGGCTCCAAACGCGTTTAGGATTGGTTCTTGAAAGAGCAGATAAATCATCGTCAGCACCAAACTTGCAGCAATAACTGCAATAATGGAACTGCCAATACCCCTGCGGGCATCCTCTGGGTCTTTGGCCCCCAGGCGGATGCTGACAAAGGTGCACCACCCGTCACCGATCATGACGGCAATAGCAATGGCTACAATCGTCATAGGAAAGGCTACTGTGTTGACGGCATTTCCGTAAGAGCCAAGATATTCGGCGTTTGCAATAAAAATTTGATCGACGATATTATACAGCGCCGCCGCTAGCATGGAGATTACACAGGGAATCGTATATTTCCACATGAGTTTTCCCAGATGTTCATTTTCCAAAAAGTTGTTTGTAGTTGCTTCCATCTCAATTCCTAACCTCTTTTAAATTATCATTACAAAAACTACGCAGCAGCGAAATTCCCTTTCGGATCGTATTCCTCATTGCATTATTTCCTTTCTATTCGCACACTTTTCATTTTACCGAAAACAAACGGATTCTCTCATTTCAATATTATTATGAAAAAGGGGAGTGCTGGCGCAGAATCGAGCCTTATAAGCTGGTATTCAAATGGTCCTCCTGGTATCTCTGGGGCTATTGCCTGGAGCGGGAGGCATTCCGGCTGTTCAGGCTCAACCGGATGGAAAATGTGACCAGCGGGCCGGAGCGCTTCACGGCAAGGCCCCTTCCCTTGGAGGATTTGGACGCTGGCAGCCGTATGGCAGAAGGAACCATCCTCCTGCGGGCCTGGTTTGACAAGAGGGAAGCCTGCCGGCTGGTCGAGGAATACGGCGCTGGGTGCTATCTGGAATCCGGCGGGAGGCTTCTGTTCGAGAGGAATTTCATGAGCGATTCACATATGCGGCAATGGATTTTGAGCTTTGGAACCAGCGTTGAGGTAATCGAACCGGAAACACTGTGGAACGAACTGCGGCAAATCGGGAAGGACTTTCTGAAAAAATACGGAGGAACATGACAAAACGCTGTCTTGTTTCTGGTGATATCATCAAGCCATCAGAGAACAGAAGGAGGCGGCGCTATGGTAGAGTCAAGATGCGGGCTGCTATGCTCTCAGTGCAGGTACAAGGAGGAAGTGAACTGTCCCGGCTGCGTACATATGAGCAAACCCTTTTGGGGAGAAAGCTGTCCAGTAAAAGCCTGCTGTGAGGGCAAGAGGCTCCTGCACGGTGGGGGTATGTGAACAGTTCCCCTGCGAATTGCTGCGGCAGTTTGCCTACGATGAAAAGCAGGGCGACGGCGGAAAGCGCATAGAACAGTGCAAAATCTGGGGAGACAAAAAGAACTGCATCTAAAGGGAAAAGGCCCGTTCCAGGAAATTGGAACGGGCCCTTTGCTGTCACCACTTACTCAGGATTTTCCGTACAGCTGCCGCTTTTCCCGGTCATGCCGTACAACCGCCAGGATCACAGTATCCCCCACCAGGAAATCCGAATCTTCATGCTGGTAGGAGTAGCTGCACATACAAACGGCGCCATCGGGCAGGTTGCAGAACACACCGCCGCCATATTTCCCGGCGATCACCGCCTGTTTCCGGCTGCCTGCCGGATGACGGAACTCCGCGCCCTCAAAGGGGTTGGACTCCGTTTCCTTCACCGAAATGCGCAGGGCCTCCTTCGCCGGGTCGTAGGACTTCACCACGCAGCCCGGCTCCTGGCCGGGGCGGTACTCGTTCCGCAGGTCCGGGATGGCGGTGTACCGGAGGTCTCGCTGGGTCATATTGATGTCGTGACCGTAGCACTCCACCAAGCAGCGCCGGGGCCCACGGAGAGAAGGCGGCATTTCAGTCGGGCACCCTCCCGGCAGAGGCTGGGCCGGTGGGCGAAAAAGTACCGCTGGGACCGTGCCGCCAGCCGCCGGGAACCGATGGCGAAACCGCTCTCCCGGTCCACCTTAATGATGATGAAGTCGATGGTTGCGCCCACCATGTTCTGAAGCACGAAGTCCGGCCGCTCATGGCCCGCCTCCCACATCTCCGAGGCGGGGATGACTACCTGAACCCGGTAGGGGATGACGATGGCGCAGTACATGGTCTGACGCTCCATCTGCCCGGTTTCCGGGTTGCGGACGCTGATGGAGTGCGGGTCTACGCCTATGATGGTGCCGGTCAGGGCACTGCGGCCACGTTAGGAGGCGTAGATGGAATTCCACTCCTGATGTCAACGCCGGAGCGATTTTGTAGTTTTTCGCCGAACAGGAAATGTCGAAAAATGGCGGGTAAAGGTGTACAGCCCTTGAATAATTATACTTGCCG
>JAAWGR010000116.1 GCA_022795445.1 Oscillibacter sp. | reverse complement strand
CTCATCGGTAAATCCGGTTTTCACCACAACGGTGGGACTTTGCGTCGCCAACGCATTTACCGGTTTGTCGGGCTGTCTGCTGGCCCAGTCACAAAAGTCCGCGGAGATCAACATCGGCAGCGGCATGGTCACCATTGCCTTGGCGTCCTTGTTGATTGGCAGAACCATATGTCCCCGGGGCGGAATTTTGCGTCGGGCCATTGCGGCGGTACTGGGCGCGTTTATTTTTCGATTGGTCTATGCGGTGGCTCTGCGGTTTCAAATGCCGGCTTATATGCTCAAGCTGGTATCGTCGCTCATTGTGATCCTGGCAATTTCCGGACCGTACCTCAAGCGTCAGTGGCCCCTTCTGCGCCGCAGGCTGGCCGCATCGAAGGGAGGCCGGTGAACTATGCTGACCATCTCCGATATCTCCAAGACGTTCAACCCTGGAACAGTCAATGAAAAGACCGCAATTTCCGGACTGTTCCTGCATCTAAATCCTGGCGATTTTGTGACCATTATCGGGTCAAACGGTGCAGGAAAATCAACTTTATTCAACGCCATCTGCGGCGATTTCTACACCGACAAAGGGACGATCAAACTGGATGGACAGGATATCACGTTCCAGCTTCCCCATTTGCGGGCAAGGCAGATTGGGCGGCTATTTCAGGACCCCCTGCGCGGGACAGCGCCGGGTATGACCATTGAGGAAAACTTATCCCTTGCGGCGGGCAGCGGCGGCTGGCTCAGCCGTATGCGCAAAAGTGACCGCGTGCGGTTTCGGGACCGGCTGGCCCTGTTGGATATGGGGCTGGAAGACCGGATGAAACAGCCGGTTGGTCTTCTGTCAGGCGGCCAGCGGCAGGCTTTGACGCTGCTGATGGCGACCATGTCCACCCCCAAGCTGCTCCTGTTGGACGAGCACACCGCCGCTTTGGACCCTGGCACTGCGGAGAAGGTGTTGACGCTGACCAAGGAAATCGTAGAGCGGGATCGAATTACCACCATGATGGTCACCCATAATATGCAGGATGCCTTGAACCTTGGCAACCGAACGCTGATGATGAACGCCGGCGGGATCGTGTTAGACGTCAGCGGTGATGAACGAGCTGGGCTGACGGTGGAAGACCTCCTGCGGCGCTTTCGTGAAGGCGCCGGAAAAGCTTTGGATAATGACCGGATTTTGCTTTCTGATTCGTAAAACCATATTCTATGCAGAACAGGGGCAGAATTATTTATAGTATGGGCAGTTCCGACGTTACTGATTATTCTGAGAATTGTGGTAGCCGTTGCACGCAGTACTTTTGCCAAGCGCCAAGTTTTATAATTCTCTGTGGCTGAAACAGGACCCCTCCCGCCTGCTATTTGAGGGCAGAGGAGGGGTCCTGTTTTCATAAAGGCTGATTGGTTATTCTTTTACGGCAATTGCTTCAATTTCACAGAGGACGCCTTTGGGGAGCTGCTTCACAGCAACACAGCTCCGTGCGGGCTTGGAGGTGAAATAGGAAGCGTACACCTCATTAAACGCAGAAAAGTCGGCCATGTCAGCCAGGTAGCAGGTAGTTTTAATCACCTTGCTGAAATCCACGCCTGCGGCGGTCAAGATGGCCCCGACGTTCTTGCAGGACTGCTCTGCCTGGGCGGCGATGCCATCCGGGACCATGGCGGTGACTGGGTCAACCGGAATCTGTCCGGAGGTAAAAACAAAACCATTTGCAATATAACACTGGGAGTAGGGTCCGATTGCGCCAGGAGCGTCTTTTGTCTCAATGATTTGCATGATCGTGCCTCCTTGTGATGTTTGATAATTATTATATCACACAAACTATTCTGATTCAACCAGTGGGCGTTGCTGCTTGCCATATACGCCCATACTCTTGCGTTTTTGGGAAAAATATGCTAAGCTTTCAAAGACGACTAGCCGAAGGAAAGGAGCCGTACTTCCTGATATGAACCTTCTCAAACGTTTCTATTGCAGGACCTTTCAAGTTATCTTGCGAATTGCGCTGCCCTTTCTTCCGTACCGTAACCCGAAGTTTTTGGGAAAGGCGGAAGATGTTCCCGACCTGCTCAAGGAAAAGGGACTGTGCCGGCCTTTACTTGTGACCGACCAAACGCTCCGGGAACTGGGCGTTACCCGAAATTTGGAACGGGTTTTACGCGCTTCCGGTTTTCCGCTCGCTGTCTACGATGGGACCCGGCAGAATCCCACCACCCAGATGGCGGAGGAGGCCTTGGCGCTCTATCATCAGGAAAATTGCGACTGCTTGATTGCCTTCGGTGGCGGCTCGCCGATGGATTGCGCCAAGGCCGTGGGTGCGCGGGTTGCGCTTCCCAAGACCGAGCTGAAAAAGATGGCTGGTATTTTAAAGGTTCGCCGCAGAACGCCCCCCATGATCGCCATTCCCACGACGGCGGGCACTGGCAGCGAAACGACCTTGGCCGCTGTGATCGTGGACGGGGAGACCAGACACAAGTATGTAATCAACTCTTTTCCGCTGATTCCCGACTATGCAGTATTGGACGCCGCGACTGTCCATTCCCTGCCATACCCGGTGGCGGCGTCCACCGGTATGGATGCCATGACCCATGCGGTAGAGGCCTATATTGGCCGGTCTACGACCAAAGAAACCCGCGCCGACGCGGAGCGTGCTGTAAAGCTGGTCTTTGCTAATATTGAAGACGCGGCCTCCCACCAGAACGTCCAAGCCGAGCAAAACATGCTGGTGGCGGCCCATTTGGCCGGACGTGCTTTTTCCCGTTCCTATGTTGGCTATGTTCACGCCGTCTCCCACTCTCTAAGTGGACAGTACGACATGCCCCACGGGCTGACCAACGCAATTCTGCTCCCAATTGTGCTGGAGCTCTACGGTCCCAAAGCATATAAAAAGCTTGCCCGGCTGGCGGTCGCTGCCGGTCTGGGGGAGGCGGGGGAGTCTGAGGAGACCCTCGCGAGACGATTTAACCAGGCTGTCTATGATTTAAACGCCCGCCTTGGCATTCCGAATCATATTGAGGGGATTCTGGAAGAGGATATTGACCGCCTGGCCTCCTTTGCGGACAAAGAGGCCAATCCGCTCTATCCTGTCCCCGTGCTCTGGGGCAGAGAACAACTGAAAACCATCTACAGGGAGGCGGTGAAGCCGCATGGAGGCTGATGACCTTCTGAACGCGCAGCGGGCATATTTTGAAACCGGCGCGACCCTGCCTGTGCCGGCACGGAAAAAGGCATTGAAGGCACTCTATCAGGCGATCGGGGAGTACGAGGAACGCATTTGCGCCGCGCTGCGCGAAGATTTGGGAAAGAGCCGTTCCGAGAGCTATATGTGTGAAATCGGCCTTGTAAAAAGTGAGATTGGCTATTTATTACGGCATGTGGCGGGCTTTGCGCGGGAAAAACGGGTGCGAACACCGCTGTCACAGTACGTTTCCAGAAGTTATAGCAAGCCGTCGCCCTACGGCTGCGCACTCATTCTTAGCCCCTGGAATTATCCCTTTCTGTTGACCGTAGAGCCGTTGGCCGACGCGCTGGCGGCGGGAAACACTGTGATTTTGAAGCCCAGCGCCTATTCGCCATGCACATCGGCTGTCCTGCGGGAGCTAATTGCATGCTGTTTTCCACCGGAACATGTGGTCTTGGTCACAGGCGGAAGAGAGGAGAACACAAAGCTTCTGCGTCTGGATTTTAACTATATTCTTTTCACTGGCAGCCAGTCCGTAGGACGAGAGGTGCTGCAACAGGCGGCAGAGCGGTTAATTCCCGTCACGCTGGAGTTGGGTGGCAAAAGTCCTTGTATTGTTGACGAAACGGCGAATCTCCGTTTGGCCGCCCGGCGTATCATCTTTGGCAAACTGGTCAACTGCGGACAGACTTGTGTGGCGCCAGATTATATTTTCTGCCATGCCGGCGTAAAGGACCGTCTGATTGCGGAACTAAAAAAGCAGATTGTGTGTCAGTACGGCGAGCGCCCATTAGAAAATGAGAATTACGGAAAAATAGTCAACCGCAAGCACTATGACCGCCTCATTGGCCTGCTGGACCGGGAAAAATTGGTCTTCGGAGGTGAGACCGACGAAAATGCGCTCCGAATCGCCCCTGCGCTGCTGGACGGTGTAGGCTGGGACGACCCAGTGATGCGAGAAGAGATATTCGGGCCCATTCTGCCCGTACTGACCTATGCGGATACATCGAAAGCCATCCGGAAGGTTCGCAGCCGCCCCCAGCCGTTGGCGCTCTATGTTTTTTCTTCTGACCGGCGGAATATCGCCCGATGGACCACAGAGGTTTCCTTTGGCGGCGGCTGTGTCAACGACACACTGATTCACCTGGCAACCAGCGAAATGGGTTTTGGCGGCGTCGGGCAGAGCGGAATGGGCGCTTATCATGGCAAGCGAGGCTTTGAGACCTTCTCCCACTATAAGAGCATTGTAGACAAAAAGAACTTTTTAGACCTTCCCATGCGCTACCAACCCTATACCGCCTGGAAAGACCGGCTGGTCCGCCGGTTTTTGAAGTAGCTGGAAGTCGCCGGGAATTGGAGGTATGCTTATGACGGTAAAGGAATTTCAACGAAAGTCCATGTTGGGGATTTTTCTATTTTATTTTAAGCCCCACCGGAAGTTATTCACACTGGATATGTGCTGCGCCTTTTTTATTGCGGCGGTAGACTTGGCTTTTCCCATCGTCTCCCGGACTGCGATGAATAACATGCTGCCGGCACACGCCTACACCGCCTTTTTCACGGTGATGGGAGTCGTTTTGGCCGCTTATGTTGTCCGCTCTCTGCTCTATTATGTAATGATCTATTGGGGTCACACCTTTGGTATCCGGGTGGAAGCCGACATCCGGCGGGACTTATTCTCCCACGTTCAGACGCTTAGCTATGGTTTTTTTGACCAGAACCGCACCGGTCAGCTTATGAGCCGCTTGACCAACGACCTGTTTGAGATTACGGAGCTGGCGCATCACGGACCGGAGGACCTGTTTATCTCGGCGGTGACCATTGTAGGGGCGCTAATTGTCATGTTTACCATTCAGTGGCGGTTGGCTTTGATTGTGGCGCTGATGATTCCAATCTTCTTGTTTGTTCTGTTCCGCCAGCGCGCCTCTATGTCCAGCGCATCACGGGCTGTCAAGCAGAAGACCGGCGCGATAAACGCCGAATTAGAGTCGGGCCTTTCGGGGGTCCGAACCGCCAAGGCTTTTGCCAGCGAGGACCAGGAACTCAAAAAGTTTGACCGGGCCAACGGCGCGTTTAAAAACTCTAAGCGTCAGTTCTACCAGGCTATGGGACGCTTTAACGGGACCATGGAGTTTTTCCTTTCCTCCCTCTCGGTGATGGTCATTGCGGCGGGCGGCGTCTTCATCATGCGCGGGGAGATGAACTACATCGACTTAATTACGTTTAGTTTGTTCATCACGACTTTCGTTAACCCAGTGCGTAAGCTTGCCAACTTTGCCGAAATGTTTGCCAACGGCTTTGCCGGGCTGGAACGCTTTGTCGTTTTGATGCGCACTGAGCCGGCCTTGAAGGACAGTCCCAACGCGAAGGAGCTGGGCCGCGTCCGGGGCGAGATCGACGTGGACCATGTCGATTTTCATTATGAGGACGATGACCGTCCGGTGCTCAGAGATGTTTCCTTCCATATTACCCCAGGTGAAACCATTGCGGTGGTAGGCGCCTCCGGCGGCGGTAAGACGAGCTTGTGTCAGTTGATTCCCCGTTTTTACGATGTGAGCGGCGGCGCGATCCGCATTGACGGACAGGATGTGCGGGAGGTGACCCAGACTTCACTGCACCGCAACATCGGCATCGTGCAGCAGGACGTGTTTCTGTTTGCCGATACGGTGTTGGAAAATATCCGCTATGGAACCCCCGGGGCCACCATGGAGCAGGTGGTCGAGGCGGCGAAACGGGCGGAGATTTACGATGATATCATGGCCATGCCAGATGGTTTCGACACCTATGTTGGTGAGCGCGGGACGCTGCTGTCAGGCGGACAAAAACAACGGATTTCCATTGCCCGAATTTTCCTGAAAGACCCACCAGTGCTGATTCTGGACGAGGCAACCTCCGCGCTGGACTCGGTGACCGAGTCGCGTATCCAGCAGGCATTTGACGAGCTGTCCAAGGGGAGAACCACCCTGATTATTGCCCATCGCCTTTCCACCATCCGGACTGCCGACCGCATTCTGGTCATTTCCGACGGTGTCATTGAGGAGGAGGGCAGTCATGAGGCATTGTTGAAACAAGGCGGCGCTTACGCCGAACTGTACCGGACTCAGGTTTCACAGGATTAATTTCAAAAGCGTACTCTGAGCAAATATAAGACAGGATTATATAAATGGAGCTCCACAAAAACGACGGCCCTGACACCAAGCGTGTCAGGGCCGTTTAGTCTGTCGAAGAGGTGTAAATTCACAAGGCAGATGGTAGGGTGGTGTGGATGCAGCGAGGAAGGAAAAAAAGCGGGAAGGGAATCTAGAACACCAAAGAGTAAGTCTTTTGAGTTTTATAGCAACAAACTTGAGCCTAACCTAGGTAGAAACCCGGGCCAGACTGCGCTGGTGCGTATAAAGCACACCAGGTTTTTCCTTGGCGTCAGCAAAAACCTGTTTAACGGTCTTTTCGCGTAAGGAATATACCGCCTTGCCGCGCCGAGTTTTGCGCAGCTGTTCCGGCAGGTCAAGGTGCTCCTGCCAAATATGAGTGGTAAGCAGGCGCTATCCATTTTCATGAGCGCCGCAGGCCTGCCTGCAAGGACAGCATTGGCATATCTTTGGCATGCTGCGGTTGGTCCATCTTTCATCCTTGCTGGTGGTATGCCACAGATTGTGACCCTTTGGGCAAATAAAACAGTTTTACTCCGGGTCATATGTAAAGTCCCAGGGATGAAATTTGTCTTTCCTGCCGGTGTAACGGGTATATGGGAGAATAGGAATACGGCTGTCCTCCAAGGTCTTGTTTGCAATCCAGGGTGTTTTGTAGCCTGCGTCCATCACGATAAATTTTGCTCCCAGAAATTTGCTGGGTACTTGGTCATACACTGCGTCCCATGCTACACTGCCGCTCACATTTCCAGCTGTCACTTCCACCTCTAATATCCAGCCGTGCTGGTCGCAGGTGGTATGGGCCTCGTAAGCAAATTGCCGCTCATGGCTGCCCTTTTTCCATCCTTCCGTTCTCTCCAACCCTACCTTGAGTATGTCAACGCCAATTTGAAATTGTAAGAAAACGCCGAAGAAATTTTGTAGTTTTTCGGCGGGGGGGGGGGTAACAAAACTAAGCGTTTCCTTGCTCAAAAAGAGTGTTCACGATTTGCTGTTTCTGGCGCATAAATTCCTTGCGCTCCTTCAGGCGGTA
>JAAWGR010000115.1 GCA_022795445.1 Oscillibacter sp. | reverse complement strand
CTTTTCTCTTTGGACCGTGAACGGCCCGTTTCTCTTTTCTCTGGCGAGAGAAAAGAGAAATGGGGGGTTCAAACCTCCCAGCCATGGGAATGGCTGAAAAAAAGCGCCGCAGGTGCCCTCCCTTCAACTGGGGTCAGTTGAAATCATTCATCGCCTTGGTGCAGCCGGAGCGGATGATGGATTCGGCGGCTTGCGCCGCCCGTTGGAAGGATTCCAAAAGCACCTTCTTCTCTTCCTGGGAAGGAACGCCAATTACCCAGTTGATCATATCCTCCGCTTCCGGCGGCGCACCTGCTCCGATTTTTACCCTTGGAAAATTCTGGGTGTTTAAATGCGCAATGATATTCTTGATCCCATTATGCCCTCCAGCAGAGCCGGTTGGGCGGACACGGATTTTTCCCACCGGAAGCGAAACGTCATCATAAATCACCAAAATGTTTTCCGGCGGAATCTTATAAAACTGCGCCGCTTCCCGTACCGCTTCGCCAGACAGGTTCATAAACGTCTGCGGCTTCATCACCAAACAGCGCGCCCCACCCAGCTCCATAAAATTATAGGCGCTCTTGAACTTCACTTTGTTCAGTTTCACGCCCTTTTCTTCCGCTAATAAATCTACCGTCAAAAACCCCAAATTATGCCTCGTGTTCGCATACTTCTGTCCAGGGTTCCCCAATCCAGCCACGATCCATTCCACCGCGCTGCTCCGATTTCCAAACATATATGCTCCTTATGCCAATACAACTCACATAGGCGGGAAAATTCCTTCCCCGCCTATGCTTATGAACTGCTCCGCTTTTCCTCAGCGGAACAGCTTCGAGATCGAAATCTCCTGGTAAATCCGCTCAATTGCGTCACTGAACATCGGTCCTACAGACAAATATTTGATCTTGCTGCTCAAGTTCGGGTCAATCGCCGGAATCGTATCCAGCAGCGCCAGCTCCTGGATCACACTCTCGTTGATCCGGTCAATCGCCGGGCCGGACAGCACGCCGTGGGACGCGCACGCATGGACGCTCCGCGCACCGCCGACCTCTACCAGTGCTTGAGCCGCATTGCACAGCGAACCACCGGTATCCACCATATCGTCAAAGATGATGCAGTCTTTGTCCCGCACATCGCCGATCACGTTCATAACCTCGCACTGGTTCGCCTTCTGACGGCGCTTGTCCACAATTGCGAGGTTCATATGCAGCTTCTGCGCAAAGGCCCGCGCCCGGGAAACCGACCCTACATCCGGAGACACGACGATCATGTTTTCACAGTCCGAGCCAAACTTTTTGCCATAATAGTCCACAAAAATCGGGTTGCCCGCCAGATTGTCCACCGGGATATCAAAAAAGCCCTGAATCTGCGACGCATGCAGGTCCATCGTCAGCACCCGGTCCGCGCCCGCCGCTGTGATCATATTGGCTACCAGCTTGGCGGTGATGGGGTCCCGTGCTTTGGCCTTGCGGTCCTGCCGGGCATAGCCATAATAGGGGATGACGGCGGTGATCCGCCCTGCGGAAGCTCGCTTGAGAGCGTCAATGATGATGAGCAGTTCCATCAGGTTGTTGTTGACGGGGTTGCAGGTGGACTGCACCACAAACACGTCGCTGCCCCGGACGGTCTCGAACAAAGACACGTATACTTCGCCGTCCGAAAAGGCTCCCACTTCTGCCTTTCCCAACGTCGTGCCCATTTGCTCACAGATCTCATCTGCCAGCCTCCGGTTCGCGTTTCCGGAGAATACCTTGATATCTTTGCCGTGCGCAATCATGTCCAAACGCCCTCTTTCCTCAAAAGTAATTTAATTTTGTATGCCCGCTGTCCAGCGGACAAAAATCCCAAGTACAGAGCCGTCTTCCCAAGTTTATGCCTCTCCTGGCAGGGCAAAACCCCGCTGCCGGAACAGCGGTTCTAATTCCGCGATGGTCTCCGGCCCGAACAGCGGCAGCCAGCCGGAGACAAGCTCCGCTTCCTGCACATTGTTCGTCATCCGGTCTTTCCAGGCCCGCTGCAGCGCATGGCCGGAGGCCGCATAAGCAAAGCCTGGGCCAGCCTCTTCCAGCGGCACTGCTGCCCGGGGCAGCACCAACACGGTTTCTTCCGTATCCAAAAAATCTGCCAAATCGTTATGCTGTTCCGAAGCAGAAACGACCGCCCCCTCGGGGAAGCAGGCTTTTGCTTCCGCCGCAAAGCGGGGACTGCATACAACGAAAAATGTCCCCACGCCTTTCCTCAGCAGGGAATGGCACATCCACTCCAAAACAGGGCGGGACAGCACAGGCTGCAAAGCCAGCGGTTTTTCGCCGGCGGGAATGGCGGCATCCTCCTCAAAAAAGAAAAGGGCACGCTGCGGAACGGGCATAAGCGTCATCCTCCCTTACATATAACACAGTTAACACATTACAATACGATAGGATACACAGAAGATGTTCCCATTTTATGAATACAACATCAAATCGATCTTCACATTTGTATTATACCAAAGTTTTTTTGGAAATCCAGTCCTGCAAAGAAATAATTTCTAATCAATTCTCCCAAATCTTTTTCCGAATCTCCGGTTTTTTTGTCGGAGACTACGGAAAATACCCGATAGAACCGTAATATTTGTTACCTTTTTCGGCGTTTCGCAGAATTTATGGGGGCATACTCGTTATTTTCTATGAAAATCAAGTTTTTCTCGAATAATATGGTTGAATTTGTTCACGTAATGGATTACAATAGGGTTTATTTGGCAGGAACATTCCCGCTCTGCCAAAAACACCCGCCAGAAGGCGGAACTATGGAAGGGAGGGCTGTGATGCTCCACGTCGTACTGGTGGAACCGGAGATCCCGCAGAACTGCGGCAACGTCGCCCGCACCTGCGCCGCTACCGGAAGCCGGCTCCATCTGGTCCGCCCCTTAGGGTTCGATATTTCGGACCGGGCCGTCAAGCGGGCCGGGCTGGATTATTGGCATTTGGTTCAGGTGTCTGATTACGAAAACCTCTCCGACCTGTTCTGCCGCCATCCTGAGGCGGAGGCCGCCGCCTGGCTGATGACCACCAAAGCGCCCCGCTCTTATGCGGAGGCCACATTCACCCCGGATAGCTGGCTTTTCTTCGGGAAAGAAACCGCGGGACTTCCGCTGGAATTCCGGGAACGCTTCCGGGAGCGCTGCGTGCGCCTGCCAATGGTCAGCGAAGCCCGAAGTTTGAACCTCAGCAATACTGTGGCCGTCTGCGTATACGAGGCCTTGCGGCAGGCTGGTTTTCCAGGGCTGTCACCTGTGGGGGAAATGGTTGGACCATAACGTCTATTCCGGCGTTTCTGCGCCGTAAAATTTCTTTAAAAAGAAAGGAGTTTTTCTATGAACTACAACAAGAAAACCGTAAAAGATGTGGAAGTCAGCGGAAAGAAGGTCTTGCTCCGCTGCGATTTCAACGTGCCCCAGGATAAGGAAACCGGTGCGATTACCAGCGATAAGCGTATCGTCGCCGCGCTGCCTACCATTCAATATTTGCTCGATCACAACGCCGCCGTGATTGCCTGCTCCCACCTGGGCAAGCCCAAGAACGGTCCTGACCCCAAGCTGAGCCTCGCCCCTGTGGCAAAACGCCTGGGCGAGCTGCTGGGCAAGCCGGTGATCATGGCCGCGGATACCGTCGGCGAAGACGCCAAAGCCAAAGCCGCCGCACTGAAGCCCGGCGAAATCCTCCTGCTGGAGAATACCCGCTTTGAAAAGGGCGAAACCAAAAACGATCCGGAACTCGCCAAGGCGATGGCCTCCATGGCAGAACTGTACGTCTCCGACGCTTTCGGCGCCGTACACCGCGCCCATGCCTCCACCGCCGGCGTCGCTGACTACCTGCCTGCCGTCTCCGGCTTCCTCATCCAGAAGGAACTGGATTTCCTGGGCGGAGCCATTGCCAACCCCAAGCGTCCCTTGGTGGCCATCCTCGGCGGCGCGAAGGTCTCCTCTAAGATCGGCGTCATCAACAACCTGCTGGAAATCGCCGACACGATCATCATCGGCGGCGGCATGGCCTATACCTTCTCTGCCGCCCAGGGCGGCAAAGTGGGCGACAGCCTGCTGGAATCCGATTGGCTTGATTACTCCAAGGAAATGGTGGAAAAAGCTGCGGCTAAGGGCGTGAAGCTGCTGCTGCCGGTGGATACCGTGTGCGGCGACTCCTTCGCCGCCGACGCAAAAAGCCAGCTGGTCAAGGCTGGCGAGATCCCCGACGGCTGGCAGGGCCTGGACATTGGCCCGGAGACGATGAAACTGTACTGCGCCGCCGTGGCCGACGCAGGTACGGTGATTTGGAACGGTCCGATGGGCGTGTTCGAGTTCCCCGCTTTTGCTAAAGGCACGGAAGCCATGGCCGAAGCACTGAGCAAGACCAGCGCCATCACCATCATCGGCGGCGGCGACAGCGCGGCTGCCGTGGAGCAGCTGGGCTACGCCAGTAAGATGACCCATATCTCCACCGGCGGCGGCGCGTCCTTGGAATTCCTGGAGGGCAAGAACCTACCTGGTGTAGCTTGCCTGCTGGACGCGTGAAAGCTGTGATACCCAGAGGGCGAAGGGCTGCCTTCCGCCCAATCCATTCAGATATAACAAAAAAGGAGCTAGAAAATCATGAACCGCAGATATCGTAAAACTGTCATTGCCGGCAACTGGAAAATGAACATGACCGCGACGGAGACAAAGAAATTTGCTGAAGAAATCCGTAAGATCATGCCCCGGGCCAAGTGGTGCGAAACCCTCATCTGCGTCCCCGCCTGTAACCTCTCCGTCGCTATGAAGGCCTTTAAGGACCTGCACATCTCCGTAGGCGCGGAAAATGTCTACTTTGAGGAGAAGGGCGCATACACTGGCGAGGTTTCCGCCGATATGCTCAAGGATTTAGGCGTAAAATACGTCATCATCGGCCACAGCGAACGCCGCCAGTATTTCTGCGAGACCGACCAGACTGTAAACAAGAAGGTCCATGCCGTCCTCAACGCCGGCATGAACCCCATCATCTGCGTGGGCGAGAGCCTGGAACAGCGGGAGACCGGTATCACCAGCGAGTGGATTGCCCTCCAGGTCAAGAGCGCCCTGTTCGGCGTTCCTGCCGACAAGCTCCGCCGCTGCATCATCGCCTATGAGCCCATCTGGGCCATCGGCACCGGCAAGACTGCTACTGCTGAGCAGGCAGGCGAGGTCTGCGCGAACATCCGCGCCACCATCCGCAGCCTGTATGGCGCACGGGTGGCCCGCAGCGTCACGATCCAATACGGTGGTTCCATGAACCCGAAGAATGCCCAGGAGCTGCTGGCCCAGCCCGACATTGACGGCGGCCTCATTGGCGGCGCAGCCTTGAAGCCCGACCAGTTTGTTGATATCATCAACGCGGCCAATCAAGAATAAGGAAGACCTGTATGGGAACAGTCCAACAAGATTTTCAAGGGGCCGCAGGCGACCTTGGCGGGGGACTGAGCCGTTTTGGAAATCCAGTGTTCTCAAACGCTTTATTTGAGGACGCATTTCCCCTATAGCCAACCTATTTGAAAAGAACCAAATGGATTCTCTTCAAATCTGCGGCGGCTATATCAGCGAAAGAAGGTATGATATGAACAAAACACCGACGACTTTGATTATCATGGACGGCTTTGGCATGACAGATACGGATTCCGGCAACGCCGTCCACGCTGCGAAGACGCCCCGCCTGGACCAGTTTTTTCAGGAATTCGCCCACACAACCCTCTCCGCCTCCGGTTTGGACGTGGGCCTGCCGGACGGCCAAATGGGCAACAGCGAGGTAGGCCACACCAATATTGGCGGTGGGCGCGTGGTTTTTCAGGACCTGCCCCGAATTACCCGGGCTATTGAGGATGGCAGCTTTTTTGAAAATCCCGCCTACCTCCACGCGATGGATGCCTGCCTGGAAAAGGGCACCTCCCTGCATCTGATGGGTCTATTGTCGGACGGCGGAGTCCATTCGCATTTGACCCATGTGTTTGCCCTGCTGGAACTTGCCAAACGGAAGGGCCTGCAAAAAGTCTATATCCACGCCTTTTTAGACGGGCGCGACGTCTCCCCCACCTCTGGTGCAGGCTTCCTTGCCCAGGTTGTGGAGAAGTGCAGGGAGTTGGGTGTCGGCAAGGTTGCTACCGTAATGGGACGTTATTACGCCATGGACCGTGACAAGCGTTGGGACCGCGTGGAACAGGCCTATGACGCCATGGTCTACGGGGAGAGCGCCGTCTCCAACCCCGACCCCGTGGACGCTGTGAAGAAGTCCTACGAAGCAGGCGTGACGGACGAGTTTGTGGAACCCGTTGTGTGCGACCGGGACGGCTGCGTGTCCGATAACGACGGCGTGATTTTCTTCAACTTCCGCCCTGACCGAGCACGGGAGATTACCCGTTGCTTTGTAGACCCTGCGTTCGACGGGTTTACCCGCCAGATCTTCCCCCTGACCTATATCTGCAACACTGAATACGACGCCACGATGCCCAATGTGGAAGTGGCCTTTCCCCGGGTGCTGGTAAAAAACGGCCTGGGCGAGTACCTCAGCAGTATGGGCATGACTCAGCTGCGCATCGCCGAGACGGAGAAGTATGCCCATGTAACTTTCTTTTTTAACGGCGGCTCCGAAACGGTGTTCCCCGGTGAGGACCGGGTCCTGGTGCCCTCCCCCAAGGTGGCAACCTACGACTTGCAGCCGGAGATGAGCGCCCATGAAGTCTGTGCCCAGTGTGTCGAACGGATCGAGTCCGGCGCGTATGATGTGGTGATTTTGAACTTTGCCAACTGCGATATGGTAGGCCATACCGGCGTATATGAGGCGGCGGTGAAAGCTGTGGAAACCGTGGACGAATGCGTAGGCAAAGTGGTAGACGCCACGTTAAAAATGGGCGGCATCGCGATGATCACCGCCGACCACGGCAATGCGGAAAAGATGGTGGAACCAGACGGCAGCCCCATGACGGCACATACAACAAACCCGGTGCCGTTTATTCTCTGCGGTGCCGGATCTGAGCTGCGAACCGATGGACGGCTGGCGGACATTGCACCGACAATGCTGGATGTGATGGGCCTAGCGTGTCCTCCGGAGATGGATGGCAAAACATTGATTGTGCAATAAGGGATGGGGCCGCCAGTTGGCGGCCCTTTTTCCTGCGGGCAAAAATCGGATGAATTTTTCGAGATTTTTCAAAAAACTCTTTACAAATTGAAAAAAAGTGGTATAATGATTTCTGTTGCTGGCATGTGAATGTGCCTGGAATGAGTAGAAAGAAGGGCTCGTAGCTCAGTTGGGAGAGCGTTCGGTTCGCATCCATAGCGAGACACATCCGACCCGATTCTCTGTTCTCCGTTTTCCTGTCCGATTTGTTGGACTTTCCCCTGAAAATCGAATATTTGAGAAATCCAAAATCCGCAACTTTTTTCGCATGAAAAGTGCCGATTTGGGCTCGTAGCTCAGCTGGGAGAGCGCTGCGTTCGCATCGCAGAGGTCGAGGGTTCGATCCCCTTCGAGTCCACCAAATAAGAA
>JAAWGR010000114.1 GCA_022795445.1 Oscillibacter sp. | reverse complement strand
ACTGCACTGCTGGATATAACAAAAAATTATTTGAGATTGTTTTTGAAAAACCTGTCTATGTAGAAATTGTGCAAAGCATACGGCAAGGGTTTGATTTTTGCCTTTTGAGAATTACAGTTCAATAAATTTTCATTGATCAGACAGTCATCCATCAACAGGGGATTGCTCCCTTTGGATATTTTGACGTGCGGTTTGACGAAGTGTCTTTTGGCAACACCAATCGGAAAGGGGATGCGGCTCTCCTTCGGTATGCCTGGGAATAATTCCTAAAAAACGACAGCGTTTTGTTGCAATCCGCCAAATTTTTGCTGGGCTGGTAAGTTTCCCTTGCTTTTTTCTACACTTGTGGTATGATAGTTGCAAGAGTTCTGGAAACGTTACCAATAACGATTCCAGAAGCGTTACCGTTTCTGGCAAACAAATTTGATTTAGGAGGAAATCAGAAATGAAGAAGAAACTTTTGGCTCTGCTCTTGTGTGCCGCGATGGCCTTGTCCCTAGCCGCTTGCGGCGGCAACTCCGGCAGCAGCGGCTCTTCCGGCGGCAGCGGCTCTTCCGGCGGCAGCGGCTCTTCCGAAGGCCGCGTCTACTGGCTGAACTTCAAACCCGAATCCGATGATGTCCTGCAAGGTATCGCTAAAACCTATGAGGCCGAAACCGGCGTGCCGGTCCAGGTGGTCACCGCCGCCTCCGGTACTTACAGCCAGACTCTGATCTCCGAGATGGATAAATCCGCGCCCCCTACGCTGTTCGTCATCGGCAACCAGGACGGTGTGAACCAGTGGAAGGATTATGCCTTGGATTTGACCGGCACCGCGATTGCCAATGAACTGAACACAGATGCTTATAACCTCTATGACGAGACCGGCAAACTGGTGTCCATCGGCTACTGCTACGAGTGCTACGGCATCATCGTCAACCCCGACCTGGTGGAACAGGCCGGACACTCCATGGACGAGATCCAGAACTTCGACGGCCTGAAAGCCGTGGCGGAGGATATCCACAGCCGTGCGGCTGACCTGGGCTTCGATGCTTTCACCTCCTCCGATATGGACGGCAATTCCTCCTGGCGCTTCACCGGCCACATGGCCAACCTGGAATATTACTATGAGCAAGAGGGCGACGTCTGGACCGAGTGCCCGCCCACCATCACCGGCAAGTATTTGGACAATTTCAAGAACCTGTATGACCTGTGCATCAACAACAGCACCGTGGCCTCCACGGAACTGGCCACCGGCGGCCACGATGCCCAGAACGAATTCAACACCGGCGCCGCCGCGTTCTATGTCAACGGCTCCTGGGAGTATGAGAGCGTAAAGGAGGCCGTACCCAACGCCACGATGATTCCCTATTACTGCGGCGTTTCCGGCGAGGAGAAGGCCGGGCTGAACTGCGGTACGGAAAACTGCTGGGCCATCAACTGCAAGGCTTCGGAAGCCGACCAGCAGGCTACCATGGACTTCATGGTTTGGTGCGTCACCAACCCCGACGCCTCCCGCAAGCTGGTAGACACCTTCGGCGTCATGCCCTACCAGAGCGCTGCCGAGTCTACCAACGGTTTCCTGGCCGCGGCCGACGAGTATACCTCTAACGGCTGCTACGTCATGAACTGGGCCACCAACTTCCAGCCCAATGTGGACGACTACCGCGCCGCGCTGGTGGCCGCCCTGAACCAGTACAATGCCGACCAATCTGACGCCAACTGGGAACAGGTCCGCACCGCTTTCGTGGACGGCTGGGCCGTGCAGTACCAGAACGCCAACGGCTGAGAAAACCAACCTTCTGATCACAGCCATAAGCGGGGCGGGCGGCATCGCCCGTCCCGCTCCGCCTGTCTGCCCGCGGCACGGCGGCAGGCGGAGGAGGCTGTGCGCCGCCAAATCAAAACAAGGGAGTGGATCGTTTGAAAACGAACAAAATCACCAATGACAACTCCGTCAAAGCCGCTACCCGGAGATGGGCGCCCCTGTTCCTCGGCCCTGTGGTTATCGCCTTTATCATCGGCTTTGTCTGGCCCTTCATCCAGGGCATCTGGCTGTCCCTGTGCAATTTCCGCCTGATCTCTGATGCGGAGTTCATCGGCTTCGAGAATTACCTCAAAGCCCTCCAGGATGCTTCCTTCCGCCACGCTTTCTGGTATACAGCCCTCTTCGCCATCGTATCCCTGGTGCTGATCAACGTGCTGGCTTTTGCCGTGGCCTACGCCCTGACCCAGAGCATCAAGGGCAGCAACCTGTTCCGCACGGTGTTCTTTATGCCGAACCTCATCGGCGGCATTGTCCTGGGCTACATCTGGTCCATGATCTTTGACGGCATCCTCAGCCGGTGGTCCACCTCCATCCTGCTGAACAGCAAGTTCGGCTTCTGGGGGCTGATCATCCTCATGTGCTGGCAGCAGATCGGCTACATGATGATCATTTACATCGCCGGATTGCAGAACGTCCCCGGCGAGATGCTGGAAGCCGCCTGCATCGACGGCGCTTCCCGCTGGCAAACCCTGTTCAAGGTCACTATCCCCAATGTAATGCCCTCCATCACCATCTGCATGTTCCTGTCCCTGACCAACGGCTTCAAGCTCTTCGACCAGAACCTGGCCCTCACCGGCGGGCAGCCCTTCAACATCCAGCCCGACGGTACCTCCATCAAAACTACCGAGATGCTGGCGCTGAACATCTTCAACACCTTCTACGGCTCCAGCTCTTCCTCCCAGGGCGTTGCCCAGGCCAAGGCGGTCATCTTCTTCATCCTGGTCGCCGGATTGGGTCTGGCCCAGCTGGCCTATACCCGCAAAAAGGAGGTACAACAGTAATGAAATCCCATTCTCTCTCCGCAGAAGGCCGCCGGAAAACCATCCTCTCCGTGGTGCTGGCCATCATCTGTATCATCTACGTGCTGCCTATGCTGACCGTAGTGCTGAACTCCTTCAAGCTCAACACCTATGTTAAAACCGACACCTTCGCCCTCCCCGCCGGGGAAATGTGGGCCGGGCTCGGGAACTTCATTACCGGCATGACTTTCGGCAATTATCCCTTCGCCAAGAGCGTGCTGTACAGCGTCGTCATCACGGTGGTTTCCACCTTCCTGATCCTGCTCTGCACCTCCATGGCCGCATGGTACATCGCCCGGGTGAACTCCGCTTTCTGCAAGCTCCTCTACTTCCTGTGCGTGTTCTCCATGGTGGTTCCCTTCCAGATGGTCATGTTCACCCTCTCCAAGACGGCGGACCAGCTCCACCTGAACACCCCCTGGTCCATCCCGGTCGTGTACCTGGGTTTCGGCGCGGGCCTTGCTATCTTCATGTTTGTGGGCTTCGTCAAATCCATCCCCTTGGAGATCGAGGAGGCCGCCGCCATTGACGGCTGCGGGCCTCTGCGGGTCTTCTTCTCCGTGGTGCTGCCCATGCTCAAACCCACCATGATCTCCGTGGGCATCCTGGAAATCATGTGGGTATGGAACGACTACCTGCTGCCGTACCTGGTGCTGGACATCAACAAATACCGTACCATCCCCATCCACATCCAGTACCTCAAAGGCAGCTACGGCACCGTAGACCTGGGTGCCACCATGGCGCTGATCCTGCTGAGCATCATCCCCGTCATCATCTTTTACCTGACCTGCCAGAAGCACATCATCAAGGGCGTAGCCGCAGGCGCGGTGAAGGGATAAACGCTTCCCTTCCTCCGGCCCAGACAGGCGGCGCGGCCTTTCACAAAAAATCTTGCAGCCTGTTCCCAAATGTGCTATGATTTTCCAAAATTCACATGATCAAGGAAGGCGGAAAACGGCATGACCATCAAGGATATTGCACGGCTCTCCGGGTGCGGGGTGTCCACGGTGTCCCGGGTACTCAACGACCACCCGGACGTCAGCGAGGAGACCCGGCGAAAGGTAATGGCTGTGGTAGAAGCCCAGGGCTTCCAGCCCAATAACAACGCCAAGCACCTGAAGCAGCAGGCATGCAGCAGCATCGCCATCATCGTCAAGGGCACCATGAACATGCTCTTTGCCGATCTGGTGGAAAAAGTGCAGGCGCTGCTGCTGGACGCAGGACAGGACGCTGCCATCTACTACTTGGATGAAGACGCCAATGAAGTGGCTTACGCCCTGCAGCTTAACCGGGAGCGCCATCCCCGCGGGATCGTTTTTCTTGGGGGAGACCTGGAACAGTTTAAAGCGGGGTTCGCGCCTATCACGGTCCCCTGTGTGCTGCTGACCAACACGGCACAGGAACTGGGATTCCAAAACCTGTCTTCCTTCACCACGGACGACGGCGCGGCGGCGGAGCAGGTCGTCCAGCTGCTGGCGGCCCAGGGACACCGGCACATCGGCCTGCTGGGCGGCAACTGGTCCTGTACGCAAATCAGCTACAGCCGCCTTTTGGGCTGCCGGGCCGCCTGCCGCCGCCTGGGCCTGCCCTTCGACGTGGACCAGCAGTGCGAACCCTGCCGCTACTCTATGCCGGACGCCTACGCCGCCACCCGGAAACTGCTGGAACGCAACCCGGGCCTGACTGCCATCTTTGCGATCAGCGACGTAATGGCCTTGGGGGCAATCCGGGCCCTGTGGGACCTGGGGAAACGGGTACCGGATGACATTTCTGTCGTCGGCTACGACGGCATTGTGATTGGGCAGTATTCCCTTCCCCGGCTGACTACCGTCCAGCAGGACACCCAGCGGCTGGCGGAGCGGGGCGTCGATACACTTCTGCGCGGGATCGTGCTGGGCGTCTGCCATCCGGTGCATGAGGTCATCCCCTTCCGGCTCATCCAGGGCGAGAGCGCGGCGCGTCTTCCTTGAAACCGGAAGGGCAGCGGCCCTTTATTCCGAAACAGAAACAGGTGATTTCAACGTGAGACGAGCTGGAATTTTGATGCCCATTTCCTCTCTTCCTTCTCCTTATGGCATCGGTACGTTGGGGGCGGAGGCCCGAAACTTCGTGGACTTCCTGGCGGCGGGCGGCCAGAGCTGCTGGCAGGTTCTGCCCTTGGGCCCCACCGGCTACGGGGATTCCCCCTACCAATCCTTTTCCTCTTTTGCAGGAAACCCTTACTTTATCGATCTGGACACCTTGGCGGAATGGGGTTTTTTGAAGCCTGAGGAGTATCAAACGATCCAATGGGGGGATGACCCCTCGTCTGTGGACTACCACCGGCTGTATGAAAACCGTTTCTCGGTGCTGCGCCTGGCCTGCTCCCGTTTGGGGCGGGGGGATTTGTTTGAACTGCGGGGCGTCCTCTGGAATGCCGGTTGGCTGGAGGATTACGCCCTCTTCATGGCGCTGAAGGATAAATTCGGCGGAGCTTCCTGGTTCCAGTGGCCGGAGGACCTGCGGCTGCGCAAGCCCGCCGCCCTGGCCGCCGCAAAGGAGGAACTAGCAAAGGATATCCGGTTCTGGATAACTGTGCAGTATCTTTTCTTTAACCAGTGGTGGAACCTGAAAGAATATGCAAACCAAAAGGGCGTCTCCATCATTGGGGACCTGCCCATCTACGCCGCTGGCGACAGTGCGGACGTTTGGGCCAACCCAGAGCAATTCCAGCTGGATGAACAGGGGCAGCCGACGGAAGTGGCGGGCTGTCCGCCAGACGGCTTTGCCCCAGACGGGCAAGTGTGGGGCAACCCGCTGTTTGACTGGGAACGGATGAAGGAGGACGGCTATTCTTGGTGGCTGAACCGCATCGCATTCCAATTCCAGCTCTATGACACCCTGCGGATCGACCATTTTCGTGGGTTTGATTCATACTATGCCATTCCCTGCGGCACAACGGACGCCGCAAGCGGCGGCCATTGGCGGCCGGGTCCCGGTATCGGCTTCTTCCAGGCTGTGAACCAGGCCCTGGGGAAAAAGGACATCATTGCCGAGGACCTGGGGTTCCTCACCCCGTCGGTGCGGGAGCTGCTGCGCGGCGCAGGTTATCCTGGCATGAAAGTGCTGGAGTTGGCCTTCGACAGCCGGGACACCGGCAGCGGCTATTTGCCCCACTGTTACACGCCCCATTGCGTCGCCTACACGGGCACCCATGACAACGACACCATCCAAGGCTGGATGGCCTCCGCCCCGGCGGAGGATGTGGCACAGGCCAAGGCATACCTCCGGCTGAATCCCCAGGAGGGGTATCACTGGGGGATGATGCGCTCAGCCTGGTCTTCCGTTGCGGACCTGGCGGTGATCCAGTTCCAGGACCTGCTGGGCTTGGGGAGCGAAGCCCGTATGAACACCCCCTCTACGCTGGGAGGCAACTGGCGTTGGAGGGCTCTGCCGGGAGCTTTCAGCAACACGCTCTCCCAACGGCTGTACCAGGAAATGCAGGTATACCAGCGCCTGCCGCAGAAATAAAACCTGGGAGGGGTTCACATGGCAAAAAATACCGCAAACGAATACCGCAATCTGGTCCTGTATTCTGTATATGTCCGGAACCACAGCGAGGCCGGAACCTTTGAGGCCGTCCGCCAGGACCTGGAACGGATCAAGGCCCTGGGCACAGACATGATTTGGCTGATGCCCATCCACCCCATTGGGCAGACCGCCCGGAAGGGAACGCTGGGCAGCCCCTATGCGATTTCCGATTACCGGACGGTAAATCCTGAATATGGCACGCTGGAGGATTTCCGGCGACTGGTGGATGCGATCCACCGCCTGGGTATGAAGTGCATCATAGATGTGGTATATAACCACACCTCGCCGGATTCCTGGCTGGTGAAAAACCATCCGGAATGGTTCTACCGGCGGACGGACGGCAGTTTTGGCAACCGTGTAGGCGATTGGACGGATATTGTAGACCTGGACTACTCCCACCCGGAATTGTGGGACGATCAGATTGAGACGCTGAAATATTGGGCCGCTATTGTAGACGGTTTCCGCTGTGACGTGGCGCCTCTGGTGCCGTTGGCGTTTTGGCTCCGCGCCAGGGCGGAGGTGGAGGCGGTACGCCCTGGTTGTTTTTGGCTGAGCGAATCGGTAGAACCCGGTTTTGTCGCCGCCGCCCGGGCCGAAGGCATCTCCGCGTTATCGGATGCAGAGATTTTCCAGGCGTTTGACGCTGCCTATGATTATGACAGCTTTCCATATTTCAAGGACTACCTGGAGGGAAGAATTCCTCTAAGCCGGTATGTGGAATGCCTCAACCAGCAGGAAACCATTTACCCGGAAAACTATGTAAAACTCCGTTTCTTGGAAAACCATGACCAGCTGCGGGCCAGCTTTATCCTTCCGGACGAAGCGGCGCTGTGGAACTGGACCTCATTTCTCTACTTCCAAAAGGGGATGACCCTGCTTTACGGAGGCCAGGAGCGAAGCTGCCGCCATCTGCCCAGCCTCTTTGATAAGGACCCAGTGAACTGGTTAGATGGACCAGACCGGTCCGCACAGCTGCGCAGGCTTTCCGCACTGAAAAAACATCCCCTCCTCGCAGACGGCGCCTACCATGTGCAAGCCTTGCCTGGGGAATTCCTCCTGGCCGTCTACCGGAGGCAAAGGCGGCAGCTTGTGGGAATTTTCAGCATGAAGGGGGCTTCCGGTTCCGTTACGGTGGACGTTCCGGACGGCCAATACGAAAACCTTGCAGAAGGCGGTACTATAGAGGTCAAATTCGGCAAAGTATGCTGCCAGGGCAAGCCTTTGATTTTTGAAACGCCATGAGGGGCCGGCGAGGCCCCGGTTCAACCATTGATAGGAGGAACTTGATATGTCGACTTTGAAATTGGATCATATTACGAAAATTTACCCCCACAGCGGTTCCAAAAAACCCAAAAAAAGTGCGCAGGAGAAGAAAACCAACCTTCAGGTAACGGATCAGGGCGTTGTTGCGGTACAGGAGTTCAGCCTGGATATCGCAGACAAGGAATTTATTGTTCTGGTCGGCCCCTCCGGCTGCGGCAAATCCACCACCCTGCGG
>JAAWGR010000113.1 GCA_022795445.1 Oscillibacter sp. | reverse complement strand
AGTGGAGTATACTCCACTTAAAGGAACATTTTCAATAGGAGGATTCTATTATGTTTGATATTTTAACCGCCCTCTATTACAACGAACTAGACGGCCTGCCAGGGAAATCCGCCTTTGCGGAACCTTGCACAATTACTGAACGGATGGTACTTACCCAATTGAAAGCCCTCGACGGCGAAACGGCGGAAGCCTTGAAAGCCAACATTTACTGCCTCGCTCAGGAAAGAACCGCCACCGCCTTTTGCTCCGGCCTCCGTTTTGGCGCACAGCTCATGGCCCAGCTTTTGCAAGATATTTAGTAATCTTCCCCAGCCTCTTCCCCCAGACGGTTCCAAGCGGCTTTGACATCGCCCCAGGAATAGCCCCGGCGAAGCAGGGCGTTGGTCAGCCGCCGCTTCTCCTTTTCGTCCGGCTCCCGGCCCCGCAGCTTACCCGCTAAAAAAGCGTCAATCTGCCCATCGTTCTCCGGCAGCTGCTCCAAAGCGTCCTCCCACAGCTCCTTTGGAATCCCCTTTTCATAGAGCTTTTCCCGCACCCGGGCAGGGCCGTAGCCCCGTCCGCTGTAGTGCTGTACCAAGGCGGCGGCGTACTCGGCGTCGTTCAGCGCGCCGATGGCCTCTAACCATTCGGCCGCGTAGCGGGCTTCCGCCTCGCTGGCGCCCTTCTCCCGGAGCTTTCGTTCCAAGTCCCGTCGGGACATGGCCCGTTTCCCGATCAAATCCGCCGCTGCCGCCCGGGTGTTGGATACTCCCGCGGCCTCTTTCAGCCGCCGCAGAGCATTCTCATCCAGCTCGTCTCCAGCCCGCAGGCCAAAATCCAGCAACTCCTGCTGCGTGATCTTTAAACACGCGCCGTCTTCCAAGAATACGAGAATCCGTCCCTTTTTGTGTTTGGACGGCTCCACCCGCTCAACTTGCATCGTCCGGTTTCTCCGCAGAAGCAGCCTCCGGCGCATCGGAGGCTCCGGAGTCGTCGAAATCGTCGGCACTCACGTCTACCGCACGGCCTGCGGCCTTTGCCGCAGCACGGCTCTGGGTGCTCATCAGCTTATCAAAATTCTTCCGGATGTCCCCCTCCAGTTTTTCCCGAATTTCCGGGTTCTCCTTCAGATATTTTTTCGCCGCGTCACGCCCCTGGCCAATCCGCGTCTCCCCCATGGAGAACCAGGAACCAGACTTTTGCATCAAATCCAGCTTTACCGCCAAATCGACCAGCTCGCCCTCCCGTGCAATGCCTTCGCCGTAAACGATATCAAACTCGGCCTCCCGGAACGGGGGGGCCATTTTATTTTTCACAACCTTGGCGCGAGTCCGGTTGCCGATAATCTCCGAATTCACTTTCAAAGCCTCAATGCGGCGGATGTCGATCCGCACGGAAGAATAGAATTTCAGCGCACGGCCGCCTGTAGTGACCTCTGGATTGCCGTACATCACGCCGACCTTTTCTCGCAGCTGGTTGATGAAAATAACGATGGTATTCGTTTTCCCCACCGCGCCGGTCAGCTTCCGAAGGGCCTGGCTCATGAGGCGGGCATGGAGGCCGACATAACTGTCGCCCATCTCGCCCTCAATCTCGGCACGGGGCACCAGGGCCGCCACGCTGTCCACAACGATCACGTCCACCGCGCCGGAACGCACCAGCGCCTCGGTGATTTCAAGGGCCTGTTCGCCGGTATCCGGCTGGGAGATGAGCATGTCGTCCACCTTCACGCCCAACACGCGGGCATAAGCGGGGTCCAAGGCATGCTCTGCGTCCACAAAAGCGACCTCCCCCCCCTGCTTCTGCGCCTCCGCCACCACATGGAGCGCCAACGTGGTTTTACCGGAGGATTCCGGCCCGTAAATCTCAATAATCCGCCCTTTCGGCAAGCCTCCAATCCCCAGCGCCACATCCAGGGCCAGGGAGCCCGTCGGAACAACCTCCACATCCAGCACCTTGCGGTCACCCAGGCGCATAATGGAACCTTTGCCATACATTTTTTCAATCTGGGACATTGCGGTGCTCAGCGCTTTTTTCTTGTCAGCAGCAGGCGCTGGGGATGGCAGCGGTGCTTTTTCTTTCGCCATGATTTCAGCCTCCTAAAACGTTATATTTTATATATGTATGAATGTTTCCTCAAAACTCAAACGGTTCCCTTGGGATAATGATGGCACAAATAAGGTACAAGGCGATTCCGCTTCCGCCCACAAGGGTAAACGCCACCCAAGCCAGGCGTACCAATGTAGGGTCTAATCCAAAATATTCCGCAATTCCGCCGCAAACGCCGTCCACCATTTTGCCGCGGTTTATTTTATAAAGCTTTTTTTCATAATGCAAAATTCTCCTTTTCAAATTTCCGTGCAAAGCGTCCCGAACACAACCCGGGGGATGCCCCCCAGATCGTCCACAATTTGGACATCGCCAAACCCATGTCGGTGCATAATCCGAAGCACGCTATCTGCTTGGCCAATGCCTACCTCAAAGTACAGCCGTCCGCCGGGAAGCAGTACGTTCCGCCACCGTTCACAAATCGAACGGTAAAAATCCAGGCCATCCGGTCCGCCGTCCAAGGCGGCGTGGGGTTCGTAATCCCTTACAGAACCATCCAACCCACCGATATCCCCGCTGGGGATATACGGGGGATTGCTGACGATGCATTGGAAGGGCCCCAAAGTCGGGTCCGGCAGCCCCAGCGCGTCGACCTGCACGGGTACTGCCCGGCCGGAAAGGCCGTTGCGGCGGATATTCTGGCGGCAGAGTTTTAGCGCGCCGTCGGAAAGCTCGCCTAACACAACCTTAACATCAGGGGCCTTGTCTGCCACGGCCAAGCCAATGCAGCCGCTTCCCGCGCACAGGTCCAGCACCCGGCACTCGCCCAGCTTCCGGACATAGGCAATGGCCTGCTCTGCCAAAACCTCTGTGTCTGACCGGGGGATGAGTACCTCCGGAGTAACGTCCAGCGGCAGGCCGTAAAACTCCCATTCGCCGGTGAGGTAAGCCACCGGTTCCCCCGCCATGCGGCGGCTGACCAGCTCCCGGACCCGCCGCTCCTGCGCTGTAGCAGCATAAAGGCGGCTATCGCGGGACAGTTCCTCCCGGCTCTTACCCAAACCGAAACAAACCAGCTCTCTTGCCTCCAAGGTTGCGGCTTCCACGCCGATATCCCGCAGCTGCTGCCGAACATCCAAGTACAAATCGTTGTATGTGATCGCCATACTACTCTCCGTTTATATTTTTTAGAGGTTCATTGGCTTTGTAACCTGACAAAATTGCAGGATTTCCCGCTCACCACGCATCTTTCCCCTTCTCGGAGGGCAGCACCAGCTCCAAGGAACGGATGGCACACGCAATCATGCTGTCATCCGGTTCGTTGGTTGTAAAATTCTGCATCCACATCCCAGGAGCCGTCAGGATTTTCGCGATCAGATTCTCTTGGGCATGACGCCCAACCCAGCGGTTAAATTCGTAAGTGATGCCAACCACCAGCGGCAGCAAAATCAAATGTGCCGCAGCCCGCAGCCATGCATTGGTGATTGGCCAGATGCCAAACACGACGCTCGAAATCAAAATCGACACGCAGATAACCACAAAGAGGAAACTCGTCCCGCAACGCGGATGATGCCGGGTCTGTAACCGCACATTCTCCACTGTCAGCGGCAGCCCCGCCTCATAGCAGAAAATCGTCTTATGCTCTGCGCCGTGGTACTGGAAAACCCGGTAGATGTCCTTTTGCTTGGAGCAAAAAATCAGGTAGAGCAAGAAGATGACAATCTTCAAAAGGCCTTCTACCAAATTCCGTCCCCACATGGGGAAACCGGGAAAAAAGTGCAGGATACCGCCAGTCAGGAGCGTCGGCAGGATCATGAACAAAAAGATGGACATCCCCACGCCCAGCGCTACCGCTAAGGTAATCACAGCTCCCTCCAGCTTTTTGCTGGAAAGATGCTTTTCCAGCCACTGCTCAAATTTTGACGGCTGTGCCGCTTCCTCCTCCGGGTAAAAGTCCGCCGAATACATTAACGCCTTCACGCCGTTGATCATGGAATCCAAGAAGTTCACTGTTCCGCGGATCAGCGGAACGCCAAGAATCGGATAGCGGTCCTTGATGAACCGCAGCTCCTCCACCTTCTCCACAAGGTTCCCCTCCTGGTCCCGGACAACAATGGCCTGTTTTTCCGGTCCTCGCATTAAAATGCCTTCAATCAACGCCTGTCCGCCAATGCTGGTGCGGAAGGTGCATTTTTGATTTTCTGCCATGAAATTTCCTTTCTAATCGCATATACGTTCTAAAAATTCACCGTTTGCCTTTCACGGTACTGCCAACCGCTTATGCTCGGACTGGCAAGCGGATGGTCACAACCGCCCCGCCGCCCTCCGCATTGCCGATGGTAAATGTCCCATTGTGCAGGTTAATGATTTCATCGCATACCGCAAGGCCGATGCCGCTGCCTCGAGCCTTGGAGGTCCCCTTGTAAAACTTCTGCTTAATAAAAGGCAGCTCTGCTTCCGGGACGCCAGGGCCATAATCCCGCACACGGACAACCTGCTCTCCGCCTTCCTGAGCGATGGAGGCAGTGATACGCTTCCCTGCGCCGCCATGTTTGGAGGCGTTATCCAAAACGTTACAAAAAACCTGCTTCAAGCGTTCCGGGTCGCCCGGAATCAACGGCAAATCACCGTCGCCAGGGCTATATTCCAAGGTAATCCCCTCCTGGCGAAACAGCTCTTGGTAGGTAAAAATAGCGTCTTCCAATTCCGCCTGAAGGTCAACCTCCTCAATTTGAAGGGTAAACCGCCCATCCTCCATTTTAGAAAATTCCAACAGCTCCTCCACCATGTTGGACAGGCGCCGGGACTCATTCACAATGATCCGGAGTCCCCGCCGAAACTGTTCTGGGGCGCTGGCATCCTCCAAAATGTCCTCCAAAATGGTCTCGCCCCAGCCATTGATGGCCGTCAGGGGTGTCCGCAGCTCGTGGGAGACAGAGGAAATGAAGTCCCGCTTCATTTTCTCGTTTTGGCTGATTTTCAACGACATATTATTGATGTTGTCCACCAACTCCCCCAGCTCGTCGGCATATTTGTTTTCCAGAAGAATGCCATAGCTGCCCGCGGTGATGCGCTTTGCCGTTTCGGTCACAACGGCTACCGGCTCCACAACATTGTTAATAAACAGCAGGTTCGAGATCACTACTAACGCCATACAGAGCAAAGCGATCAGGAAAATCGCCAGTACCGCCAGCGAGACCTGCCGGTTCACCGCCCGCAGGGACGTCACCAAACGGATAATGCCCACCACGCGTCCATTGGCAATCAGCGGACAGGAAACTGCCATAATGTTTTCCCCTGTCTCCAGGTCACGTCCTTGGTATGGTGTCATCTTTTGGTTTTGCAGCGCGGATGAGATGTCATCTGTAAGAGGAGATGTGCCTGCTGTCAATCCCGAGGTAGAAACCTGGATGCGTCCGCTGGAGCCGATAAATTGCAGTTCCATCCGGTTCTTGTCTTCAAAGGACTCCGCAGACTGGACAGCCTTTTGGTAGTAGCTGCTGAAACCGTTGTCCATAAAATATTCATTAAACGAGTTCGCAAGCGCCTGGGCACGGCTCTCCAGCCCCTTTTGCATTGTGCCGTAATAATAATTCGACACCCCAGCAGAAAACAGCGCCACAATCAGCACCAACAGCGCCAAAATCGGCACAATAGAGTTAAAAATCCATCTCTGGCGCAAGCCCCGCAGCCGCAGGGATTTCCAACGCTGTTTCTCCATGCCTACGCCATAATCTTCGTTCACAGTCCCCATTTGTATCCATAACCCCAAACCGTCGTAATATAAGCGGGATTCTGCACGTTATCCTCAATTTTCAGCCGCAGGCGGCGAATGTTGACGTCAACGATCTTCAGCTCGCCGAAGTAATCTCGTCCCCATACCATATCCAAAATCTCTTCCCGGGACAGCGCTTTTCCAGGGTTTTCCATAAAAACCCGCATAATGGAATATTCTACCTGCGTCAGCTTAATGCGCTGGCCGTTTTTCTCCAGCGTCCGGTTTCGCGTATTCAGCAGGAAAGGCGGCTGCCGCAGCTCCCCTGTCTGTACAGGGTCCTCGCCTCCGGCGCGCCGGAACAGCGCGTCTACCCGCGCCGTCAGCTCGGCGGGCGAAAAAGGTTTTGTCACATAGTCGTCCGCACCAGTCATCAGGCCCGTTACTTTATCCATTTCCTGGGAGCGCGCCGTCAGCATGATGATACCGATCCGGGTATTGGTTGCCCGGATACGGCGGCACACTTCAAACCCATCAATCCCTGGCAGCATGATATCCAACAGCGCCACTTTCGTGTCTGGATTCTCCCGTAAGAGTTCCAATCCCTCCTCTCCGCTCTCGGCTTCAATCACGTCGTAACCCGCCCGGCGGAGGTTGATTACGATAAATCCCCGGATGCTGGCCTCATCTTCCAAAACCAGTACTTTTTTCATGGCAGCGTTCGCCTCCTCTATGATTCCTGAAAAGAATGGATCATGGACGCTTGAACCTGTTTATAAACCATTTTTATCCACAATCCATTGTCCATTTTCTAGTTGTCTCCCGTTGTCCATTCCGGCGCAATCAGCTTGAACGCTTCCCGCACCTCATCTGCCGACATGGCATGGGGCCAGCCCGTGCCCGTCTCTGGCAGCTCGGCGGTATAAATGGACGTTTTCTGTCGGCTTAACAGGAACCGGTTCCCACGGGTCGCTTTTACTTCCCGCCCCGCGCCTGTGATTGTAGAAATCCGCAGAACCGCATTGCCCAATTCGCCATCATCCAGCATATAGAACGTAATCGAGTTCTCTCCAGAACTGGCGGTTTTCTCTGCGCAAACCGTTCCCACCCAGCTCTCAGGCAAGTTCAAATACCAGCTGTCCTCCATGTTGTGATATGTGGAAACTACAATGGAACTGCTTCCATCTAACCCAAAATACCGCCAATCTACCCGCTGGAATGGGCCTTCTTCGTCTAAACGTACCGGACACGGGATTTCCGTCAGCCCGTCGCCATTGATGTCGGTGGGATATAACCCATAGAAGGGCCAAATCTCTCCTGAAACTCCTGTGACCTCGGAAAGGACAATATTGTTCAGGTCTCCATTCCGCACAGCCAACACATCTGTAACCGCGCTGGATTGTTCGGTCACACCGGTGACAAACAGCGCAGATACTTCGCCCTCCAGTATACCCGATGTCAAGCGGCCCTGTTGGCTCAGTTCGGCCATCGACATGGAAATCCGCGCCGATGACTGCAACACCAGCTTATCATCCCGCCAACTGTAGTAATCCGCCAGGCCATCGCCTTCCTCATCCGCCCGCAGGATCACCAACTCCTGCAATTGATCCTCATTCATATCTGCAATGGCGTACTTCACATAGCTGATGCTGCGAAGCAGTTCCTTCGGTTCGCTTTCCCGCAGGGTGTACACGGAAAGCGCCTGCAATTCTGTACTGACTTTCCAGCCGACAATCAGTTCGGCGCGCCCGTCATTGTCCAAATCGCTGTAAACCACACTGTAAATGGACGTGCCGCTCCCTTCGATCACAGCGGACTGCTCATAACTGTCTCCGCCCATGGTAGAGAAAATATAGATTTTCAGCGGTTTTTCATCATCGGCTTTTCGGAAAAAGGCCACCGCTTCCTCCCGTCCATCGCCATCCAGGTCGGCCAGCTGCACCGGTTGAATATTGGTTCCGGAAGTTGGGGACGCATACTCCGCACCGCCTTCAAGGATAGCGTTAATCTGTTGGTTCAATTCCGTATATTTGGCAGGCAGCTCTGGGAGGCTGTACAGTTCTTGGGGATTAAACACCAACTCCAGCCCGCCGTCGCAGCCGCAAAGAAGCATTGCCATCATCAGCGCCGCTACGGCTGCCAAAATTCTTTTTTTTACCACGGCTGTGATATCTCCTTTTATTCTTTCTGCATATCATAGCACGTTTTTTCCGATTTGTGTAGTCCCTTTGCCCGCTTTTTCGCTACAACAAAGGAAAAAGCCGTCCAAAATTTTGGACG
>JAAWGR010000112.1 GCA_022795445.1 Oscillibacter sp. | reverse complement strand
GGCAGAAAAGAGTTTGGACTGATTGGGGTAGTAGTAAACCATTCTTAAAGTGTGCCTCATCATATTTCCCTCCCGGCCTGTGGCCTGTTTGATATACGTTTCTTAACGTATCTATATAATAGCACGTTTATCAACGTATGTCAATAGGGATTTTCAAAAAAGTTCAAAAAAATTTGACCGCCATTTCTGACGGTCAATCATCCAAAGAAAGAAGATATTCAGCGGTTGTATCAAGGGCTTTTGCTACCTTTACGGCAAACCACAAGCGGGCGTTTTTGAGCGGATAGCGTCCTGAACTGTATTGCTCTAAAGATCGGTCAGATACGCCAGCGGCGGCAGCAAGGCTTTTGATTGTAAATCCCTTTGACTGGACAAATTCATTGAATTTCATAGCATCACCCAAACTTATGATACCACGTTGTTAAACGTGTGTCAACGCCAAAATGTGCATACAGTCTGGCCAGACTTTGCAAATACATCAACAAAGGAGAATAAACTATGTCTCTTGGTTCTGAAAACGGCCTGTCCGTGGCGGATATCGCCGCTGTGACCGATCGAAACAACGGCAATTGCGGTAATGGCTGGGGCGGCGGCTTCGGCGAGATGCTGATTGCCATGATTATGCTGTTCCTGTTCCCCATGTTCTTCGGCGGTGGTATGTTCGGCGGCGGGATGTTTGGCGGCATGGGCGGCTGGGGCAACGGCGGTATGATGGCCGCTGCCAACGGCGCCCTGACCCGGGCCGACCTGTGCAGCGAGTTTAACTTCAACGGTCTTGAGAACGCCGTGCGCGGCGTGATCCAGGGCCTGTGCGACGGCTTCTACGCCATGCAGAACTCCATCAACGGCCTGGGCATGAACATCATGCAGGGCTTCTCCCAGGCGGAGCTGTCCCGTGCCAACCAGCAGGCCGCGCTGATGCAGCAGCTCTGCAACCTGGGCTACCAGCAGAAGGACTGCTGCTGCGAGACCCAGCGGTCTATCGATAACGTGCGCTTTACGATCGCTCAGGAGGACTGCAACACCCGCAATTTGATGCAGACCAACACCCGGGACATCATTGAAAGCCAGAACAGCGGCTTCCGGGCCATCCTGGACAAGATGTGTCAGCAGGAGCTGGCGGCCAAAGACGACCGGATTGCTGCGCAGGCTGCCCAGATTCAGGCCCTTCAGCTGGCTGCTTCTCAGGCCAACCAGAACGCCGCTATCGGCGCGATGATCTCTGCAAGCGAGGCCACCATCCTGCGTCGGACCGGTGCTGAATGCCCGACTCCTGCATATGTGGTCCAGCCCCCCACGCCCGTCAACTTCCCCACCAACTGCTGCGGTCAGTTCAGCGGCTGGGGAAACAGCGGCTGCGGCGGATGCGGTAGTTGCTAATTGCGTTTAGTCGTAATTTAGCTGCAATTTAGCTGCAACAAAGACGCAATAACGAGCAACTTTCCAGGATTTCTGGAATGTTCGGCCCCATGCCGATTTTGACAACAGCGGCGGGGTAACTATACCCTGCCGCTGATTTTTTGGAAAGGAATGATCAAATGCCTGAATTTACAAGCAATGCGGCGCAGACCGTTGCCACTGGCCAGAATGTCCTGCTGACCGAGACGTCCATCCCCTGCACACGCGGTTATGTCTGCCACCGGGCCGGGAGCGGTATCATTACCCTGCGAGGCATCACCAACCAGTGCCGCGCCCGCTACCGTGTGAGCGCCGACGCCAACATTGCCATCGCCACTGGCGGTACTGCCAGCCCTATTTCCCTGGCACTGGCGATTACTGGGGAACCCCTTGCCAGCGCAACTGCGATTGTTACCCCTGCCGCTGTGGGCGACCTGTTCAATGTTCATGTCGACGCGCTGATCGACGTACCGAAAGGCTGCTGCCTGACGATCGCTTTGGAAAACGTCAGTACCCAGGCCATTACAACCCAAAATGTCAACGTTATTGTTGACCGCGTGGCATGAAAGGAGAGGACAATATGGAGAAGCTGAAAGAAAAACTGTGGAAAGAGCTGGAAGAGCTTGACCATGAAGGAAAGCTCAACGCCGGCGATCTGGAACTTGCCCACAAACTGACCGATACCATCAAGAACATCGACAAGATTTGCATGTTGGAAGAGGGCGAAGGCTATAGCTCCGCCAATCGAGGGCAGCACTACGTTCGCGGCCACTACAGCCGGGCCGGCGGTATGGACCGTTATGGGGATTCTCGTAACGGCTACAGTTCCCGCCGTGACAGCCGCGGCCGCTATAGCCGGGACGATGGCCGCTCCGAGATGATGGAACACCTGGAAATGGCGCTGGATTCCGCTACGGAGCAAGATCGGGAGGATATTCGCCGGTTCATGCGGAAACTGGAACAAGCCTGACAGGAGGGAGTACCTATGCTGGATATCAGAGAAATTGAATACTGGATATCCAGGTATGAGCAGGAGGCGGACAAGCTGGATGATTGTGTGACGCTGTCCGCCCTCTACTCCATCAGGGATAAACTGTCAGGTGTGCAAGCGTCATATCCTCAGCCTCAAATTGCGGCTTATTCTGAGGCTGCGCCTGTCAGAGAAGCGCTGGGCCAGTACGGCGACAGTGACTTCCTCCTGGCGGTTGAGGGGAAGGATCCTTCTGACGCCTGGGCGGTTATGGACGAACTGATGAACACTCTTCATGTCGTCAACCCCAGGGCCTATGATAGCGTTATGCGCAAACTGGGGAGATTATGAGATATAGAGAGGCTGTATTTGCAGCCTCTCTATATTTACTTCATAAAATATATGCTACAACACAAGAATGGAATCCATATGTAACTGGGAGCGGGTCAGAAGAATACCATATGAACCTTCTGGCGGACGCCCTGATCCCCTATCTGGTATCCAACGGCATCCAGTATAAACGGAACCGCCCAGAGATGACCGCCAGCTCGTCCATCCGTGAAGCGAACCAGGACTATTACGACTTTTACCTGGCCCTGCACTCCAACGCCGCGCCAGAGGGCCGCTATGGAGAGGAACGGGGCATTATTGCCTTCTACTATCCCGGCAGCGCCCAAGGCCAGCGGGCGGCAGAGCTGATCGCGGAGGAATTGCGCAAAATCTATCCGCTGCCCAACAAAGTAACCACCCGCTCCACCACGACTCTAGGGGAAGTCCGCCAGTCCAACGCCCCAGCGGTGCTGGTAGAGATCGGTTATCATGACAACTACTCAGATGCCCAATGGCTGGAGGGGCACAAGGACGCCATCGCCCAGCAGCTGGCCCGGGCGTTGACGGAGTTCTTCGGCCTGCCGTTCATCTACCCCACGGACCCCATTAACGGCACAGTGGCGGTCAACTACGGGACGCTGAATCTGCGGAGTTATCCTGCTCCCACCGGAAAGGTGATTGCAAATATGCCAAACGGAGCTGAGCTGACCGTCTACGGTGAGTGGCAAGGATGGTACGTTGTCCACTACAACGGCCAGGTTGGCTACGCCGCCGCCGCATTTATCGATACCTAAAATAAAAACACAAAAACGGGGAATCCCAACAAAGGATTCCCCGTTTTTTCACATAGAATGCCGATGGCACTTTTGATAACTCCACGCGGCGCATCCGTCCTCGCAGAAGCCTTCGGCATGGTAGTTGCCGCAGTAGGTCACGCCCTCATGGGTGTGCCGCCCGCCAGTCCGGCAGCCCTCCACCGTGCAGAGTCCGCAACAGCTCCCGTCGCAGAACCCAGACTCGTGAGCGTTGCCGCAGTAGGTTACAGCCTCATGGGTATGCCGTCCCGCCAGCGTACAGCCCTCTATCGTGCAAAGCCCACAGCAAACCCCGTCGCATACCGCGTCTGTATGATAGGCGCAGTGGCTGTGGCTTCCCGCGGCGGTACACCCGCTGACACCACAGGTTGACGCTGGGACGCTGCTTGCATGGTGTCCCCCTTGATGATGTCCGCCATGGGCGTATACCAGTCCTGTCAGCTGCGCCGCCGTCAATAAGCACAAAAGAAGTACGGCAAGACGCTTTTTTACCCGCATTGCAATCGACCTCCTTATCATTGCTTTTTAGATTCTACCATACTTCCCTGGCGTTGGCAAGAGGTCCGGCAACTTTTCTGCCCATTCGAATGTTTTTTCTTGACAGCGGTCCGGTAAAAGATTAAACTAAGAGAGGACAGCCATCGGGAGCGTAGGGGCGTTTCCCGACGGCCTGCCGTGCCCAGCGATCAAATAACTACAGCGAACTGATACCAAACCGATTGGAGGAAATAGCGTGATGCAATATGCCGTCACTGCGCTGATCAGCGTGGTGATCAGCGGCGTCATCTGCTTCCTGCTTGGTATTCGCTATCGGAAAAATGTCTCGGAGAAGGAGATCTCCAGCGCCGAAGAAGAGGGAAAACGAATTGTTAACGAAGCCATCAAAAGCGCGGAATCCAAGAAGCGTGAGGCCCTCTTGGAAGCCAAAGAGGAGATTTTGAAAAACCGCAGCGAGTACGAAAAGGAAGTCAAAGAGCGCCGCGCCGACCTTCAGCGGCAGGAAAACCGCCTGCAGCAGAAGGAGGAAAACCTCGACCGGAAGATCGAAGCCGTCGAGAAAAAGGAAGATTCCCTGTCCCAAAAACATGCCGCGATCGACAAAGAAACCGAGGAAATTAAGCTCATTAAGCACAGCCAGACCGAAATGCTGGAACGTATCTCCGGTTTTACCACCGAAGAGGCCAAGCAGTACCTGATCAACCAGGTGGAGTCTGAGGTCACCCATGAAACCGCTTTGAAGATCAAAGAAGTGGAATCCCGGATGAAAGAAGAGTGTGAAGCCCGCGCCCGGGAAGTGGTCGCCCAAGCCATCCAGCGCTGTGCCGCCGACCAGGTGGCGGATATGACTGTCAGTGTGGTTCCCCTGCCCAATGACGAAATGAAAGGCCGGATCATCGGCCGCGAAGGACGCAACATCCGTACCATCGAGACCCTGACCGGCGTCGACCTGATCATCGACGATACGCCGGAGGCCATTACCGTCTCCTGCTTTGAGCCGGTGCGGCGGGAAATCGCCCGCCTCGCCTTGGAAAAGCTGATCTCCGATGGGCGTATCCACCCCACCCACATTGAGGAGATGGTGGAGAAGGCCCGCCGGGAGGTGGACGCAACCATCAAAGCGGAGGGCGAACGCGTGACGTTTGAGTGCGGCGTCCGGGGGCTCCACCCGGAGCTGGTCAAAATGCTGGGGCGTCTCCATTACCGCACCAGCTACGGCCAGAACGTCTTGCAGCATTCCGTGGAAGTCAGCCACATTGCCGGAATGATGGCGGCGGACCTGGGCGTGGATGTGCAGACCGCCAAGCGGGCGGGCCTGCTCCACGATTTGGGCAAGTCCGTCGACCACGAGATGGAGGGGACCCATGTGGCCCTGGGCGTGGAATTCGCCCGCCGGTTCAAGGAGCGGGATGACGTGATCCATGCCATCGAAGCCCATCACAACGATGTGGAACCCCGCACGATTGTCGCCTGCCTGGTGCAGGCCGCGGACGCGATTTCCGCCGCCCGTCCTGGGGCGCGCCGGGAGAACCTGGAGAATTACATCAAGCGCCTGGAACAGCTGGAGACCATTACCAGCTCCTACCCCGGCGTGGACAAGGCATATGCCATCCAGGCGGGCCGGGAGGTCCGGGTCATGGTCAAGCCTGAGCAGGTCAGCGAGGACCAGATGGTCATCCTGGCCCGGGATTTAGCCAAGAAGATCGAGGAGGAAATGGAATACCCCGGTCAGATTAAGGTCCACGTCCTGCGGGAAACCAAGGTGGTTGAATACGCAAAATAATGCAAAACCGGGAGGCCCTGGAAAAAAGGCCTCCCGGTTTTTTAGGTTCATTTCGATTCCAGGTTTCTGGATGGTCAGGATGCTGCACCCGTCCTCCCAGGCATAAGAAACCTCATCCATAGTGGTTTTTACGTAGTGGGCGATGTTGACAAACAGTTCTTCGACAGCAATCTGGATTTGGATGCGGGTTTCCATCGGGCACTCCGCCGCATCCAGGTCGGCGTCGGTAAAGGTCTGTACGGCTTCCGGCCGTTTAGTGTCGGCTGGGACAGTCAAAGTGCGCATGGGGTGGGATGCCTCCTTTTTTGACTCTGGGCCAAGGTAGATGATTGAGAGCATCGTGATATCGTCCGCCTGCTCCGCCCCGCAGGCGAAGTCTGAGAGAACAGCGCGGATATGGGGCAGAAGGTCCGCCGGTTTTTTGCCCTGGGTTTCCGGCGCATTGAGGGTGGCTTTCAGGCGGTCCTCGCCGAACAGCTCCTCCTTCGGGTTCAGGGTCTCTGTCACGCCGTCGGTGTAAAGGGACAGCGCGTCGCCAGGAGCAAGTTGCAGTTTCCTGCAGGGGAATTTCATGCCCTCCAAACCCGCCAGGACGAAGCCTGAAACGAGACGGAGGTATTCATACTGCCCCCGCTGTGGCGGAGGAGGGGCGGATTGTGCCCGGCGTTGACGTATTCAAAGGCGCTGCTGGTCAGATCCAGAAGACCCATAAAGGCGGTGACGAACAGGCCCTCGCCGTTGTTTTCACAGAGCTGCTCATTGGCCCGGGAAAAGACCAGTTCCAAAGACCTGCCGGTGAGTGCCTGGTTTTTGATGATGGTCTTGGCGATAACCATGAACAGCGCCGCTGTAACGCTGTTGAGCGAGGAGTTGGAAGAAGCGGGCGAATAAACCAAACCCCCTTGGCACTTTCGTGCCAAGGGGGGTGGCGTAATAGGATAACAACCGCGGAGATCAGAGGGCGAAAGTATCTACGTCTTCAGCGGCGGCGCGCATAAAGATGGCGGTATCGCAGGAGTAGCCCACGAACTTGACGCCCAGGTCCCGGAGCTTCCGGGCGGACTGCGCGCTGTCAGCAAAGCAGCCGACCTTGACGCCCTTGGCGCCGGCGCGTTTCACGATGTCTTGAATGTACTCCATCACCTTCGGGTGCTCAATCTGGCCAATGAGGCCCAGGGAGCTGGAAAGGTCGTAGGGGCCGACGAACAGCATGTCAATGCCCGGGACTTCCAGGATCTCATCCAGGTTTTCAAAGGCCTTCTTGCCCTCTGCCTGGAGAATGACGACGGTATCCTGTGCCTGGGCGAAATATTCGCTGCCAGGGATAGCGCCATAGCCTGCGGAGCGGACGAAGCGGCAGGTGCCGCGGGAACCAAGGGGAGAGAATTTAGCGGCGGCAACCGCATCTTTGGCCTGCTGGGCGGTGTCGATCTGGGGTACCAGCACGCCGCCTGCGCCTACGTCCAGGGCGCGGTCGATCCAGATGTCGGTGCCGCGGGGAACGCGGACCAGCGGGAAGACATTGACGACATTGGCGGCACGGATGAGGTTTTGAAGGTTTTGGAAAGAGCCAGGACCGTGTTCCATATCCAGCAGCACGAAATCGTAACCGGCGTTGCCGGCTGCCTCGACGAAGGCAGGATCCGACGTGATCATGAAGGGGCCGAAGACTCCGGCGGGCTGTTCCAGCTTTTCGCGGAAAATCCTGACACTTTCCATTGTAGGCATGGCGGCGTCTTTTTTCATAAAACGTTCTCCTTTCATTGTCCCGGGAATTGCGCAGGGGTTGTATGATTCCTATTATAACAGGAGGGTTGGCTTGTGACAATCGGTTTTTTGGATTTTTGCCGCGGTTTTTCGTTCCGCCGCCCAACCTCTCTGCGGTTGCTTTCGGGTGAGGTTTACGCATTTTTGTTACAGGTAAAGCGTGTATTTGTTACGGCTATTTAACCCGAAAATATCATTAAAACACGCCGTTTATCAAACAAATTACAACTGGGGCGAATCCGTAGACAAATCAAATTCCGCCTGCTGAATCAGGGCTTGCGGAGGACAAATGCCCCGACGTCCGGCCAAGGCCAGGCTTGATGTGGGAAATCGGCTAGCCCCGACACGAATCCTGGAGGAGGGAGGAAGTCGAAGCGTTTCGCCGCTCCGTAACCTTAAAAGGAGGAATGTTCAATGAAGAAATTCCTGTCCCTGGCTTTGGTATTGGTCATGGTCCTATCGTTAGTGACCATCAGTGCCGGAGCCGTAGCGACGGCGCCTTCAAGCCTACCGGCAACCTGACCGGCTACGCTTTCACGAAG
>JAAWGR010000111.1 GCA_022795445.1 Oscillibacter sp. | reverse complement strand
AGGGGCTGGCGGATGCGGCGCTGTTGTACTTTCCTACGGGGGAGCGACCGGATTGGGCAGAGTCTATGACCTTATATTCTGTTGGGCTGTCGGCCTTTCTTCACAGCGAGCACCAACTGGCAGAGAGGGAGAGCGTTACCCTGGCCGATCTGCGGGGCAGTCAACTGTTGATACCGACCGGACAGTTTCCGATGTTCCAGCAGGAGTATGAAACAAGTTTTTTTGCCATCTCCCGCATTCTGGAGCATTGTGGAATGGATCCTGCCCGGTTTCAGAAGGCCGGAAGCTCCCATACTTTCCAAATGAACATCGTCCAAGAAAATATGGTGGGCATTCTGCCGGATCCATCTTGTTGTATTGCGAATAATCTTGTACACTGCGTTCCTATTCTTGACTGCAGGGAGAGTATGGAACTGGCTGTTGTATGGAAAAAAGGGGATAAGAGTCCTCAACTTGGCAGATTGAGGAAACTTTTGAAGGAACCAGAAGTCGTTGAACAGCTATGGGCTCCCTAACCAGATAGCATAGGTATTGTATTTTGAAAGGCTATCATATCACTTGTGATATGATAGCTTGCTTTTTTAATCGTTTTGGCATTTCCAATTTGAAATGGGGTTTGCTATAATTTTCTACAAGAAACCTCTTTATGCCTTAGCGCTGAAGGCATTTAAGGGGAGAAAAAGAACAGAAAGGAATCAGTGTTATGAAGAAAAAAGTGATTGCGTTTGCCCTTGCTGCCGCCACAGCTTTGAGCCTGGCAGCGTGCGACGGCACGGCCGAAAGCACACCTCCAGCTGAGAACACTCCTGAGGCGGTCGGGAAGATCACCTATGCCGATACCATTGCCTGGGATGGCGAGTATGATGTGGTCGTGGTAGGCTTTGGCGGTGCCGGTTCCGTGGCCTCCATCACTGCTGCTGACGCGGGGGCTTCCGTCCTTCTCACTGAAAAGGCCCCGGAGGGCCATGAGGGAGGCAATACCCGGTACTGCGGTCAGGTCATCGTCTATGGCGAAGACTATGAGACTATCCGGGCTCACTATGAGGGGCTGAATGCTGGCCGCTCTACTCCTTCTGTCATGCTGGATACCTATGCTGCCGGCATTAGTCAGATCCCGGACATTGTGGCCAATATTACCGGTCTGCCCAAGGATGAGTTTGTTCTGGATCGCCGCACCATACAGCAGGGCGTCGTTGAATATCCCGAACTGCCCGGCGGAGATAAGATGACGATGATCTCTGCCCACGAGACCCTCTCCGACGCATACATTTGGAATGCCCTGCGCAAGCAGGTCCTTAGCCGGGACAATATCGACGTATGGTTTGAATCCCCCGGTACAAAACTCATTCAAGATCCCGTCTCCCGAACCATCCTGGGTGTCACCATTGACCGCAAGGGGGAAAGCGTCAATATCCGGGCTAAGAACGGTGTGGTGCTGGCCTGTGGCGGCTTTGAGAACAACGCCGAGATGGTGGAAAACTATTTGGGCCTGCTGGCGGCGCATCCTCTGGGAACCACCTATAATACCGGTGACGGTATCAAGATGGCCATGGAGGTGGGCGCAAAACTGTGGCATATGCGGAACTCGGAGAGTATGTTTACCACATTTGGCTTTGCTGTGCCCCAGGGAGAGCGCTCTGCCAATCTCCCCAAGGCATATTTTTCAAAGGGAAGTATTATCTGGGTAGGACAGGACGGCAGCCGCTACTTGCCTGAGGACGGCACTGTCCGCCATGGTAAGGTTTATCACTGCGGCACTTATATGCACCCCCACTATGCGGACCGAACCTTCGCAGTTTACGACCAGGCCCATGCCGACCTTATGAAGGAGAATGATGTGATCCCCTCCACGGTTCAGGTCTATCAGGCCGACACTCTGGAAGAGTTGGCCGAGCTCACTGGAATGCTGCCCGAGACTCTGAAACGTACGGTGGAGAACTTCAACACCTTTGCTCAGACCGGTGAGGACATGCAGTTGGGCCGCGCCGCCGCAAATATGACAGCTTTTTCCGCTGCCGGCCCCTACTACGCCGTCGAACTGGAGCCTGTCATGCTGAATACCCAAGGCGGGCCTCAGCGCAACGAGAACGCTCAGGTGCTGGATGTGAACGATACCCCCATTCCCCACCTGTATACTGCCGGTGAGTTGGGCGGCATTGCTGCCTGTCAGTATCAGGCCGGCGGCAATCTGGCGGAGTGTTTTATCTTTGGACAGATCGCCGGTAAGAATGCAGCTGCCCCCAAGAACGATGAACTGCCGGTGCTTACTGCGGTTTCCGGCAGTATGAAGTATGTTCCCGGCACCGTATCTGACGTAGATAAGGACGCCACTGAAATCAATGTCGGTGCAAATGAATATGTAGGTGTGAGCCACAGCGGAATGGGTGGCGACGTAACGGTCAAGATCACCATGTCCGACGATAAGCTTGCCAAGGTGGAAGTGGTAAGCCATAACGAGACTCCTGGAATTTCTGATCCCGCCATTGAACAGCTCCCTGCCGCTATTGTGGAGGCGAATTCCACCGATGTGGATTCTGTCTCTGGCGCATCTGTTACCTCCAAGGCTATTAAGGAAGCCGTTCAGGATGCACTCTCCCAAGTGAAATAATAGTCCTCAAATTTGCTTATTTGTACTATAGCTTTATTGCGCTGTGAAATAAGCTAAAATAAAAACCGCTGCAGAAACTGCAGTGGTTTTTATTTTGGTGGACCTGATCGGATTCGAACCGACGACCCCCACAATGCGAATGTGATGCGCTCCCAAGCGGTGCGCTAAGCGGGCCCTTTGCCGGGGATGCGAACCACTTGGGGAGCCGAAAATGTCAGCAATTTATGAGTCGTAATCCAGCGCATAATCATGCTCTATATCTGATGCGAATACGCCTTTAATTCGTAACATGGAATCAAGAAAAGAGTCCTCTGGCAGTGGGCCTGCATTTTGCTCTTGGTTTGTGAGTTCACCTTTGATGTCCATAGCGAGCTGCGACTCTTCACCAAGCTCGTCGCATACGATTTGGAGCATTTGCCGTAATCGCTCTTTTACTATTTCGCGCTCAGAGAAGTTTCTGGAATCCAGAGTTAGGGAGTCGCACATCTCAATAATCTGTTGAGCAAATGTTCTTAATTCTTTGTCAGCAACGGCTTCTTCGTTTTTTGAGAAGTATTTATTAGTGCCTGCACAACGACCATCAAAATGCGGCTGTGCTGTGCCATATACATAGATGTCAAACAGTTCCCGTTTCAGCAAGTCCATAGTGTTTTTGCCTCCATCAATGCTTTGAAAATTACTATTGCATCTTTAATCCGTAATCCTGTGCGGAATTATGTTCCACATCCATAGCGATTTCGTCCACTGTGCGCTGGATTTGGGACAGCACAATGAGTTTTTCAAGACGGGAAGAGAAAGCCGTGGTTATAGCGGACATTCTGGCTTCGTCCATATAGTCGCCCGCCTGATCCAGCACTTGTCGGATGTCCTCCTCGATGCCGGAGAGCTTTCTAAAATCGAGCCAATCAAAGGAGGTCACCAACTTGAGTTGTTCCTCATGCGTTTTCTTGAAGGGCTTGCATTCAACACTATGAGGAGACAAGATCTGGCTGGGGAGTTTGTCGTAACCCAGAGAGGAGCCGCTATCAAAAATCGGGGCTGCTCCAATCCACTCCAGCGTATTTGCATTCCGAATCAAACCGAAGTTGTTTTGATGCCGATCTTCGTTTGCGATGAGATAGTCGAGGACGATCATCTGGTCGACAGCGTGTTCTGCGCCGGGGACGCCCAATGCTTCACAGCAGTTCAGGTAGTGGCGGTAGACAGAAGTGTTGTTGTCCTTTTTTATGGTCTGCATGACCCGCCATGCACTGACCAATTCGGTGTCTGGGGTGATGAAGTCCTCGCATACGCTGTATGGTGTGCCGTCATCCCAAAGCAGGGAATAGGGGACATGGGGAATGTCGAGACGCTGGGCTACGAGGGTGGCAATCACCTCGTTGAACGGTTGTTGCATAAATGGATTACTTCCGGCTTTCAGCAAACACCGCTTGCCGTCAATGATCTTCCACCGCTTTTTCAAAAAACCATCGGAGGTGTTGTCCGGCGAATGGAAGTCCAAGCCGGCAGCGTCCGTCACCTTTCCAAGAAGTACATTTCCGATGTCCTCAGAGAAGGGATTGGTAAAGAAGTTGATGCGCTCCCATTGCAGATCACTGCCTTGGGGTTTTACCCAGTATTGATCAGAGAGGCTTAATCCAAAACAGCGGGTCAAAAGCATATGCGTATTGGGTAGCTCTAAGGTTTCCAATGCTTTGCGAATACCAGATCGGCTGGCAGGAATGCTGCGGTCAATCCACCATGCATTTAAAGCAGCACGATCCACCCCACCTTGCCGGGAAGTCGTTCCGAGGGGAAGGTGTTCCATATGATAGATAGAGCTTATCTTCTGCACAGAGCTTGTAGCGTCGTCCAATTCAAGGTCGAGAACAGGGATGCCCTTGTGCATCAGTGTATATTGCATCGTGCCACCTCCTTACTTTGTAGTGTCTTTCAAATTATTTTACCACACCCACGCTGAAATGCCAACAGGAAACTTCTCATCCCATCCACATATTGCTAAGGCGTCACCTCTCTGATGAAGGGTGTGGTATTGTACTTGTTTCTTAATGGCAATCCATATCGAGTCCACTTGAAAAGCTAAGCATCAAACTCTTTCTCTCTATAAAAAGCTATGAGACTAAATAAGGCATCTTCATGCATCGTGTAATCTTTTTCAAGCGTAGAAAATGCAACACCAAAAATAAAATTAATAGATGTGGTTGCAAACCATAGCGGCAGTCCATGTCCTTTTTCTGTCTGCGCAGTGTCAATTCCGGCGAAGTTAGGATCAGTGCCAAGTCGTAGTGCATTTCCTATAGAACTTGCATGTAGGGCCATACATGCCCGTTTATAATGAAGATGCAGTACACGCAAGAGGTGCTGTGCATTTTGAGGTTGTGATTTAATCACATTTTCAGTGAGGTCAGCAAATGTAGAATGACCTGACCACCAATACATACCGCTCTTGTTGGAATGGCGTTTTGCTTTTGCTTTTGCTAACTCTTCTTGTAGGGAGGAAAGCTCTTCAGCGTTAGTGGAAGCACAGTTTTTGCATTCGTAAATTAAAGCCTTAACCCTTTGAATGTCATAGTCGATGAAAAAATCATCTACATAATTGTTAAAGTCCGGGCCTTCGTCTTTGCTTCCGAAAAAGAGAAGTATCACAAGCTGCTCAAATAGATTTCGTGAGAGGGACAATGCGCCATCCGGGTATCCACAAGCGACAAGAGTTAGAATTTCTTTCATATCTACGATGGATTTTCCTGTAGCACGGAGAACCAAGTTCTGAAAATCATGTTCCGTTTGCACCTGTTTTCTGTCTACGGCACCCTCAATGTCATCTTCAATTGAATCGAGGATTTTGTCGAGCTCGTGCAAGCGCCACATATCTGTGTGAGGGCTTTGAAAGAGCAATGTCATGGAATCAACTCCTTTTTCCTATATCTTATAGTCTATCAGAATAGAAGGGCCATGACAATGCAATTGTCTATCCCATCTCCATACCACCAAGGTATTGCGCTTCTGATATATTGAATTCAACCTCAATCCCATAGCCGCGGGTCAAGGTCACTGCCTTGACGATTTGCGCTGCTATCATCCTCTTTTCCTGCGGGGAGGAGGAATCAAACAAGCCTGCCCATGAGAGTAGATTCTGATGTTGCTCTGCAAGCTCTTTGGCGAGTTTAGCTGAGGTTTCTGCCTGTTCCTGAAAGGAAGAAATCTGTTGTGTTAAATCATCCAAAGTCGTCTGAACAGCATCCATCCGTTTTTTGATCTGCTCGGGAGTAAAAACACAAGTCCCCTCAATGGAATCCAGCATTAATGCTTCCCACTTTGAAAGTTCCTTGGTTGCTTTTAAATAGTCAGCCTTGGCTTTCCGTTGCTTCTGCTGATATTGCGCCGCTGAGACCTGAACTTGCTTATTTACAAAATCTTTCTCGTTGATGGATTTTGAGCGTTCCAAAATCCCGCGGATCAAATTTTCAACCACTTGATCCACATAGCCAGCACGGTATGTAGTAGGTCCGTCACATACCTCCTTGTGTTGCGTCCGATTGTAGCATTTGTAGATGGGGACACGCTCAAAAGTTTCTGGGGCTGTGGAATGATGGCTTTTTCTGGCAGTGGATGCAAAAATGCGGCCACCGCAGTGACCGCAGAAGATATTACCTGATAGGAGAGTTTTTCCGGTATTGCGTTTGGGAATATTTCGAGGAGGACGTGTAACGACTATCTCGTCACCATTCTGCAAAGCGATTTCTTCTTGGCTGCCGTCGATAAAATATTTTTCATAATCTACTGAGCGTTGCTGGCATTGATTTTGTACACGGTCAAATTGTTCTGGCATAATGATTTGAAGTTCTGGAATAACCTCGGACCGTGAGTCGCCGCTTCTCAAAATTCCTGTGTACATAGGATTCCGTAAAATGCGTTGAATGGTGGAATAGTGGAATGGCTCTCCTGTCCTTAGATTCATAATTCCTTTGGCCTTTAGTTCTGTAGAAATTCTCCGTCCTCCATAGCCGAATTTATCTGCTAAATCGTACATTTCTTTTATTGTGGGGCTTTCTTCTGGGCTGATTTCAATGTCATAGAGTTCACGGTTCTTTTTGCCGATTCGTCCTTTTTTGACTAATTGATATCCATAGGCGGGGGTGCCGCCTTTATGGTGTCCCTCCTGAACAATTTGCCCCAGCCGGGTCTTGGTTCGAATGGAGGTTTTGAGGCTTTCTCCAGAAGCCTGCCAGTAGCGGATATAATTCATGAGCTTGTCCACATGGGTATCAAATCGTTGCTGGCCTTCTTCTGTACTCCAGACCTCAATACCATTCTGAACGAACCATTCAACGATAAAGGGAGTTTCATCTTCCTTACGACCCAGTCGGTCAAACATAAAGACCAGAAGAATATCGAATTGTCCCATAGCGGCATCACGCTGGATCTCTTGTATAGCGTCTCTGTCTTTTGCAGAGACTTTGAAGCCGGAGACTCCTTTTTCGGAAAATTCCTTGAGGATTTCCCATCCTTTTTCCTTGGCGAATTCATGGCACCGCTGTTTTTGCATGGGGATGTCATCTTTCTCGACCTGGCCTTTGGTAGACACTCGGTAGAGACAATATACTTTTTTTGCCATAGATGAAGCCTCCCAACTTAGACACTCAGACGTTGGAAATATGTGCCTTTCAGGATGCTTCCAATGACTTGGGGAACTTCACCATTCTTTTTCTCAGCGAATACAAGCCTAACGGCCATACCGCAGACAGTAACCAACGCAGTTTTTTTCTCAGTTTCCGGGTTGCCCTTTTTCTCCAAATATTCATAAGTCACTTGGATCCGCTCCTTCCTGAAAATAATTGATGAACTCTTCTATTTTATCTTGCATCTGCACTGGGTCACTGGGCAGGGAAGAGGTCAGTTCACCTGCAACCTGGAGCCGAGAAAGAACTTCGGCAAGCTCGTCAGGAGTCAACGCTGAATCCTGGCATATGACAATACAGCCGTCAAGACAAATAATTTGGAGATCGGCATCAGCAGGAATATTTGAGTCTTCCAGCATATGAGTGGGGACACGGAGCTGCTGTTCCTCTGTCAATTTTTCCAGAGGGTTTGAGGATAGCAAGAATTCTTGGAAGGTATTTTGTTGGCCATCTTGGGTTAAATAGGCAATATGGACAACGCTGCCGGGGCCAATGCCCATTTCACGCAGTACCGTATCTGGGATGGTTAGATTTCCGCTCTCGCTAACGGTATAGGTAATTTCGGCTATCTGCAAGGATATCCCTCCATCTCATATAGTTGTCGTCTTGATCTCACAAGAACGGGGACCACTTTGGGTGGTCCCCGTGGTTTCTAAAATCAAGATTTCCCGCTTAAAGTTAGATTCTTTTTGCGTGCTCTTGTATTCGACACTACTTCCCCAAGAGCGAAGGCCCTCTGCGTGAGGGCCAAGGGCGATTGCCTGAAGTCCGGCTGGCTGGACCGTGTCATGGGAGTTTCACCCCTGCGAGGATCTCTCGCAGCCGCCCTCCTTGCGTGATCCCCATAC
>JAAWGR010000110.1 GCA_022795445.1 Oscillibacter sp. | reverse complement strand
CGGCGCAGGCGTGGAAGGCAGCCACATTGACCTGTGCGTCAACACCCACGCCGAAGCAGTCGCGCTGGGCGTCCGGACGGCCACAGTGTACTGGATTGAACCAAGTGTATAACACAAAGGAGGAAAACCGTATGGAAATTGGCAATCCGAAATCTATCTTGCAAATGGCCCGCGGGGCCATCATGGAGCGGGCGGATTATGAGGTGTCGCGTCTGCTGCAGAACATTTTTGATCCGAACACATCCGCCACAGCAGTGCGTAAGGTAACGCTTACGCTCTCGCTGAAGCCGGATGACACCAGGCAGAACATCGCCCTCAGTTGCACTGCGAAGCCCACTCTGGCTGCCACCAACCCAATCGTCACAATGCTGTATGCATTGGACGAGGAGACCGTGACGGAAATGCTGCCGCAGATTCCTGGCCAGTTCAGTATGGACGGGCAGGAGCAGGAACCGCCTGCAACGCTGCGAGTTATCAAGTTTGCGTAAGGAGGAAAAGCAATTATGTTGAAAAAGTTCATTGAGCATATCCAGGAAACAACCCAGCCCATCATCCGGGAAATCGGTCCGGCTATATTCGCCATTACCGCGGACGGCAGGGTCAACGAGGTCCGGCCCACCATCGACCATCCGGATACCTTGGACCTCCACTCGCTGGATGCATTGGTAAAGCTGGTCCAAACCGAGGCGGGGAAAGCGTCCGATCTGCTTTACATCACCATCCCTGATCATCTGACCGTCCACTGCTTCGGCCGGCCGGACCCTAACGCCCGATTTTTCAGGCAGACCTATTATGAGGTCAAGGCCACCGATGTCCCTGGCTGGGAGAAGGAGATGCAGATGGGCTTTGAGGAGGCGCAGATCGCGCTCCGTACCCGGTTCCAGGAAACAACCGATACCATTTACGCCATGAAATTACTGTCCGATATCTGCTGCGGCGCGAAGGTGATCTACAACGACAATGGCGTTGCCACCACGGTCACCACGCAGAAGGGCGTCGCGCTCCAAAGCAATGAACAGGTACGGCCCATCATCACGTTGAAACCCTATCGGACATTCCAGGAGGTGGAACAGCCGGAAAGCATTTTCCTGATCCGCGTCAATGAGCGTGGCATCAGTTTTACAGAGGCCGACGGCGGCATGTGGAAGCTCAAGGCCCGTGAAACTATCAAAGCTTTCCTGGAAGGAAAACTTTCCCAAGAGATCTCCGAAGGTTCTGTCATCATCGCACTGTAAACAAAAATGCCCTGGCGGGACAGTCACCCCCGCCAGGGCAGGATCGGCACAAGGCCAATCATTGCCTGTTTATTATAATGGAAGAAAGCGAGGCTTGTCAACATGAAAGTAAGCAGAATCAAAGTAACAAACCTGTTCGGCATCCGGGAGGTTGACCTGGATGGGAAATCCATAGAGCTTTCCGGCCCGAAGGGAAGCGGAAAAACCTCTGTGATCAATTCCATCGAATTCGCTCTGACAAACCGGTCTAAAAGAGACTGCATCGTCCACAAGGGAGCGGATGAAGGGCAAATCCTCATCGAGATGGATACCGGGCTTACCATCGACCGCAAAGTGCTTTCCGGAGAGTCCGCCGGGACGGTCAAAGTCAAAAACGGTTCCATGCTTCAGACCCGTCCAGCGGAATTCCTCTCTACCATCTTCACGCCCTTGCAGCTGGACCCGGTTGCGTTCTGCGAAATGAGCCGACGGGAGAAAAACCGGGTCATCCTCTCTTTGATTTCGTTCCCTTGGGATCTGAACTGGATACGCGCCCAGTTTGGGGAAATCCCCGAGGGCGTGGACTTTTCCAAGCACATCCTGGAAGTCCTGCATGACATCCAGGCAGAAAACGGCGTCTACTTCCGTTCCCGCCAGGACATTAACCGGGATATCCGGAATAAGCAGGCGTTTATCGCCGATATTGCCGCCGATATTCCGGCAGATTACGACTATGAGCGGTGGGAAACATATCCTTTGGGCGAGAAGTACAAAGAATTGGAACGCATCCGGGAGTCCAACAGCCGGATTGAACGCGCCAGGGCTTTCCAGGAGAACCATGCTTCCAAGCTCCGGGGCCTGGAAGCGGACCGGGATATCGAAATTGCCGCCATTGACAGCGAGATTGCTCGAGAACGGGCACGGCTCAGCGGGGAGATCGAGCGTCTGAAGGCAGAAATCCGTGCCGCGGAGGAAAAGCTCTCCGGCCTGGATGCCCGCCGGGAGGAACGAGCCGCGGCTGCACAATCCAAATTTGACGCCGCGGCCGCCAAATTGGAGCGGGATATGGGCGTTGCCGGCCAGTACGCCGGGCAGGAACCCCAGGATACCAGCGCCCTTTCCGCCGAGCTGGATTTGGCGGAGGCTATGCGGAAGCATTTGAACGAATACCGGCGGATGGTGGATATGCAGGCGGAGGTAATGGCGCTGTCCGACCGGTCGGCGGAACTGACGCGGAAGATTGAGCTTGCCCGGGAACTGCCCGCCCAGATCCTCGAGACGGCAGAAATCCCCGTCGACGGTCTGACCGTAGAAGACGGCGTACCGCTGATCCACGGCCTGCCGGTCTCGAACCTCTCTGACGGAGAGTTGTTGGAGCTGTGCGTGGATATCACGGTAAGTAAACCGGGGCAACTGCAAATGATCCTGATTGACGGAGCGGAGCGTTTGGACAAAGAGAACCGGGAGCGGCTGTATGCAAAATGCAAGGCGAAGGGCTTGCAGGTCATCGCCACCCGTGTGGCGGATTCGGATGAATTGGAGGTTACGGAGCTATGATGCCAAAAGATAAACTCCGCCAGCTGACCGGCGAAGAGCGTCTGGGGCAGATGCGGGATTCCGAGTACTTGGGCGCAGAGGACATTGACGACGGCGTGGAGCCGATTTTGACTATCTCCGGATTGTGGAACGGTATGGTGACGCTCCAACGCGGAAGGGAAAACAAGGATGTTCTGACGTTTTCCGAGGAGCGGGTGCCAGGTATTATGCAGGTTCGCCCCTTGATCATCAATTCCACAAACCGAAAGACTCTGCGAAAACTCTACGGCGACGCCAAAGCGTCCACCTTGGTTGGGAAACAAATCCAACTGTACATTGACCACAGAGTCCGAGACCCCCAGGACGGCGGGCTGACAGATGGAATTCGTATTCGCCCGCACAAACCCCGTATCCAGCAGCAGGCTCCGGTTCCGCCCTGCGCGGACTGCGGGCAGGAAATCGCCCCAGCGATGGGAAAGGATGCCCGCTGGCTGGCAGGTTATACTGCAAAACATTACGGTGTTTCCCTTTGCGCGGCGTGCGCCCAGAAACGGAAGGAGCAGCAGGCGGCGGAGGCAGAGGAAACACCTGCCCCTGCTGCGGAGGAAACGTCTGAAGAGGGAGGGATTTTGTAATGCTGCCGGTTGTGACTGCGGAAAATTATTTTGAACCGGAAATTCAGATGGCCTATATGGGTTCCAGCCAATTCAAGGCCTTTGACCGCTGCGAGGCGGCGGCGCTGGCGGCGCTGCGGGGGGAATATGTTCCTCCCGCCTCCACGGCCCTGCTGGTAGGCGGGTATGTTGACGCGCACTTTTCCGGCACGCTGCCGCTCTACCAGGGCCAGCACCCGGAGCTGTTCAAGCGGGACGGGACGTTGAAAGCCGATTATACCCACGCCCAGGACATCATTGCGCGTCTGGAACGGGACGAACTGTACCGGCTGCTGATGTCAGGGGACAAGCAGGTCATCCGCACCGGCGAGATCGCCGGCATCCCTTTCAAGATCAAGATCGACAGCCTCCTGGGCGCGGATGCTTGCGAACGGATTGCGGAACTGTTTCCGGAGGCTGCCACGGCATTTGGCTTCTGCGACGGGGCAATCGTCGATCAGAAGGTCATGCGGGACATGGCCAGCGTGTGGGGCAGCAGGGAACACCAGCGCGTCACCTTCGTGGAGGCATGGGGGTATGACGTCCAGGGCGCGATTTATCAGGCGGTGGAGGGCCATATGCTGCCCTTCATCCTGGCGGTCGGGACCAAGGAGGCCTCCCCTGATCTGGATGCCCTGTATATCTCCGACGCAGACCTTGCCGCCAAGCTGGCGGAGGTGGAGGGCCGCGCGCCGCGGTATCAGGCCATCAAGGAGGGCCGGGAGCCGCCGCGCCGCTGTGAACGCTGCGATTACTGCAAGGCCGCCAAGAAACTGAAAACGATCCGGAATTACCGGGAGCTGGTGGAGGAATGACGGCCCGCCAAAGACCGCCCGGGAATGCAAAAATCCGTATATACCATGCGGCAGAACGCATCAAGGCGGAATTGACGCCGGTTCAGGTATTCGAGAACTATGGATTCCATCCAAATTCACATGGTTACGTTCTTTGCCCGTTCCACGGTGAGAAAACCCCCAGCCTAAAGCTGTACGGCGGGGAAAAATCCGGCTGGCACTGTTTTGGCTGCGGGGCGGGCGGAACGGTGATCGATTTTGTGATGAAGCTGTTTGGCATTTCTTTCCAGCAAGCTCTGGTTCGCCTGGACGCGGATTTCAACTTGGGGCTGACCTGCCAAAAGCCTGCTCCTGCTGCCTGCTCTGCCATTCTGACAGAGCGGAGGCGGGCCCTGGCGCGGCAGGAGGCGTTGGAACTGGAAATTAAAAATCTTTCCAGAGAACACCTGCGGTTGCACAGGAACGTACAACTTTACCGCCCGGACAAGCCTGGAATAGAGAGCTTTCATCCGCTTTTTGCCGAGGCAGTCAAGAAACTGCCGGAGCTGGAATACCGGATCGAGGAAGCGGAAAGGGAGTTGAGAGAACTGTATGACGCCAGAACAGACAAGCGGCAGCCCGCCCGCGTTTACCCTTGAAGATTTTCAAAGCGGCCGCGTGATCGAGTGGCTGGAAGGAATCCAGTCCAGCTACCAGCGCACCCGGGAGGAATACGTCCTCCGGGCGTTGGCGAAGGAATTGAAATTCAGCGGCTTTCCCCAGATGCTCAAGGCTTACCGCGACGAGATGAAGAAGATGAACTCCATCTCCGTGCAGGAGGACGGCGTTTCGGAATTTGCGGACCAGGCCCTGGACCTGAACACCGGCGAATGGACGGCGGACGAGAGCGGGATTTGGCGTTACGATTCCAAGGGCCGGATTACTTACGCCTGTTCCCACCCCGTTATGCCGGTGCAGTTGATGCGCTCCATCGACACGGGGCTGATGAAGGTGACGCTGGCCCACCGGCGGAGTTATAACAGCAAACGGCCCTGGTCGAAAATCACCGTGCCGCTCAGCCGCGTTTCCAAAGCCAACGACATTGTGGCCCTGGTGGATTGCGGTATTTCCGTCACCAGCGGGGAGCGGGCCCAGGCGTTGGTGGATTTCCTCCGGGATGTGCTGGACCGCAACCAGGGTGTGATTCCGGAGGTCAAGAGCGTCTCCCGCATGGGCTGGAACGAGGACGGCTTTTCCCCTTATGTGGGCGGCGTGGTCTTTGACAGCGCGGACGCCTTCCGCCCGGTCTATGAGGATCTGCGGCAGGCCGGCACCCTGGACGGCTGGCTGGAGGAGGCCCTGGAAGCGCGTGCCTACAGTCTTCCTGCCCGTGTAGCGTTGGCGGCGTCTTTTGCCGCGCCGCTGGTGGAGCCGACTGGATGTCTGCCGTTCTTCGTCCATTTCTGGGCCGTGGGGAGCGCCACCGGCAAGAGCGTAACGCTGATGCTGGGGGCGTCTGTCTGGGGGAATCCGGCGATCAACGGCGGCTATGTCAAGTCCTTTAAAGGCACCACCGTCAGCTTTGAACTGACCGCCGGGTTTCTCCATTCCCTCCCCATGTTCCTGGACGAATTGCAGCTGTCCAAAGACAAGAAGGGCAGGATTGCCTTTAACGTGTACGAACTGGCCGCCGGGGCCGGCAAGGGCCGGGCGAACCAGAACCTGGGGCTGAATTACACGCCTAAATGGGATAACTGTTTCATTACCTCCGGCGAATCCCCCTTAACGGAGGAAACTGACGGAGCGGGCGCGTTAAACCGCGTCATTGAAATTAACTGTACATCGAAGAAGATTTTCCGGGATGGCCGCAGGACCGCGAACCGTTTGAAAAAGAATTTTGGACATGCCGGAAAGCTTTTCATCGAAAAACTCTGTCAGGAGGGCGAATTGGACCGGGTACGGGAACTGTACGAGAACGTTTATGCCGAATGTATGCAGGGCGAAACCACCGAGAAGCAGGCGATGGCCGCTGCGCTGATCCTGACGGCGGACAAGCTGGCGAGCGATTGGATTTTCCACGACAACCGCGCCCTGACGGTGGAGGAGATCGGCCAATTCCTGCGGGATGAAAAGGAGGTCAGCCTGGTAGACCGGGGCTACGACTATGCCTGCGGCTGGATCTCCGCCAACTCCAACCAGTTTGCGGAGGAAATCCGGCACGGGGAACGGTTTGGCGTCATCGATGAGGAAAATAACCTGGCGATTATCAACCGCGTTGTCTGGAACCGCATGTGCGAACAAGCGGGGTTTTCCTCCAAGGCGCTGCTCAGCGGTCTGAAGGAGCGGGGGCTGTTGGTGTTGGGCAGCAAGGGCTATACGAAAACGAAAAAACTGGACGGCGTGCCGACAAACTGCGTCTGGCTGCGCCTTCCGGTTGACGGCGTGGAGGATGGCGAAGGCGCGGACGAGCTTCCCCTTTAAAAAACCACACGAAAGTTACACCGTCGTAATTACTGCGCGGCAAGGGATTGACGGCCTTGGTGTGAAAGTGTGACGGTGTGCGTTCAAAAAACTTCTTACGCGCGCGTGCGTGAAAAACTGCCATGCGGCCGGATTTTTATGAGAACGTTTCCCCGTGCGTAAGAAAAATCAAAAACAGGTTACACATTCACACCGGACGCAGGAAAGCCTTGGAGCGCAACGGTTTGTATTGGTGTAACTTCGGTGTGGATGTGTTTCGGCGCGTTACACCATTCACACACGAAAGGAGCAGTTATGAAACTCAGGGATTACCAGCAGGAATGTATCGATACCATCGAAGCCCAGCCGCCTGGGGCCTATCTCGTACAGATGGCTACCGGTCTGGGGAAGACGGTCACCTTTGCCAACCTGCCCAGGCATGGGGAACGGATGCTGATCCTATCGCATCGGGAGGAGCTGGTAGAGCAGCCGCGCAAGTATTTTGCCTGCTCCTACGGCGTCGAGCGGGCGGAATTTACCAGCCACGGCGAGGAAGTAGTCAGCGCCTCCGTACAGAGTCTGGCGAAGCGTCTGGACCGTTTTGGCCCGGAGGACTTCCGCCTGATTATCTGCGACGAGGCCCACCATGCCGCCGCCGGAACCTACCGGGAAATCTTTCGTTACTTCCATCCGGAGAAGCTGATTGGATTTACCGCCACGCCGAACCGCGGCGACCGGGTGCGGCTGGACGACGTATTCCAGAAGATCATTTTCCAGCGGGATTTACGGTGGGGGATTCAAAACAAATATCTTTGCGATATCCTGTGCAAGCGCGTGGATATCGGCTATGACCTGACGGCGGTGCATACCCGCAACGGTGACTACGCCCCCGGAGAACTGGACGAGGCCATGGAGGGCACGGCGGATGCCATTGCACAGACCTACCGGGAACACGCTGTTGGCGCCACGCTGATCTTCGCCGTCAGCGTCCACCAGGCGGAGGAGATCGCCGGGCGCATCAAGGGAGCCGTGGTAGTGACCAGTGAAACCAAGGACCGCGCTGCCATCATTGAAGCCTTTACCGCCGGGAAGATTCCTTGCATCGTCAACTGCATGGTGTTCACCGAGGGGACAGACATCCCCAGAGTGGAGACGGTCATCGTGGCTCGGCCTACCCAGTCAGAAAGCCTGTATGCACAGATGGTGGGCCGCGGCCTGCGGTTGTACCCAGGCAAGGAGCGGCTGGTTCTGATCGACTGCGTGGGCATTACCGGGAAGGCATCCCTCTGTACTGCGCCGAGCCTGCTGGGGCTGGACCTGAGCAATATTCCGGCGCGGAAAGTCCAGGAGATACAAGGGAATTTGTTCGACCTGCCTCTGAAGATTGCCGTTGCCGGCGACTGTCCGGAGAGTTGGATAAGGAACGTGGAGATCGTCGACCTCTGGGCCCAGGAGCAGAAGTACAACACCCACGATATCAACTTCTTCAAAATGCCGGACGGCGAAATGGTGGTATCCCTGACAGACGGCAAGAGCCTGACGAT
>JAAWGR010000109.1 GCA_022795445.1 Oscillibacter sp. | reverse complement strand
CGTTTTCTCTTTTTCTTCGCGAAGAAAAAGAGAAAACGGGGGGTTCAAACCTCCCAGCCATGGGAATGGCTGCATCCAACGCTCCGCGAGGCGCGCCCACCGCAGATGCACCATGCAAAGCGTCTTTGCATATTCTGGTGCAACAGAACATAGAGGGAGGAGCGGCGCATATGGAAGAAAGCGGACTGCATACAGAACCTTTTGCGGCGGAGCGGGAATGGATGGTAGAGGGCATCCCGGTACTGTCAGCCTCTGTGCTGGTGCCAGAGCCAGAACCGGAAAAAACCGCCCGGCGCATCAAGCGGTACTACCAGCTCCAATGCCGCTCCTTTTTACGCTATTGCGAACGCTGGCTGCTGCCCCAGGCCGAAGCGGAGTACCGTCAGGCACTGGAATCCAGTGCGCCGCTGCCCAGCTTCCGCGCAGAACTGACCTACCAGATTACATACAACGAGGGCGGCCTGTGGAGCCTCTACACCCAGTCCCGGGAATTCACCGGCCCTGGCCTTCCGCTGGTCACACGGCGGGGCGATACCTGGGACCTGGCAGCCGGGTATCCGGTGCCGCTATCCAATTTTTTCTCCGCCGGGACGGCATGGAGAAAGAAGCTGCTATCTTTAGCTGCGGAAGAAATCCAACGCCGGGAACGAGCTGGGGCAGGACGCTTCCATGAAAACTGGCGGCGGGAACTGAAACGGCACTTCAATTCGCAAAACTACTACTTAACATCAGAAGGGCTGGCTTTCTTTTTCCCCATGTACGCCCTTGGCCCGGCTTCAGAGGGCATACCAACATTCCTGCTGCCCTATGGGGAGGACCTCCGCGCCAAAAAAGAGGACGGCTGCACGCCGCCCCAGCAATAGACAAGAAAAACGTAAAATATCATAGCCGCTGTGCGGCTATGATACCATAACCATATTCATTCCACAACCGTCAGGCTGCCGTCCTCACCGAACTTTACAGGCACTATCGTATTACGGGTTTTCTGCGCAATGTCATCGATCCGCATCTTCGAGGGATAATCGGCAATCAGCGTCACCGCAACGCCCTGCCGCTTTGCACGGCCAGTGCGGCCAATACGGTGTACATAATCCTGGTTCTCGTCCGGCACATCACAGTTAAACACGATGTCCACATCGTCCACATCGATTCCCCGGGCGGCCACGTCGGTAGAAACAAACACCCGCAGCTTGCCCCGCCGGAACAAGTCCATCACTTGCTCCCGGCGCTTTTGAGGGATATCACCATGAATGCATTCCGCGTCCACGCCCCGCATTTGCAGGAACTTGGTAATCCGCTCGGTGGAGCCTTTGGTATTGCAGAACGCCATGCACCGGTCAAACCCGGTTTCTTCCAGAATTTTGGTAATCGCGTCGGCCTTTTCCCCTTTGGCGACGTCCATGCGGAACTGCTTGATATCCGGCTTATTTTGCGCATCCTCCTGGACAGTGACCTCTGCCGCGTCCCGCTGGTAAACCCAGGCGATGTCCATCACCTCCCGGGAGATGGTCGCGGAAAACAGCCCCAGGTTCCGCCGCTTGCTCATCCGGTCCAGCAGGCGCGTCACGTCGTGGATAAAGCCCATATCCAGCATCCGGTCGGCCTCGTCCAGCACCACCGTTTGGGCATTATCCACCCGCACGGTCCGCCGTTTCATATGGTCGCTCAAGCGCCCAGGCGTTGCAACGACGATCTGGGGTCGCTTCTTCAGCGCCTCGATCTGCCGCCCTATCGGTTGTCCGCCGTATAGGCACACATTCCGCACGCCGGGACGGTACATGGCAATGTCCCGCAACTCGTCCGTGATTTGGATTGCCAGCTCCCGCGTCGGCGCAAGGATTACCGCCTGCACCCGGTCGTCTTCTGGGTCAATGTGCTCGATGACGGGGATGCCGTAGGCAAACGTCTTGCCGGTTCCCGTCGGAGCCTTGGCAATTACATCCTGCCACGCCATCATGGGCGGTATGCAGCCCGCCTGCACCGGCGTCGTCCGCTCCAGGCCGCGGCGCTCTACCGCCCGCAGGATCTCCGCCGACAGGCCCAGGCTGTCAAACCGGACGCCTTCTGTATATTCCATAGATTTTTCCTCTTTCAAAATCAGTAATTGCGTGATATACTTTATACAGGACGTTCCGCTGAAAGGCTGAGCTGTCCCGCCGGGTTTATTATACAGGGATTTTCCCCGCTTGTAAAGGCCCGGCCTGTTCCTCCGCGCCCTTTTCTTTTCCTTCCATTCACACACTCATTTTTCCGTGGTGAATCCCACCAATTTTGCGATATTTCTCACAGATTTTATAGTAAAATTGTGTATTGCCATTTCAATCGATGCACTTTTTTATGATAAATTATCCTTAATAAGCTGGGGTGCTGCAAAATGAGGGGGAGGTGCCGAACGTGGATGAGATGGAGTATGTACGAATTCTTCGGGATTTGCGCGAGGACGCCGACAAAACGCAAACGCAGATTGCTGAGATTCTGGGAACATCCCAGACCATGTACGCCCGTTATGAACGGGGCGCAAACGAATTGCCGATTCACCATCTGATTACGCTGAGTAAGTATTATGGAGTCAGCACCGATTATTTGTTAGGTTTGAGCAAAAACCGGTAAAACGCGGACAGGAAGCTCCCTGTCCGCGTTTTTTGTTTGGCTGGTGTGTTCGTCAGGGGCTCCGCCCCTTCGACCCCGGCGGGGCCCCGCCCCTGCACCCCGCCAGGGGACCGAGTCCCCTGGGCCCTCACAAACGCGTGATTACGGGAATTACCATAGGGCTTCGGCGCGTCGATTTGAACAGGTAACTGCTTACCGCCGATTTGACCGTCCCCCGCAGCTCCCCGTCATCGCGGCCATGTCTCCGTGTGACGGACTCCGCCGCGTCCAGCGCAATGCTTTGCAGCTCTTTCATCAAGTCGCCGGACTCCTTAACGTAGATGAAGCCTCGCGTGATGATTTCAGGCTGGCTCAGCAATCCGCCGTCGTGGGCCGAGACTGGCAGCACCACTACGACCATGCCGTCTTCGGCCAGGCGCTTCCGGTCCCGCATGACCACTGCGCCCACGTCGCCCACGCCGGAGCCGTCCACGTAGACCTCACCGGAGGGGATGGTACCGCCTAGCTTGAGGGTTTTGGCTGTCAGTTCGATGACTGTACCGTTGTCTGCAATGGCGATATGGTTCCGGTCCATACCCATCTGCTGGGCAAGGCCGCTGTGGATTTGCAGCATTCTCTGCTCGCCGTGGAGGGGGATGAAGAAACGGGGTTTGGTCAGTGCGTGGATGATTTTCAGCTCCTCCTGGCAGGCATGGCCGGAGACATGGAGCATGTCGGCCCGGTCGTAGATGACCTTCACACCTTTGCGGAACAGCTCGTTGATAACCCGGCTGACGGTTACTTCGTTGCCTGGGATGGCCGAGGCGGAGATGATTACTTTGTCTCCCGACCCAACTTCCACCTGTTTGTGGGTGGAGAACGCCATCCGGTACAGGGCGCTCATTTCTTCCCCCTGGGAACCGGTGGTAACAATGACCTGCTTGTTTTTGGGCAGGCCTTTGATTTTGTTGATGTCCATCAGCGTGTTTTTGGGCACTTTCATGTAGCCCAATTCGGTAGAAACACGCATGATGTTTTCCATGGAGCGGCCAGTGACCGCCACTTTCCGTCCATGGGCGGCGGCGGCATCCAGCACCTGCTGGATACGGTGGACGTTGGAGGCAAATGTTGTGACGATGATGCGCTCTTCGCAGCCCTGGAACTGCCGCATGAATGTTTGACCCACAGCCCGCTCGCTGGTGGTATAGCCGGGACGCTCCACATTGGTGGAGTCGGCGCAGAGTGCCAGAACGCCTTCCTGTCCCAATGCGCCCAGCCGCGCCAGGTCGATTACTTCGCCGTCGATGGGCGTTGAATCAATCTTAAAGTCGCCGGTGTGGACGACCGTACCCATGTGGGTATGGATGGCAAAGGCCACCGAGTCCGCGATAGAGTGGTTCACATGGATGAACTCCACAGTAAACTTACCCGCCCGGACAGTTTTGCCAGCCTCGACGGTGATGAGTTTGGTTGTTTTCGCAAGCCCGCGCTCTTCCAGCTTGAGGCTGATGAGTCCGGCGGTAAAACGGGTGCAGTAGATTGGCATATTAACTTGCCGCAGGACGTAAGGAATCGCGCCGATATGGTCCTCGTGTCCATGGGTGATGAACAGTCCCCGGATGCGGGCGCGGTTTTTGATCAGGTAGGTGACATCGGGGATGATGCAGTCGATCCCGTACATATCGTCTCCCGGGAAAGCCATACCGCAGTCCACCACGATAATTTCGCCGCCGTACTCATAAGCGGTCATATTTTTACCGATTTCATTCAGGCCGCCTAGAGGAATAATTTTCAGTTTTTCTGCCATAGGTTTAATAGAACTCCTTTATACAATCAAAAAATATGTACGGGAGCCGCCCCCTCCAGGCAAAAAAGTGCATAACAAGCTAAAGGCGCCCGCCGCCTGCCCGGCCCCGTTACGCCGTCAGGGGGTTGGTTACGTCATGTCTGCCTTGGAATATAGGGGAAAATGGTTCCCATTTATTCAACCGTAGGGAAGCGCGTCCCATCCGGTAAAATACAAAAAGCTGAGGCAAACGCCTCATTCCGCTGCGGATTTTCCTGCCAGACAGGCAGTACCGCATAATAGAAGCCGCTGGTATTTTCCCAGCGTAAACAGCGCGGGGAAGCAGTCCCCAAACGCCTAACTTGCTATAGTATAGCACACGGATCCCCATTTGTATACAAAAACTTTTTTCTTTTTTCTCGCGGGAAATCAAGACCGGCTTTTCCAGCGGCGAATTCCTTGTCGGTCCAGTGGCTAAACCTCTAGTATATACCGTTCCCAGGCATTGATAATGGTAGTTGGTCCATTATACAAAATCCGTTCCCGCCGGAAGCCGTAATTCATATGTACATGACCATGGACAAAATACCGCGGCTGGTACTTCTCCATTAACTTGGTAAGGCAGGCAAAGCCATGGTGCGCATAATCGTCGCCATCCCCATATCCCTCGGCAGGGGCGTGGGTAACAACAATATCCACGCCTCCAGCACGCCAAAGCCGGTAACGCAGCTTCTCAACGCGCCACGCCATTTGCCTCTCTGTGTACTGGTACGGCCCGCCGCTGTAAAGGATACTCCCGCCCAAGCCCAGAATACGCAGCCCATTCACGGTAACAAGGCGGTCTTCGATACACTCGCAGCCCTCTGGCGGGTTTCGGTCGTACGTCTTATCATGATTGCCATGTACATAAAGCAAAGGCATTCCGCCCATCGTGACAAGGAAGGAAAGATATTTGGAACTCAAATCCCCACAGGAGATAATAAGGTCGATGCCGTCCAGCCGTCCAGGTTGGTAGTAGTCCCAGTAGTATTCACTTTCCTGGTCGGAAATCAGCAGTATTTTCACGTTACAACATCCTCCGGAGATACTTTTGTATAGCATAGCATAATTCCGGATATTTTGCAACGCCAGCTCTGATTTGTGCCGCAGTTGCAAAATTATGGTTCTCATGGTACGATAGTTACATAGTGGCTATCGTATCTGATAATCAAATGCACATCGGGAGGTTTTATGAAACGATATTTTGTAATTGCCATATTGCTGTTGTCCCTGACTTCCTGCGGAAGCATCCCGCCAGCACAGCCTGATGACACACTTCCCCTGGAACAAACCACGCAAAATAATCCCTTGGAAGAACCGGAGGAACCCGCTCTGCCTATCGCCTTAACAGACACAGAAACGCTTTCCGCTTTCATGGAAACCATGACGGTAGAGGAAAAAGTGGGACAGCTCTTTTTCGTCCGCTGTCCTGCCAGCAACGCCGCGGCCGATGTCCAGACCTACCACTTAGGCGGCTACATTCTTTTTGGCCGCGACACCATGGACAAGACCGCAAACGATCTTATCCAGGCCATCGCCAGCTACCAGGATGCTGCCCAAATTCCTCTCTTGATCGGTGTGGACGAAGAAGGCGGCACGGTTGTCCGCGTCAGCTCCAATCCACATTTGCGCTCCGCGAAATTCTCCGCTCCCCGCCAAATCTGGCAGGCCGGTGCAGAAGCCGTCGACGCCGACACCCATGAGAAAGATTTGCTCCTCAAGGCTCTGGGGTTCAATGTGAATCTTGCCCCTGTCGCGGATGTTTCCACCAACTCCTCCGATTTCATCTATGCCCGCACCATCGGCGAGGACGCACAGACCGTTGCGTTTTATACAGATGCCGTTGTGAAAACGATGAGCGCAGACAACATCGGCAGCGTCCTGAAGCACTTCCCAGGCTATGGGAACAATGTGGACACCCATACCGGGATCGCCATCGATCAACGTCCTATGGAGACGTTTACAGCAAACGACTTTCTGCCTTTCCAGTCCGGCATTGCCGCCGGTGACGGCAAAACTGCCATTCTGGCGTCTCATAATATTGTAGAATGTATGGACGCCGAACTCCCTGCATCCCTCTCCCCCGCTGTTCATCAAATTCTGCGGGAAACCCTGAAATTTGACGGTGTGATTATGACCGACGACCTTGCTATGGATGCAGTTGCTGCTTATGCCAAGGACGGCGCGGTATCGGTAATGGCCGTTCAGGCGGGGAATGATCTGATTATTACCACCGATTACCGGACACAGATTCCGAAGGTAATCGAGGCTGTTAAAACCGGTGCGCTGGACGAAAGCGTTATTGACACGGCGTGCCTGCGTGTACTGCAATGGAAGCAAAACCTGGGGCTTCTGCCCACGGAGCTGCTTGGCTGAATCAAAACGGCAGGAGCGTCCGGCCTTTTCTCTGGGACCGCGGCTTCATGCCAACTATATTACTGGGACTTTCCCGACGTGGAAGAAGGACTCTTAGGTTCTTTCACACAAAGCGCAGAAAGGACGATTTTTATGGAAACCGAAAAATTATACTATCAAGACGCCTACCTGCGGGAGTTCACCGCGGAGGTCATTTCCTGCGAACCAGCAAAGGACGCCTGGAAGGTCGTACTGAACCGGACGGCGTTCTATCCGGAGGGCGGCGGCCAGCCTGCCGATCATGGAACACTGGGCGGCGTACAGGTACTGGATGTCCATGAGAAAGAGGGTATCGTGTATCACACCTGCAGCGCTCCATTGGAAGCTGGACAGGCCGTCCAGGGCGCGATTGACTGGGGACGGCGGTTTGACCACATGCAGCAGCATTCGGGCGAACATATTTTAAGCGGTATCATCTGCCGGCGGTTCCAATGTGACAACGTAGGCTTCCACCTGGGTGCGGAGGCTGTGACGATTGATTTTAACGCAGAAATCACCTGGGAGCAAGTGCTGGAAGTGGAGCAGGAGGCCAATGCGTTCATTTGCGCAGATAAGCCGGTCGAGATTACTTATCCAACGCCGGAGGGCTTGGCAGCATTGGATTACCGGAGCAAGAAGGAACTGACTGGTCAAGTACGTATTGTAGCATTTCCGGGTGCGGACTGCTGCGCGTGCTGCGGCACTCATGTTCGGCAGTCAGGTGCGATCAATGTGATCAAGATTTTGTCGTGTCAGAAGTTCCGGGAGGGGGTGCGGATGGAGATTGTCTGCGGCGGCAGGGCCACAGCATATTTGTCTGCCGTTTACGGGCAGGCCAAGGCCATTGGGCAGCGGCTGAGTGTGAAGCCGTTGGAAACATTGGCGGCGGTAGAACGTTTGGAAAAGGAGCTTGCCGCGGCGAAAATACGAATGACAGAATTGGAGCAGACAGCTTTCCGCGCCATTGCGGCGGAGAACACAGGCAAGGGGAATGTGATTTTGTTCCAACCGGCGATGAAGTCGGACAGTGTTCGCCGGCTGGCGGATGTAACAGCCCAGAGCTGCGGCGGTTTCGCGGCCGTGTTTTCTGGCGAGGGGGAGCATTGGGCGTATGCGCTGGTGCAATCTGGGGGCAGCGATATTACGGCGCAGGTAAAAGCGATGAACCAGGCATTAAACGGCCGCGGAGGCGGCCGAAATGGTTTTGCACAAGGAAGTGTAAACGTTTCCCAGAAAAAAATTGAAGATTTTTTTAAAAACCCTCCCAAAGGTTAAGTTTTATATCGCCATTCCCATGGCTGGGAGGTTTGAACCCCCCATTTCTCTTTTCTCTCGCCAGAGAAAAGAGAAACGGGCCGTTCACGGTCCAAAGAGAAAAGAGC
>JAAWGR010000108.1 GCA_022795445.1 Oscillibacter sp. | reverse complement strand
CGGCTGGGCCGGGATTATGTGGAGGTAGGACATTATACAGATGTGTAATTCATTTAAGGATACACACTGACAGCTTGCGCTTGCAGGTACTCATGCCAGGCAAAGTTGTAAAATATCAAATCAAACAGGAGGGAGTGACTACAACATATAGTTGCTCCCTCCCGTTGATTTCAGCAGTGCTGCAAAGCTATGGAATATTGGAGAAATCCTCACTGCACCTGTGTAGTAATACAAGTCTAAAGTTAGTAACTATGGTGTCCATTGGGACAATATTTCGTTTACGGTAACTTCAGAGATATTACCACGATGATTCTCTTCTCCCCCTAGGGAGCATATATAGAATGAACAACACCTTTTCTGAATGTCTTTGCTCATTGTAAATAATTCTCCGGACTGTTTCAACGATTCTATAGCCTGAAGGACACGTTCTTCGGTCAAGTATTCCTTGTAGGAATCTGTTACCTCATATTCTTTTCCTGAACCGGTCCAAATCGAAACCGAGCCGATTAAATATTTTGCTATACAGGAATTGCTTTTCAACTCGTTTTTCATATACGTTCGCATAAAATCAGGAGCAAAGCATTCCATTAAATGGAATACAAGTCGCCATTCATCAAAGTCAAATATGCTGTGTTCAGTTAAGACTTGCTTCAACTTTTCCACGAATGCAACTTCAATTTTTTCCAGTTCTTCCAGTGTGACAACTTTCGCATAGTTTCGCTCCTCGCTATTTGCAGTCAGCCTGCCGTATGCTAATTCAATCATGTTGATAACGCTAGCAATTGATTGCAAAACAGATAAATCAGCATCAGATATAATATCGCTGATAAATTGAAACCTGTTTGAGGAATCTATAATATCCAATAACTCAATCACCATATGCTCAGCTAGAGCGCTTGCTGGCAGGGACAGAAAGTTCTTTTGAGATAGCGTATCCAGACGGGGGGAGGCGGTAAGCAAGGCAGTTACAATTATTTCTGCCCTATCTGCCGAAAGATCGGAGGACAAAGCCCTGATTTCTTCCAGGAACTCATAGCTATCACCTTTCTCTTCTTTCTCCAGTAAGGCTTTAATAAGTGCTTCACATTCAGCTTCAAAAGCGGCCATCAATATTTCGGATTTCCTAATAGAAACTTCGTCTAAATCCAAGCTAAAATATCGATCAAATTTTTCGGGGTGCGCAATTTGATTATTCTTCCGGAACACATTTAGATTGTATACTTCGTATATTTCTCCGATTTTCTGCCCGAAATGAGGAAACAGATGTGGAAGGAACGCAATAATTTCTTCCACTTGTTCATCGGTCACAGTTGAATGGCCGTCTTTTTGCAACACTGCTTTAATCTGTGCGATGTAAAAATCTTTCAGTTCCTTCTGCGTTTTATTTTTCTCTCGAATTGTAGACAAATCAAATTCCCCTGTGAGGAGAGATTTATGCTCTTTGACCCATTCATAAACTTCAGGATGTTGGATTTCAAGCACAGATATAGCAACAATATCCGCAAAATCTATTTCTGTTGAGATACTGGAAAGTTTGAACTGAACCGCATTGCATAAGCGGTTTATTGTGCGAAGGCTATCCACGAACGGAGCAATGCACGGCTCATATAGCTTCTGCCAGTGAGTTTGCTGAAATGCGATTCCTTCATACTTTGAAAGAATTGTATTAAGCCGATCTATCAATACTTGCCTGAGTTTGGCGGGTTTAATATCTGGTATCTGAATTGGCATTTGGATTATCTTCTCCAAATAATCCCTACCGCTCCCTTCCTGCACCTTTTCCAGTGCTTTGACTACGATATCCTTATCAAAAACTAAAAGGTATATTGTATTAGGAAACTTAGCTACGGATGTCACCAGTTGAAAAACTTGTCTGATTTGTTCATTACTTAGGCGATCAATATCATCAATTACTACCAGTATTCTGTTGGACTGTTCTTGAAGGAGCTTGATTACAAATTCCTTTTGCTTTGAAATATCTTTTTCATCACAGCCTTTTTTCAATTTGCTTCCTGCTGTTTCAGCGCCCTTTTTTCCAAGGAAACTCAACAAGCCACCAGCGAGAGGAATCGCACTTAAGATGTCAAACGCCTCTGAATATGTTTCCAGTGCCTCTCCTATTTTCGCTAATCGTTCGTCACCCTTGTTTCGGAACTCGCTGGATAATCGGATAAAAAACTGCGACAGAAGCTGGTCAGTATTGGAAAAGTTCCACGGTTCAAAATGCACGACTATGAGTTTTTCGCTTTCTGGGCAATCTTTTTGCTGCTCCTCTATTTCACTGAGCATCATATTGACAATAGACGTCTTACCACTGCCCCATTTGCCAAAGAGGCCAACCGTGAAAGTGTCTTGCGTGTTCAGATTTAAAAGCGATTGTGCCAACAATGCGGCAAAGCTGTTTCGACCAAGTTGATCGTCACATTTTGAGCTGATAGGTTTATCAGAATAGTACATCCCACATACACCAGTTCTTTCTATATCTCAATTCTTGAACCCCCAATGCCCGTATTATCAATCAACCGACTTGATAAACTGCTTTATGCTTTGTACCAGCCCTTTTTTCAAGGCAATGTGGCAAATAATCCCGTAGTAGTCCTGTTGTAGATTACTCACCTCCTGCGGCAATTGCGTTTGATTGCTTGGGCCTGTCTGCAAAGTAGGCGGCATTCTGTTAGCCCAATCGAGCATTTCATCTATGACAGGATACTTTTTGCGTAATTTGGCATCAAGCCTACGGGCAGTTACAACATCGCCAAATTGCAAAATGCCAGCCTCTGCATTTTTTATCTGCTGTAAATCTTTGGTTACGTCCCTAAGATCGGCAGCATCTTTGGCTACTTCGATCACCTTTCTTACTAATTCTGGGTCAAAATGAATCATAAGAACACCTCATTTCAGCCGCTCACACAGCGGCAGCAGTTCCTCCAGTTTGGCCACAATGCGCTTCTGCTCGGCGAGGGGAGGGAGGGGAATAATCATTTTTGCAAGCGTTTTGCCATTACAATTTGGCTGTGCAGTTGCAATCGTGCCATTCCTTAACTGAGTCCAATATAATTGACTTTCCATAAACGCTTTCATATACTCAGGGCAGAGATTTTCACTGTACCTAGTACGGATTAAGTATCCTGCATATATAGATTCTTCCGGAACATCTCTTACAAGATAAGATTTGCCTACTGTCCCGCCAGTCCTGGCAAAAAGAATATCATTTTTTTGCAAGAGATAGTTTGAAATTTCTTCCTCGTCTATATCACAAAATGGGACTGTATCCCAACATACTTTTCCATCTTGGATATCACTGATTCGCACCATTTTTATCCGGCCAATGGTTTGAGCTGAGGCATTATAACCATATTGAATGGAATTAGAGAGTTCTCCCCAACGCACCCACTTCCAATTCTCTGGAATCTCAAATGGCACCTCGTCCTCTGCAATTTCAGGCATGGGCTTTTCTTTTTTGATCTTGCCCTCTTTGACAAGCCGCTGTTTCTCTTCCTGAATTTGCCGGTACAGTTCCTCCGCTGTCCCTTCTTCCGGGCGCTGTTCCACCAGTTTGCCCTGAATGGCCCACTGCAAAATGGATTTCTGCATATCAACGGGGAACCGTTTGTTGAACCTTTCCAGACGGCCCCATGCATGATTTCCACCAATAATTGAAGATATGTCCCCTGTCCCATCTAAAACGGCGGCAATCAATCCAATAACCCGGTCAATCTCGGCGTTCAGGGATGAGCGCTCCTCCTCATACCTCTGGATCAAATCCAGCGGGGCCAAGATTTCTTCCTCCTCATGGGGATAGCCGCACTGGTCCAGATTATAGCCGAAATCCTCGACCAGCTGCTGAACGGTAAACTTTTTTGCCTTATCAAAGCCATCCACAGTCAGTTCGCGCTGGTCGTCCCACCACTCCATGACTGGCGCAAAATGCTCCAGCTTCATAGGCTTGGTCTTGCTGAAATGCTTGTAGCCCTCTGGCATATCCAGGCGATAGAACCAAGTTTCCTTTGTAGAGCCGGTGCGCTCAAAAAACAAGATATTGGTCGTGATGGAGGTATAGGGGGAGAACACACTGCCGGGCATACGGATGACCGTATGCAGGTTGAACTCGCCCAGCAGCTTCTTTTTGATGTTGATCTTGGCGTTGTCTGTACCGAACAGAAATCCATCGGGCAAAATGACAGCGGCCCGCCCATTTTTCGCCAGCCGGTACATGATGACCGACAGGAACAGATCGGCAGTCTCGCTGCTGGCCAGATCGTTTGGAAAATGGTTTTTCACATCGGCCTTCTCACTGCCGCCGTAGGGTGGATTCATCAGGATTACGTCGAAGTGGTCATCCTCTGTGTAGTCCAGCACATCCTGCAAAAGAGCGTTCTCGTGGTATACCTGGGGCACGTCCAAATCGTGCAGCAGCAGATTGGTGATGCACAGCATGTAGGGAAACTGCTTTTTCTCAATCCCGTAGATGGACTCCCCATATTTTTTTGCGTCCTCGGTACTTTGCACCTGCTTTTGCAGCTCCTTCAGCCAGCTGACCAGGAATCCGCCGGTGCCGCAGGCAAAATCCGCCATACGTTCCCCAATCCGGGGGCGGATCATCCGGGCCATAAAGTCCGTGACGGCCCGGGGCGTGTAGAACTCGCCGGCGGAACCGGCGCTTTGCAGTTCCCTGAGGATCGTCTCATAGATTTCGCCGAAGGCGTGGCTCTCTTCATAGTCACTCAGATCCAGCTCATCAATGATGTTGATCACCTGCCGCAGCAGGACGCCGTCCTTCATGTAGTTGTTGGCGTCGGCAAAGGTGGACTGCACGATGGCCTGCCGGATGGGGGTGGAGGCATCCACAGGAAGGGTTTTCAGCGTGGGAAACAGCGTGTTGTTTACAAAGTCCAACAGCGTATCCCCGGTCATGGCCTGCCCCGACTTATCATCGTGAGCCCAGTTATCCCAGCGGCAGGGCACCGGGATAATGGACTGATAATCTTCATCGTCAAATTTCCAGTCCTGCTCCTTGGCGTCATAGACCTTCAGAAACAGCAGCCATGTGATTTGCTCGATGCGCTGAGCGTCGCCATTGATACCCGCATCCTGCCGCATAATGTCCCGCAGGCGCTTTACAAAACCTGATAGATTGCGCATTGCTTATCCCGCCTCATTCTCTGTGTACAGGGCATATTCTAGTTCCTTGACGGCCCGGAGATACGCATCCCTTCCCCCAAAATAGCCCGCGATCTTAGAGGGCTTCCCCATTTTGGCAAACGGGTCAAGTTTTAGGATCTCCGTCTTTTCCAGCTCATAGATCCCGGTGTTCATGTACTTGTCCAGCAGGGCCTCCAGCACTTCCTTTGCCGCGCCGCTGTACTTGCTCAAAAAGTCCCGTTTTTTCACGTTGTTCGCCCGTTCCCGGCGGGTCAGGGGCTTTTTGTCAAAGGCCACATGGCAGATGAAGTCAAAATCATCTACATCCGTCATGCCCTGCTCCGCTTTCATCTTCTCCAGGTCGATACCACGTTCCCGAAGAAGGTCCCGAATTTTCACTTTCTTCTCCTCCGCAGTCCACTGCCGGATAAAGTTGTCCAGAGAGGCGTATTCGCCCCGGACGTTTTCTTTGGTGTAATCAATGATGCTCTCCTGCCGGAGCAACTTTCCATTGGTGTCATAGATAGACACAGTCTTGTGGATGATTTCCACCTTGCAGCCGTTGGCATCCACAACCGGCTTAGGCGTGCTGCCCGGAGGGGATGGCGGATCGCCTGCATCCGGTGGAGATGCGACAGGTAGCTGATTTGCGTTAGGGTCAAAGTCCGGGTCCTGCTCAATGGGCCCGTCCCACTCCGGGTCAGCAAATAGCCGGGTCACGTTGCGGAAATCCATGACTACAAAGTGGGTCTTGCCGTCCTTCTCGCGCAGACGGGTGCCGCGTCCGATGATCTGCTTGAACTCTGTCATGGAACCGATCATCTGATCCAGGACAATCAGCTTGGTCATTTTGCAGTCCGCGCCGGTGGAGAGCAACTTGGAGGTGGTCGCGATGACCGGCCCCTCCGATGATGTGGAAATGAAATACTTCAGCTTGCTTTTACCTACGGTATCACTCCCGGTAATTCGTGTCACATAATACTGATTTTCTTTCATCATGTCCGGATTCAGTTTAGCCAGTGCGTCCCGCATCCGCAGAGCGGCATCCTCTGTAGCGCAGAACACGATGGTTTTCGCTGCACGATCTGTACTTTTCAAATAGCGGGTGATCTCAGACGCAACCTGCTGAATTCGGTCCTCGATGATGATGTTATAATCAAAGTCGCTGTTGGTGTAGATACGGTCCGGGATCTCATTGCCAAAGATGTCAAGCTGTCCTTTCCGGGGCCTCCAGCCATCGGAAATATCAGTGGTGACGTTGATAACCTTAAAGGGAGCGAGAAATCCGTCCTCAATCCCCTCCCGGAGACTATAGGTGTAAACCGCTTTCCCAAAGTAATCAATATTGGAAATATACTTTGTTTCCTTTGGGGTCGCCGTCATGCCGATTTGAGTAGCAGAAGAGAAATAATCCAAAATTTTGCGCCAGCTACTGTCCCGTTTTGCGGAGCCGCGGTGGCACTCATCTACAATCACAAGATCAAAGAAATCCTTCTGAAAGAGCGCGGCAAGCCGGGAAACAGTATCATCCTCTGCGGTTTCCTCATCATCAGAGCCGTTATCCCCAGTGAACTGCTGATAAAGAGAGAAATAGACCTCATAAGAGGTGATCGTGACCGGGTCGTCTTTCACAAAATTGATTTTGTGAATTGTCTTTTCCAGCGGAGCGAAGTCCTGCTCTATGGACTGATCCACCAAAATATTGCGGTCTGCCAAATAGAGAACCTTCCGTTTCATGCCACTTCGCAATAGGCGGTATACGATTTGAAATGCTGTATAGGTCTTCCCGGTGCCCGTTGCCATGACCAGCAGCAGACGTTGCTGCCCTCTAGCAATAGCGGCCACTGTGCGGTTGATGGCAATGCGCTGGTAGTAGCGGGGCGGATAGGTAGACTGACTGCTGTAGTAGGGTTGGTTGATGGCGGTTACTTCCGCTGGTGTTAGACCATGCCCCTGATTGACCTCCTGTTCATACCGGGCAAGCAACTCAGCCTCCGTGGGAAACTCATCCAGAGGGAACTCCCGTTCCGTGCCGGTGAGAAAGTCATGCTCCGCAAAGCCGTCTCCGTTTGAGCTGAAGGCAAAGGGCAAGTCTAACATTTTGGCATACTCCATCGCCTGCTGTAATCCGTGGGAGACGCTGTGTGTATTATCCTTTGCCTCCACAACAACAATGGGGTGATTTGCACACAAGTACAGTATGTAATCTGCTTTCTTAGGTTTCTTTCGGAATACAAGATTGCCCTTCAAGCTGATTTGACCATCGGTGATGGGCGTTTCCATCGTGATTTTTTCACGGCTCCACTTCGAGATTACAGCGGGAGTGATGTATTGAAGCTTGATATCCTCTTCTGTCATCTGATTTTTTGGTAGAATAGGCTGCATCAACAATTCCCCCTTACTTATACACTAATTTCCAATTTTAGTATAGCATATAAGGCCGCATTTCTCAAGAAAAATCGACTATGGTGTTATGAGATGAGGCAAATAGCTCTATTTCCGTTTCTTTCCCCTCTGTGAAACCGAACTTTTCAGCAATTCCGACTTCTGCGCAATCCGGGTCAGCCATTGTTTTTCTTCCTCGGTCAGTTTGTTATAGCGAAGTTTGGTCTGCTTACAGAACAGCATAATCAACTGTTCCAGCTTACTGCCATTGAAACGGGCAACCTCCTCCAAGCCCTGTTTCAATTCTTCTGCGGCGGAGTTTTCTGGTGCGCTGTCGCTCCGGCCCCGGTGGGCCTCCCGCATATCCTCCATAATTGTGTCCATGTCCCGATGCACCCGGCTGGTGAAATATTCTCCCTCGTCTACATGGGATGCTTGCAGAAGATAGGTCATTCTGTCATTCTCCCCCGGCTGGTACTTCTCTACGATTTCGGCCCTTGCCACATCTACCCATGCGTTCAGATTTTGTATCTGCATAGCTGCGATACCCTCCACATAAATTTGAATATCGGCCAGTAGCTTTATGAAATCTGGATGCGCTACCAGCTCCCCAGCAGAGCAGTATCCACACGTCCCTCTTCCAATACATCAATCATAGCGTCACTCAAACGCAGGTCTGCGAGATCAGCGTTTGGGTGGCGCTTTGTTTCTGTCAGACCCAGAAAATAGTCGGCGGTCAC
>JAAWGR010000107.1 GCA_022795445.1 Oscillibacter sp. | reverse complement strand
TCTTTTCTCTTTGGACCGTGAACGGCCCGTTTCTCTTTTCTCTGGCGAGAGAAAAGAGAAATGGGGGGTTCAAACCTCCCAGCTATGGAATCGCTGAAAGGAATGAACAGAAATATTAGAATATTTTTGAAAAAATGAAAGTATCCACCGTGTTAAGTCGTATACATTTTGAGAGCGCTCCAAAGGAGTTGATACCATGAATTTAAATGAACAGGCGGAACGGCTCGTAAACGCTTACGCAGACGCTATCCTCCGCCTTAGCTACACGTATTTGAAAAACACCGACGATGCCCAGGATATCTGCCAAACCATCTTCGTCAAACTTCTGACGGAACCCCGGCAGTTCGAAAGCGCCGACCATGAACGCGCCTACGTTCTCCGTATGGCCGCCAACGCCTGCAAAGACTTGCTGAAAAGCTCCTGGCGCAAACGTACCTGCGGCCTGGATACCATCCTCGAAGTCCCTGCCCCAGAAGCCGAAGACGGCTCCGTCCTCGCCGCCGTCAACGCACTGCCTGTAAACTATCGTACCGTCATATACCTTTTTTACTACGAAGGCTATCAGGCATCGGAAATCGCCTCTATTTTAGGCGTACCCACTGCTACCATCCACACACGCCTGGCCCGCGGCCGGGCAAAACTGAAAGATATCCTGGGAGGTATGGAATATGAGCAATCTGTTTGATTATAAACACGAAATGTCCGCACTGCAATTCACCCCCGCGCAAAAAGCCCAACTGGTACGTTCCACCGCCGCCGCTGCCGCCCAAAAACACCCCCGTAAGCATCGCCGCCCCATCTTCCGCACCGCAGTGATCGCTGCCGCTATGGCAGTAGCCTTGGTGGCCGGTTCCAGCGCGGCGGGCATCCTTCCCGCCCCAGCAGACGTATTTGCCCCCCTCTTCGGCGGTACTGTCGCCCAGACGGAAGTCATCGATAAAATCGGCCACCCCATTGGCGCCAGCGCATCCAGCAACGGTATCACCATCACCGCCGACGCAATTATCGGCGACCGGTACAACGCCTGCGTCGTCTATACCATCACCCGGGAGGACGGCGAACCCTTTGAATATGAGCCCAACGAGTGGGGCTATCTGGGCCTTGTCTTCGAGGAAGGCTGGATCGACATCGCCAACACCCACGGCGGCAGCCGCAACATCGGCTATCACGGCTCCTCCGGTTTCATTGACCCTACCCCCGGCGACAACTCCATCCAATACTTCCAGCAGATCAGCTCTGACACCCCCCTGAACACCGGCAATGCTACCGCGGATTTCAAAAACCTGCAAGCCTGGGGCCACAGCGCGGAAGGTGAACACAACCTGCTGACGCTGGCCGATGGGCGCTGGAAACTCCGCTTTGCTATGGACTATGAGGATTCTGCCGTCTATCTGGCCAACGGCGAAACTTTCTCCCAGAATGGCCTGAACTTCACCATCGACGAGATCAGCGTTTCCCCCATCGCCGTGCGGATTGCCTACACTGTGGACAGTACCCCGGTTTGGAGCGGCAGCGACAGCGGACAGGAGTCCGACGAAGACGCCCGTGAAGCTGCCCGGTTCATGGAGAATGTGGAAGTCCTCCTCACCAAAACCGATGGTACCGTCCTTGAGATTGATTCCGGCGGCACTGTAAGCCCGGACGCAGAGAACAACGTCGCCCACTGCACGAAGAGCAACATCCTGAACGAGATCATCCCCCTGGAAGAACTCGCCTCCATCTCTGTCGGCGGCGTCGTCTACGAGATTCCCAACGCCTGACGTGAAAAACTCAGAGATATTCCGGAGAGGAATATCTCTGAGTTTCTTTTTTGTTTCTCTCTTACCCGTTTCGGTGTTGTTGGGTAAAAATGGTGAATAACCATTATGTTTTATGCATAAACATACGATTCAAACGGCTGGCAGCGAGTGGATGCTGTCAGCCGTTAGCGATTCGTCAAAATACATATTAAAGCAAGAAAGCATTCTATTTTAGATTTTTCAAAATAAGTGCTGTAAAGAGAGCTCCATCCATTTCAACAAACAGGTTGAATTGGGATTGTGCCTATGATATAATACAATAATATAACGAGACAATTAGCAATCATTTGGAGGCAACAATTTTATGAAAAGAGCAATCATTCTATTTGTCATGTTTATGGGCATGGTTGGGTTGTCAGCCTGCGTATCAGATAACCTTAACACTTCAGACACATCAACCCCAGATAGACCGGAAAAAATGTATGAGGATGTTGCAGCTGAAGATTTCAAGCAAGTTCATATAAGCGGCAACGCCTCGTCTATTGTTATCCGGTGTAGTGAAAGCGAAAACTTTGAATTTTATAACGGAGATTTGAATCCGGCTCATACATATACGGTTCGCTGTGACAAGAATGGAGAAACACTCAACATTGAAGTCATGATGGAAAATCCAGAAAAGGATAATAATGTTCTCGGCTCCCCCATGATTGACATACCAGAAAAAGAATTTGAAATAATTGAAATAGCTGGCAATTTTGGGCAAGTTTCTTTACAGACAATTCATTCAGATGTGTTGATTCATGCAAATGATTCCCTTGTGAATCTTGATTTGGAAGCGGATCGCTTAAATCACAATATCACGCTGGATGGTTCCGAATTAAATACTTTCAGAAAAGTGTCCGTTTATTTTGATAAATTTCCTGACAATGTAAGGATGAACATCAACTTAATCCAGGGTGGAACAATAAATGATCCACAGGATATACTTAAAGAGAAGGGGGTTGAATCAGGCTCCGAAAAACCAGTCATAAGTATCAATTATGCACAAGAACTAAACATTTATAGTGAAGAATAAAACTTTGGCAGGGTGACTGATGCTGCTCAGTCACCCTGTATTTTATAAACGCAGCAGCACGAGGCTACTAAGGGATTTTTATTTTGCGTATACTGGATGGTTTTTGAGAAGATTTTCGTAGGTTTCCGAAAGCTGTGGCCAGTCGACTAACCGCCACCAACTTTCAAAGTAGTCTCCCCGGCGGTTCTGATAGCCCAGGTAATAGGCATGTTCCCACACATCCACCGGCAGCAAGGGGATCAGCGGAAGCGGTGCATCCTGGTTCGGCGTCTTCTGGACGGACAGCCGTCCGTCACCGTCGCTGACAAGCCATGCCCATCCGGAGCCAAACTGCCCCAACGCGGCGGTTTTCATCGCGGATTTCAGTTCCGACAGGCCGCCGAAGTCCCGGTGGATGGCCTGTTCCAGCGCACCGGAAGGCGACGTCGCAGGGGTAGGAGCCATGGTGCGGAAATAGAGGTCATGGTTGTAGACGCCGCCCGCGTTGTTCCGGATGCCCTGGCGGATTTCCTCCGGAAGCTCCGCCCATTTCATCACCAGCTCTTCCAGTGTCCAGTCCTGGTAATCGGGGTTCTTTTCCAGCAGCCCGTTCAGGTTTTCCACATAGGTGTTGAAATGCTTATCATGGTGGAAGTGGAGGGTACGTTCGTCCAACTCCGGTAAAAGCGCGTCATAGCCGTAGGGCAGCGGCGGCAGGGTAAAGGGGTAATGGGTTTCCATAGGCGCTCCTCTCTGGGGCGGGGCCCCAAGATGATAAAAATACTCCATAGGACCGGAATCCAAACGGCCCTGTGGAGTATTAGTATATGAAGATTTGCCCAATGACATACAGAAATGCTACCCGTTTACCGGAACCACGTCCACAACAAACCGCAGCCGGCTGGTATATGCGATCTGGTAGCGCGGCACGTTTTCCTCGTTCCATTCCAACGGTTTGGAGGCCATGTAGCAGGCTTCCGGCTCAAAGCCCATCTCATGGGGGAACAGGTATGGCTCCCAGCTTTGCAGGGATTCATCGGAAGCATAGTATTTTGTCAGCGGCGAAGGATGCTCCCCGCTGTATGGCCCTGGCAGGTGTGCCAGTGTGCTCCCAGGGTAAATCCACATGGTTTCCGTCTCCAGCTCTCCGGCGCGGATTTGCTGGAGGTCGGCCTGGGCATCGACGACAACGGAAAGAATCGGCCCTTTGACCAGGAACGCGCCGCAAAGCAAGATTTCTAAAAACAGGATGATTGCCCCCAATTTCAGCGCGGAAGGAATCAGGCCCCTGCCGTCCTCCCGCGCCGCCAATTTCCGGATGGAAAAAGCGGTGACCGCCAAGGTAACCAAAACTCCGAGCGCAATCAACACGCAAAGAAACACGCACCAATTCCGGCACGCCCGCAAAAGTCCGGCGGCATCTGTACTCTGCCCGATACACAGGGAAACCACTGGGGCCGACAGTCCCAACAGCATCAGCAGGAGCGCCGGGAACCCGCTGAAAAACGGGCCAAGCGTCAGAACCCAAAGAATCGGCGGCTCTTTTGTGCGGCGTTCATTCATAACCCAGCTTCCCCGCGTCCCAATCTGCAATCAGGCCCGCGTACCAGGCGCAGGCTTTGCGTCCGGTCTCGACATCCAGGTTGATGTAGTTCCCGCATTCCACAGCGCTCTTGCCGGGCATCTCGCCCGTAAATTCCCCCGCCGTGCGGAAGACCCGCTGCAGCAGCTGGACCGCATCCTTGTTGGAGAGCTTACGGCCGTCGAACAGGAAATAAAACCCGGTCTGGCAGCCCATCGGCCCGAAGTAAATCACCGCGTCCTTTTCCGGCGCGTTCCGCAGCAGCGTCGCGATCAGATGCTCTACCGAATGCAATTCGCTGTTGGAGAGCAAATCTCCCGTGTTCGGCTTTTTAAAGCGCAGGTCGAAGGTAACGGTATCCCCGTCCACCCGGGAGAGGTACAGCCCTGGCAGAAGCTTTGTGTGGTCGACCTGGAAGCTGGCAATACGTTCTAACGAATCGCTCATGGTTCAATCCCCCGTTTCCTTGGCCAGCGCCAAGGCCAGGGGCAGCACGACGGCCCCCAGGTTTTCCAGCGCCTGTCCGAAATCAAAGAATTCCTGTACCTGGTTTTCGCTGAACAGATGGTCAGATACGGATTTCAGCGCGCCGAAACGCACGTTGTTCCGCACGCACACCTGGGCTACCGCACAGCCCTCCATCTCCAGCAGCAGCGGATGGAAGGTGTCGCGGATCCACTCGGCCCGCTTGCCGCCCATGGCGAACCAATCGCCCGTAGCTACCCGGCCCATGACAGTTTCCACACCCAGGCCCTTCAAAATCTCAACGCAGTGCTCAGGTTTCCAAGTGGGGAATTCCGTTTGGTTGACGGTGGATACCAGCCCCACCGGGTCACCGATGCCGCTGGTATCCATATCGTGCTGCACGAAGTCCGACGCCACTACTAACGAACCGGTAGGCAGGTCGGTCATGCACCCCGCCACACCGGGGCTTAGAATCAGGTCGACCTTCTGCCAGCGGCACATGATTTCCGCAGCCATAGCAGCGTTGACTTTGCCCACGCCGCCCGCGCAGGCTATCACATCAGGGGCCAGATGGTAGAAGGGCACGCCGGAGATGGTCTCGAACGGTTCCAAATCTTTTGCTCCCGGCAGCGCGTGGAACTCCGCCGGCATAGCAAACTGTAGTCCAATTTTCATGAAGCTTCCTCCAAATTTCCGGCAGAAGACAGGAGACAAGAGGTTTTATCCCTTCCTGGTCTCCTGTCCCCGCTGAAAGGTTCTGTGCAGGTTTAGCCCTTGACGAGGGCGGCGGTGTCCATAGCGATCATGAGTTCCTCATTGGTGGGGATGAGGAGGACCTTGACCTTGGAGTCAGCGGCGGAAATGACTGTCTCCTTGCCGCGGACATTGTTGGCCTCTGCGTCCATCTTCACACCCATGAATTCCAGGCCGCCGGCGATGTCCAGGCGCTGGCTGGCGGAGTTCTCGCCCACGCCAGCGGTGAAGATGATGGCGTCCACCCCGCCCATGGCAGCGGCGTAGGAGCCAATAAGCTTCTTCACGCCGTAATTGAACATCTCAACCGACAAAGAGGCGCGGGTATTGCCCTCTTTTCCGGCGGCTTCCAGGTCCCGGAAGTCGGAGCTGACGCCGGAGACGCCCTGTACGCCGGATTTTTTATTCAGGATGTTCAGCATCTCGTCGATGTTGAGCCCGTGCTTGTTCATCAGGTATTGCAGGATACCCGCGTCCAAGTCGCCGGAGCGGGTGCCCATCGGTACGCCGGCCAGGGGGGTGAAGCCCATGGAGGTATCCACGCTCTTGCCGCCGTCCACGGCGGTAACCGAGGACCCGTTGCCCAGATGGCAGGAGATGAGTTTCAGGTCTTCGGGCTTCTTGCCCAGCATGGCGGCAGCGCGGCCGGCAACATATTTGTGGCTGGTACCGTGAAAACCATAACGGCGCACTTTGTCGTTCTCATAGTACTCATAGGGCAGGGCGTACATGTAAGCGCGGGCGGGCATGGTCTGGTGGAAAGCGGTGTCGAACACGGCAACCATGGGGGTGCCGGGCATAAGGGCTTGGCAAGCCTTGATGCCGATGATGTTGGCGGGATTGTGCAGGGGGGCCAGGGGGTTGCACTCCTCAATGGCTGCCATTACTTCATCGGTGATCAGAACCGACGCGGCAAACTTCTCGCCGCCGTGGACGACCCGGTGGCCCACCGCGCCGATCTCAGACATGGAAGCAATGACGCCGTTTTCTTTGTCTGCCAGCGCGTCCAGCACCGCCTGGATGGCCTCCGAATGGGTAGGCATCGCCACATCCACTGCGTCCAGGGTCTTTTTGCCCTCTGCCTTGTAAGTAAATTTGCCGTCGATGCCGATGCGCTCGCAGAGGCCTTTGGCCAGCAATACGCCGGTCTCCGGGTTCAGGAGCTGATACTTCAGGGAGGAACTGCCTGCGTTGATGACTAGGATATTCATAGCTACCGTCTCCTTCTTTTTGGGAAAAGCCTTGCAGATTTCCCGAAAATGATATAAAATAAAATAGAATGAATTTCAACACCCCAATGGGGCTATCTTCATTATACCAGAGTTTTTCCCAGTTACAACCTGTTTTTTACCGAAATGTCACTTTTTTGTCATCGCAAAAGGGGGAATCATGTGAACGTTGCTGGTATTATAGCAGAATATAATCCCCTGCATTCCGGCCATATCCACCTGATGGAGGAGGCCCGCCGCCTTTTGGGGCCGGATACGGCAATCCTCTGCGTCATGAGCGGGGATTATGTGCAGCGGGGCGACTTCGCGTTGGTAGAAAAACGCGCCCGGGCCGCCGCTGCTGTGGAGGACGGCGCAGACTTGGTTTTAGAACTGCCCCTGCCGTGGGCGGTATCCTCTGCAGAGGCGTTTTCCATGGGTGCGGTGCAGCTCTTGGAAGACACAGGAATGGCGACGCATCTGGTGTTTGGCAGCGAGTGCGGCGATGCGGAAGCCCTTGGCCGGGTAGCGGCGGCGCTGGACAGCGAAACTTTCAGTGAACGCCTCCGGCGGGAGCTTTCGGTTGGAGACAATTTTGCGGCGGCCCGGCAGCGGGTTGTGGCGGGATTGACTTCCAGGGAGGATGCGGCGCTGCTGGAATCCCCGAACAATATTTTAGGGGTGGAGTATTGCAAGGGGCTTCAGCGTTTGCGCTCCAATATCCAGCCGGTGACCATCCCCCGCATGGGCGCAGCCCATGACGCCGCTGACGGCGCGTCATCTTCCGCCATCCGGACGCTTCTGCGGCAGGGCGAGCGGGAAACGGCCCTTTCCCTTATGACTCCCGCCATGCGGGCTGCTTACGAGCGGGAAGAAGCCGAAGGCCGTGCGCCGGTGTTTTACGAAACCTGTGAACGGGCGATTTTAGCCCGTCTGCGGTCCATGGAACCGGCGGATTTCGCCGCCCTGGACCAGGGCCATGAGGGACTGTATAACCGGTTATACCGGGCCGTTCGCGGGGGCGTTACGGTGGAGGAAGTCCTGATGGCGGCGAAAACAAAGCGGTACCCCCTGGCCCGCTTGCGGCGCATGGCGCTGTGGGCTTACTTGGGATTGGAGGCGTTACCGGAGCGCGTACCCTATGTGCGGCCGCTGGCAGCCAACGCCATAGGACGGAACCTGCTGGCGTCCATGCGGAAGAAATCGGCTGTCCCGGTTTTGACGAAGCCCGCGGCCGTCCACCGCTTGCCGGAGGACGCGATCCGGCTGTTTACCTTGGAATCCCGCGCTGCTGATTTGTACGCTTTGGCATACCCGCTCCCCGCCGCAGGCGGCAAGGAGTGGAAGGAGCGTCCAGTAATGCTTTGATCTCCCCGCTGCTTGGGGACACCATTCTAAAGAACGGAGGAAAGCCTATGGGGACTATGATCGCGATGCTGTTAGTGCTGGGCGCGTTAGTGGGCTGCGCGAATGAGACGTTGACAAATGTAAAGAACGCCCCGCTGGATTTGGGAGG
>JAAWGR010000106.1 GCA_022795445.1 Oscillibacter sp. | reverse complement strand
TTCTGGTCAAATTTTGGATTTATGAACGGGCGTATATCGTCCGCTGTGCCCCAACGAGCTGACCCGTACTCGACCCCGTGGCGGTATTTCTTGGCATTTGTAACCCGTCACGCAATATGTAACTTGAACCAGCTTGAAATATGTTACTTTACCTGGAAGTAAACGTGATTTAAGCGGAACTACCTGAAAGCAAACCGAATAAGTATGCACAACGACAACGCGAGCGGCCCGCCCAAAAATGGTTCGAGACGGGCCGCTGAAATTTTTACGAACTGGTATTGAGGTCTCCCTCTTCGTCAAGAACAAGTTTTCTCGCCCGGCCCAAAACGCTGTGAAGTTCCTCCGCCAGTTCCGGGTGCTGTTTGATTGCCTCCAAGAGTCCAGCCTCCATTTGGTCGAAAGCAAGCTCCGCCTTCCGCTTAACAGCAGCGGCGGTGCGCTTGCGGTCAGCCTCGGCTTTGGAGAGCTGAACGAACAGCCGCCCCGCCTTCTCAATAGGCATGTCGTTGAACTCTTCCTCGGCGGAGGAAATCTTCTGCAACAAACCGCTCTTAAGGATAGCGCTGGTAACCTCGGTCGTATCCAGATCGGGATTTCTGCCAATGAAATCGACAACGGCCTTGGTCTTCTCCAGATCGTCGGCGATGCGCTCCGCCGCTTCAAACACCTTGAAGGAATAGCGGGACAAAGACGCCTGACTGACCTTATAACCCTTCTCTGCGAGCCACGCGCGGATATCGGCATAGCTCATATTGCAGTCAATCAAACGCTCATGAACGCCTCGCTGGATATCCTTAGGGAGCTGGTACATCTTCGCGTCAGAGCGCGGCTTTCTAGGCTTTCCCATTACAGATCAATCCCCGCTTCCTCATAATCCCCATTCTCAATGAATTGGACGCCTTTCGTTGTGAGCCGCGCCACGCCGTCCTGAATGTAGGCGTTGTCGGGCGTGATGTTCTTATCGGTGAATTCAATGAAACCCATGTCATAGAGGTACTTCAAAGGCTCCCAAATATCCGGTTCCAAGACCATGCTGTTCCGCACAAGATCGTTGGAGATGCGGCGAACCGCCAGTGTGTAGCGATAACCCCTTACCAGCATGCGGAGGATATAGCCTCTGACAGCGGCGTTGTGACGGGCGGTGTTCTCAAAACTCATGTTAAACCCTCCTTAAATATTTCCGTACTTCTTGATGTCTTCTTCGGACAGGCCCAGCAGCTTATGCACCCTGGACCGCGGGCGCGTAGTCGAGGGAGGCGGACTAAAATCAAACTCTCCGGTTGCCCGGCATAAGGGATGCCTGTTTTGGTCACCCCTTAGCCTTTCCTTTACACAGACGCAGGACATAGCCCGTTGTGAGGCTGTACTTTCGAGCAAGGGCGTCGCAGTTGTAGCCCGTGAATTCACGCAGTATGAGGTTGTTGCGGGCGGGGACGAGTATGTGCTCTGGCTTGGGAGCATACACCGTATCCCCGTTTAAAATGTAAAACAGCTTGACGGTATTTACAGTACCGATTTCCCGAGCGACTACCCTCCAAATTCCATCGGGTATCATATCTATCGTTAGTTCCTGCGCAATTTTTTCTGTCAGTGCATCCATTCTTCGCTCCCTTTTATCAGCAGGTTTAGCGATGGGCCTGCCGTACCTTGGAATAACCGCAGCAGGCAGGCCCAGTGGTTTTCTTATTTAGCGGCAGATGCGGAAGCAGTAGCTTTTGCGGTGGGCATATCCGCTTCACCCGTGGACCCAAAGGCAAGCTGCCAGAGGCCGTATCCGGCGTTGCAGCGGGAATCCACGCCGTAGATGTATTCTTTCTTGAAGAAGACATTATCGTCGCCGGACTTATCTTTGGAAATAAGCTGCGGCTTGCGGCGGTTCTGGAAGATAAAGGGCTTCACCGGGCGCTTGGTGCAAAGCAGGAACCACTGCTCCGGGTTCCTTGCCAACTCCGGGACCACCAGCAACTCGGCGGTGCCCTTGTAGATGTTGACCTCCTGGTGAATCTCATTTGCCATGAGAATGGTCCGGCCCATGGCTTCCTTCTGCGGAGACACGACCAGCAAGTCCGGAACGATGAACATCACTTCGCCCTGGTCGTCCAAAAGGCACATCATCTGCGAGCGGGCGGCGCCGTAGCTATCCGGCGTCAGCTTGTAAGTACCCTTGTTGCTCTGTGGTTTGGCGTTCTTTCCTTCGATGGCGGGAGTGTGGCTTTCGCAGAAGAAAGGCTTGCCGTCGAAGCACTTTTCCGTAAAGCCACGGGGGAACAGGCCGAACACCAGCTTATCGGAATGCCGCCGGGCGTTATGGGCTAAGTCCTGAAACATGGGCTTATAGATGCCGATGCGGTCGTCCTCCAGGTCGTTCCGGGGAACAGCGACCGTCAGTTCAAAGTCCTTGTTTTTGATGGTGTAGCCGTAGGCGGAGAGGTTCTTAGCCTCGCGCTCGCCAATCCACTCCCGCATAGAAGGGACAGCGCCCAGCCAGGCATAGGTTTCATCCCTGGTGCCGCTGGGGACTTCCATAGCCACACGGGGATACTGACTCTCCGTCTCCTGGAACGCCTTATTGAAGACGGTGTTGAAGGCTACGAAAGCCCCTCTCATGGTGTTGTCGTTAAGAATCATTTTGTTGCCCTCCGTTTTTTTTTGATTTTATGTGCTTTATCAGCCGCGTTGGAAGTTGCAATATTCTGAACCATACGCGGCGTGACTCCATACTTTTTTGCTAATTCCTTCTTGTTGTACCCGTTGTATTCCTCTGCAATCTTTTTGTTTCGCAGAGGACGCAGCAGCCCTTTTTCAATTGGCATATAAAAATTGCTGCCGCCTATGATCTTTGCCAGTCTCAGAAGATTTTCAACACCTATAGCTTTGGCAACGGTACAATACAGGTTATCCCCTAACATATCCGGGGTAAGCTCCTCTTCCCATGAATAGTCCATAGCTTATATCACCGCCTTACGCCGCTTGTCTTTGTGGTTTGTTATCATAGTGCCGTTGCTTTTAAGAAATTTACATAGCAGTTTTTCTTAGAAAATTACCAGCGTCTTTTTCCATACGCTTTTGCTAATATGCAGGTGCAGGGTTTTTCTGATTTTCATAAGTGCAGCAGCCTCCCACATTACCGTACAAGCGGTTTTGTGGGGGCTTTGCATTTGGCGTTTTAAGGTGCTTTACAGCGGCTTTCTGCAACTGCTTACATTTTCCCGCGTATATTTCTCTACCCCCGTTATCACGCGTGATAACGGGGGTAGAATTGATTTTATCCTCTGAGTTCTCCGAACGCTTTCAAAATCTGTTCCGGGAGATTGTGGTCAGAGATATTCCGCTCCATGTCGGCCCCGGTCCGGAGTCCAATGTAGAAGCCCAGCAGGGATGAAGATGCAACAATGCCGGTAACAGCGTCCTCCACATCAAGTTCCAGCTGCTTGTCATTGAGGGCCATGCCGCTGATCAGCGCGAAGACCTCGGCTTTCATGCGCTGTATGTAGCCGTCCCGTTCGCTCAGTTCCCCGAATTCATCATGGAACTGTTCCCGCAAGGCGTCCAAAACTCTTCTGCTCAACATTTCGAGGTTCCTCCTTACTTCATGCTTTCCAGCGCCAGCCGCATGGCCGTCTTAAAGCCACAGACAAAGCGCCGCTACTCCGCCAGATACAATTCATCCGCTACTTGCAGTTGGTATCGCTCAAACAATTTCTTTTGTTTCGGGTCGAGACTGTCCGCCAGGGCGTCAAGCACTCCCTCATAAGTTCGGTCGATTTCCGCTTCTTCCTCGCTCCGGTCGCTGGTCCGGTGCCACAACAGCTCGCCCAGTTCGGCGATAGTCTCGTTGCTGGCCCTGGTAATATCAAGGTCCTCAAATTTGAATTGCTCCATCAAAAACGCTCCTTTCTATCTTGAAAATCCGAAAAACTGATGTTATACTGTAAGGGACTTCTTGGAGGAAGTTCCCCTAGCACCTGGGCGGCTGTTATTTGTCCTAGCAGCTGCCCTTTTCTCAATTATCTTGTCCATACTTTTTAAGGTGTACGTTCCACCTGTGTCGGGATAAAATGACTCATTGTTGAAATCGCTGTTGCCTAATACCTCTTCCTCCAGGGCTATCAGGTCCATGCCGTTCACACGCAGCAGCACACCTCTGCAGCGCCATTCCAATATCGTGCCAGATACACCTCTATCCAACAGCAAGCCCGCTATAATTGCTTCGCTGCGATTGTAGACACCTTCGGTAATGTTGTCCAGCATACGTACAACTGTGGAAACGCCGTAGATTAGGGCTTTATAGTCCTTGACGGCGGATAATATGCCGGATTTTGTGCACTCTTCACAAGGAAGGATTTCCACGCTTGGAACTTCTTCTTGTAACTCGAAAATCATGCCGCACCTCGAATTCCCATTTTATCGGCGGCCTCTTCCAAATGTCCTACCGAAAACTCTTCTCCCGTAGCCAAGGCGATGTTTTGCGCAATCTGGCATTGGTTGACCATAAGCCGCAGGCCGCCTTGGCGTTTTGATATGCGCCAGAGGTATTCAAGACATTCACGGCTAAAGCCGAATCCTTCATAGATAGCGGAAATATCACTTTTCGTAAATGTGTTGTTTAGAGGACATTTATAGGTGGTTCGGCTGTACACTTGGTCAAATTCTTCGGCCCTTCGTCCATACATGCGCTTTAATACGCTGGGATTCCCCGCATAAACGATACCAATGTGCGCCTTATCATTGATGGCTCGGATAGCGTCAAAGGAGCGTTCGCTCAAATGCTGTGCTTCATCCAGTATCAGGAGCTGGCTTGTCCCCCTCAGCTTTCCAAGGATGCACTGCATCAGATCGGCAGTAGACCCGTGCGCTTCCGCGCCCATGGCGGATAAAATCAGCTTCAGGATGCTGCGCACTGTGTTGACGGTTGCGTCGGCTTCCACGTAAATGACACCATGGGTAGTGGAGGCGTAATGTTTGAGCGCTGTACTCTTGCCACACCCGGCGGGCCCATAAATCAGGGCAATACTTTTTTGAACATGCGCAATTTTGGCGGTTTGCTCAATTTCTACGGTGTTCCTCACGCCAAGACAGATTTTTGGGGGCTGGGCTGTGGCCTGTCGGGCCGCGCCCATACTGAGAAGCTGCTCTATATTCCGGGCAAGCTCATGGTTGTTGCCGCTGTAGGTCCCGCCAAGGAACAGGGAAACCGTGGATTTGGATACTCCAAGTTCCTTGGCAATGCGGCTTTGGCTGGTTCCGCTGGTTTCAATGAACTGTGTGAGGCGTTCGCGCATAGCTGCTATGAAATTGCTGTCATTCTCCAACGGCATCGTCAAGACCTCCTCCTGTAATAAGATTGAAATATGCGTCATCGCGTTCACGATTCTTCTTGGATTTATCGTGTTTTTCGCGGCGGGCACTTTGTTGCTTCTGTGCGGACTGCATGGCTTGAGCGGTTTCCTCCTGCTCCATATCAGCCGCCAGAGCGGTCGGTAGCAGCTCCAAATTGGGCTTGCTGAAGGAATGACCGCTTTCTATGGCTAGCTGCTGGACGCTGGGAACCGCTATATCCGGGAGATATGCGCGAGCCTGTTTCCTTCTGGCCTTTTTCTCGGCGTTGAGCTTGCGGAGGCGCTGCGCAGTCAGCTCATTATCCAGACAGCCAAGTTCCTTGCTTTCCGCCATACAGATGAATTCCCCTTTCTCCGAAATGATGTACACCTGCCGAACGTCATCTGTGTTGTATCGCGCATAGACCTTTTGCCCTTGATGCAGGAACAGCTCGTTGGCGTCATAATACAGCTCCAGCTCCGGCACCCGGACGCCGTTCCGGCCCACTTTAAGAAGCTTGCTTGTGCGCTTGAAATACATGGAAAGCAGAACCGGATCGGCGGTCCGAATGGGGTAAGTAACCTTTCCAACGGTAATGTTATCAATAAAGGCTTGACAGGGCGTCGCGCCGTTCATCCCCTCGCCGCTATGGGGGCTGTTGTTGTATTTTTCGATTGCGCAGTCTACATATTTGACGAACTCTTCATAGGGAATCGCTTTGTCTTTGAGCTTATCATTGACGGTTTGCAGTTTCTCCGGGCGGCGTTTGGGATTCGCTCCAATGTATGATTCCAGGTGAATCATATAGCTGTATTCCAGCGTTTTAAAAAAGCGTTCAATGTGCTTTGCTTTGGCGTTGAACTTGATAGCGTTCGTGACGGAAAGCGCCATTTGATTTGCAAGCGACATTATAAAATCTCTGTTAAACAGGTCTTTAACGGTATAATTCTTACCGTTGTCCAGAAGCACGCCTTCCGGAATGCCGCAAGCCGAGACCGCCCGCGCGAAAGCGTCCAGGATATTGTTGGAATTGGGGTCATGGTCCGACATGAGGTAGCCCACAATATAGCGGCTGCGCCTGTCCTCCCAGCCGGTGATCCAGGGCCGTCCGACGTGGCCGTCCGGAAATCTGACCAGCACGTCAAATACATGGTCGTCGGCTACCCACTGCTGGTTTGTGTGCAGTTTGGTATAGTCCATGGGTATATAGGGTAAACATTTGTCATTGAACGCTTTCTCGCCTTGTCTGGCAAGGACCGTCGTTGGATATGGTATGCTTCGCGCTAACCGCTCAAAAGCGGACAAACTTGCGAGCTGACGGTCTGAAAATACCTGTTGTGTGAGGCGGTAGCAGGATGCTACGGACGGACCTCCGTCTTTCGTGCCCTTTTCGTTAGCCCAATAGGCCAGGAATACCTGCTTTTCATCCTCTTGGATAGAGGACTGTCCTTTGTTGTAGCCGCCGCGCCGGTCTATCAGCCCGTCCACGCCGTCTCGGTTATACAGGTTTTCCCAATGGTTTAATTGACGTTTAGTCAACGGTTTATCCGGGTGCTGCTCGTTGTATTGGGCTAGGAATGCCTGGAGCTTGTCCGCCTTTGGATAATCCTTCTTAAACTTCTGGTACGCTCTGACTGCCGCCAATTTCAGGGATACGATATCCCGCTTCTCGTCTGTGAGAGCCATCAGCGCATTGGCGCTCTTTTCCTCTTGCTCGCCATGGTATCGGGCCTGGGCCTCTGCTGGAAGTGATTCTAAGTCGATTCGCAGCTGCTTGCCGCCTCGGCCTACACCATTAACGTAGCAATGTTCATATTTATTTTGTGCTATAGCTTTCCAAATAGCGCTTTCAGTTACAGTGCAAAGAAGTGCCACTTCTTTAACGGTTAGCCACGCCAATAGTCTCACCTCCTCATATGACCTGTCTGATGCTATTCAAATCCGTGGGGAATTATCAGGCAAAAGTAATTCCTAGAATAGAACGTTGAACAGCTCCGATTCGTCTAACTCTGCTACACATGCAATTTTTTTCAAAGTCAAAGGAGACGGAACCGCCTTGCCATTGATAATGTTACAAATACAGTTTTTGGACAATCCTGTTTGCAATGCCAGCCACTTTTGGGTTTTTCCCAATTTCTTTAAGCGCATGCCGATTAACACCCCAATAGGGGGTTTGTTGTCGATGCTCGTTGTCCTTGGTATAAAATCCACCTCCTTGAAATTTATAAAAGGAATCGGTATAATCCATGAAGTATGGTACTATTTTATCATGTGATTGCCATATAGTCAACAACAGATTTTTAATTCTATACACATATCTCGGAGGGAGCGTTATGGCTGACGTTGGAAGTAGAATTCTTGAGGTGAGAAAGGCGCGGCAATTAACACAAAGCCAGTTTGCAGAAGAATTGGCGATAAGCCAAACCCATGTTAGTAAAATAGAAAAAGGGGTGGAGAATCCGTCCCCAACACTGATTCGTTTAATTTCGGTGAAATATAATGTTGATGAAGAATGGCTATACTTTGGTAAAGAAAATAACCATGCTCAACTTGATTTCGATGCTAGTCTATCTGAGCAAGTAAAAAAACTTGAAAGATTAGTATCTGCTTGCGAAGATGATCTCCCATTGATTGTTGACGCTTTCGACAAACTTGTTATGATTCTCACTGTCCCAAACGGATTAAAAGAAGCGCAAATAAGTAGCATAAGTGAACACAATTATTACAATTTTGTACGAAAAGTATTGTTCTATATGTGGAAGTTAATTTCTAGTGTGACTTTAGGTAAACGACTTCTTCCAACAGCGAGTGCAAAAGAATGGTTATCTTTTAAGGCTAAATCCGAAAGAATGCTTACTGGCATGTGCAATTCAGCGCGGGAAGCAACAAACATATTCTTGGAAACCGAGGATGACATATTTAGGATTTAGCATAAATATTCCTATACTACGTATATTTATTCTCTCCGTGCTGTCCGCAATATTCCGTTTATTGATGCACACTAAATACCAAATAGAAATCCCCGCAAGTCTTGTTAAATCAAGATTTGCGGGGATTTCAAACAAAACAGGTTAATTCCGTTAGTAGC
>JAAWGR010000105.1 GCA_022795445.1 Oscillibacter sp. | reverse complement strand
TAATGAAAGTGATGTGTTCTCTGCTCTTGCTTGCACCCTGTTTGTCAGCGTTGATGATAAGTTGTTGTGAATACTTCCTTATCAACGTAAAACTAAGGGTGTGCTGGTTTAGTCCCGTTTTTATTCTATGAACAATGAGAGAAGCGGCTAAAATATTCAATTATGGTAGTTTGGTTTCGCATACTTTTTTGCAATACTTGAACGCATTTTCAATTCAAAAAGTTTCCACAGAAATTTCCAAAACCTGCGATATTTTTATGAGCAAATTGCCGTTTGAAACCGACAAGCCATTTTCCCATTTTAAAATGGTCTGCCTGTCAACATTCAATTTTTCTGAAAGTGCCTCTTGGGAAGGCGCTCTTTTCTTCCGTATCTTTTTTCGATTATTACCAAACATATACTGGAGTCCCTTTTTGTTCTACACACAATTATAGTCTAAAACTACCATTACCACAAACAACGCAAATTGATATTCCCTTTGTTAAACTTTAAATACGGTCGTTCTGGCCCCAAGAGGCAAAGCAGTTGCTATTTTACAAAATATCAGGTATAATAAATAAAATAAAAGTGTTAAGGCACTCGCGGCTCTCAATCGCAGCCGAAGACATCTGCCGCAGATATGCACCTTTATGCGCGGCCGTAACTTGAGCAGGAGGAGAAGGGCGAATGCTTTTTGAAAAGATCAATTACTCGGATAATTTCCCTATCAACATTAAGATCGGCAATATACTGGAGGACCCTGTACATTACCACCAGGATATTGAGTTCGTTTTTGTATTAAAAGGAGAAGTTCTGCTGCGCAGCGGCTATTGCAACTATACCCTCAAGGCAGGGGACATCTTCACCAATTGCGGACATGAGATCCATAACATCGCCTCCAATGGCAAGGATAATGTCGTAGCGCTGATCCAGCCCAGCACCTATTTTTTTTCACAGTATTTCCCTTCTCTAAGCAAATCCTGTTACCGAACCTATACCCGAAAAGGGATGGCCTTCAAGCATGACCGGCTGAAGGAATTGTTGTTAGAGATTCTCCTCCACAGCTTGTCCCGGAACTTTGATTACCGCAACCAATGCATCAAACTGATGATTGATACCATCGAGCATGTGGAGAAGCATTTCAATCTTTTCGTTTTTGATGAAGATGTGGTGGTTAATTTTGAGGGAGACAATCCCATCACCATTGAGCGCATCAGCCGGATTATCAGCTATATCTATCAGCATTATTCGGAGAAAATATCGCTGAAAGAGCTGGCCAGGATGGAGTATTTGAGTGAATTCTATATTTCCCATATCATCAAGAACTGTACAGGCATGAGCTTCCGGGAATTTTTGTGCTTTGCCCGGGTCGAGGCCTCGGAGATTCCCCTATTGGACACCAACAAAAAGATCAGCCAGATTGCCCGGGAAGTGGGCTTTTCTACCACAGCCTATTATGAGAAATATTTCTATCGGTGGTTTAAATGTACCCCGGCGGAACATCGTGAGCGATATCAGCCTTTGGTAAAGAGCAGCACCTGCCAGGAGCGGCTGGAACGCATCTCTTCCGCCAAACTGGTCTCTCTGATCAACAGCATGATGACCTTACTCAATGCCCAGCGGAACAATAACTCTGTTGTAAACAGTATACGGTTGGAGGTCTCAGCAGATATTCACGGCGTCCCGCTGGCCGCCATTGAACAGCAACTAGAGGTGCTGGTGCGCTGTGAAGATATGGATATGCTGGGCTGCCGGCTGACTGGGCTGATTGCCAGCCTGCGTCCTGACCGGGTTACTCTTTTGACTGGTCAGGAGGATACGCCGGAGCAGATATCCAGCCTTCACGACGTTCTGACGCAGGCTGGTTTCGATGTGGCCCTTCGAAAGGAGGACCCGCGAACCGTTACCCGCTCCTATGGCAACGACTCGGTTGCCCACAGTATCCTGGCCCTGGATCGGCTGCTCCATACCAGAAAGCCTTATAACGTTGTGCAGCTGCGGGATGTCGGATGGTGGTCCGGGTCTGCCGAGAGAGCTCCAGCCCTTCTGACGGCGGCCGGTGTGAAAAAGAACGCTTATTTCATCTACCAGATCCTGTCTCTGCTCAAGGGGGACATCCTCTCCCAAGGAAAGAACTACTGCGTTATGCGGTTGAAAACAGAGCGGGATGTTTTCGCGGCATTGGTTTATAACTTTAACGACGAGCTCCTGCGTACCTGCGGAGACGGATCTACCTCCCACTATGTTCAAAATGTGCTCAGTGCGTTCAAGGATGAGATTTATTTTGAGATTCGCCTGAACCTCCCCTCAGCGATCTATCAGGTGGTCAAATATACCATCGTGCGGGAACGGGATATCTTTTTTTATGCTGCGGCTCTGGGCTTTCCCAAGGGGTTGGGTATCCTGGACGAATATCCGGATATGGTGCCTACTGAGCCGAATCTGGATGTGTCCTTAGAGGACGTGAAGACCTCCATGAATCTTGCCTTTTCCATCCGCGGGGCAGGGATACAGCTGGCTTTGATCGAGAAGAGAGGAGAGACCTATAATGGATAAATTGGACGAGCGAAACACTTCGCACGGCCAGATTCTAGCATCTGGCGCCCTGTTGGCGGCAGCGATGCTGTGGGGACTGACCTATCCGCTAACCAAACTGATCGAGAACTATCCCACCTTTCTGATCATTGTGGTGCGATTCTCCTCGGCAGCGTTGGCGCTGCTTCTGTTCTCTCTAGGGCGGCTGAAACGAATGAACTGGGACACGCTGAAATGCGCTTTCCTTCTCTCCTTTTTCCTGACGGCCATGCTGGTGTTCAATATTCTGGGCATTAAATATACGACCTCTGTGCGGGCTTCCTTTTTTACCAGCCTGTCTTTCCTGATGGTTCCGCTCTTGAATTTGATCCTATTCCGGGTCAGACTGTCGGCCATTGTGGCAAAGAGTGCTCTGCTTTGTCTGGTGGGCATTTTTCTTCTTTGCTACACCCCGGGAAATGCTGGTTTGGAGATCAATTTGGGCGATCTGCTCTGTGCCGCAGCGGCCGCTTGCGGTTCTCTGCATATCCTCCTGGTGGAGCGGGTGTCCAAAAAGGAGCATATAGACTCTCTGCTGTTCACAACCTTTCTCATGGGGTTTATCGCTTTATGGGGCGGTATTCTGGGAGGCGTGAGCGGCGGGCTGCATGGGCCGGAAATGCCTATGACAGATCTGGGAATTATGATCATCCTTGGGGTGGGCTGCAGCGCGACGGCCTATACCCTGCAAGCTCATTTCGAGGCGGTCGTCCCCGCTAATCGTGTAGGGATTCTTTTTGCTCTGGAACCAGCGTCAGGGTGCATTCTGTCGGTGCTATGTCTGCATGAAGCCATGGGCATCACTGCTTGGGTAGGGTCAGCGATCATTATGGCCAGTATTTTGTACATGGAAGCTGCCGCGAATCGGGCATCTGTTGAAAAAGGAGAATAGCAATGGAGAGCAATATCCGCCATATTAAAAAAAGGCGTTTTGAGGCATACATCGACGTTTCGGAGCTGATGGAACGATACTATGATTTCGAGACAACCCTGAGCCGCTGTAAGGAATGTCCCGGCTTTGCCGGAACTTGGTCTTGTCCCAGTTTTTCCTTTGATCCCAGGACATTTTGGGCGAAGTATTCCCGGCTTCATCTGATTGTAGACCAATTGTCTAACCGGGGTTTGCCCACAGTGGAGCAGGCGCAGGAGCAGCTTACGGCACAGAAGCGTTTGTTCGACCGAGAGATGCTGGATTTGGAGAAACATGTGAAAGGAGGCTACGCATTAGCGGCCCAGGAGTGTATGGAGTGCAAAAAATGCGCACGACTCTCTGGCCTGCCTTGCCTGCATCCGGATCGGATGCGTTTTGCGCTGGAGGCTGTGGGTATTCTGGCAGTGGATCTGGTGGCCGACAAGCTAGGCTTCCCAGTACTCTGGTCAGACGGCGTGAGCATACCAGACTATTATGTATTGGTGGGCGGCGTGTTGGAGGCATAATCGTGCAAAAAAAGGACGCCTCTTGGCGTCCTTTTCATGTAGGCAGCAGAGGGGGCGATCAGGTCCGCTTCAGCTCACCGTTGACAATCATCCGTGCGACAATCTCGGCACAAAAAGCTACGGCGGTAGCGCAGTGGAAGGTGCCATTATGTTCCATGTACCCCAAATCGCCCTCTGGGGTCTTCCAGTCGTATACCGCGCCCATCGTGTGGCACATGACTTCAGAGCACAGGATGCCATCGTAGCGTTGGCGGAACTTCTCTACAACGTCCCGCACCTTCTCATGGCAGCTCTCGTAATCCCCGCCCAGATCGTCAATGGGGCGTCCATAGCATAGGCTGATTGCCCAGGCAGCAGCATTCAAAGCGCCGCAGGTGCCCTGAAGCGAACAGCCGCAGCCACCGGCAAGACCAAAGCAGCCGCGGAGCATATCCTCCGTGATGCCAAAGTCTGGAAAAGCGGCGTAGAGTCCGTTCAGACAGCTCTGGATGCAGTTGCCGTAGTCGGTCTCCGTCTGGAAGCCCACATCCATCGCTTTTTTGACAAGGGCATCTTTCTCTTCCTGGGATAAAATCGTATAATCTTTCATGGCAGAGCCTCCTGTGAAATGTGATAGCGGCATTTTAACGGGTACTGCTGATTTTATTTTAATAGATGGCTAATAAATAGGCAAGGAATTCAGAGAATATAACAAGCCGGTAAACAACATAATCAGGAAAAGAATGCCCTTAGAGTGCTATAATCATGACACAAACTGATCAATAAAAAGAGGAGGATGATTTCATGAAATTGGTTGTGATCGGCGGCGTGGCAGGGGGCGCTTCAGCGGCATCCAGAGTGCGCAGACTGGATCCTTCCGCTAAGGTGACAATCTTTGAGCAGGGAGAACATGTTTCCTTTTCCAACTGCTCTCTGCCCTATTACCTGAGCGGCGTGGTGGAGAACAGTGAGGATCTGGTGATGATGAGCCCGGAGGCATTCAAGATGAATCACGACATTGATGTGTGCGTCCGAAGCCGAGTCACTGCGATCCATCGGGAACGGAAGACGGTTTCGGTGAAGGAGCTGGACACCGGGAGGGAGTACGAGGAGAGCTATGACAAGCTCGTCCTTTCCCCTGGCGCTTCTCCAGTGATGCCAAGGAGTATTCAAGGCATTGACCAGGATCACGTGTTCTCCGTCCGCAATGTTACAGACATCCGTGCAGTGAAGGCTCGTATGGATACCGCTGGCGTTGTTGATGTAGCGGTGGTTGGCGGCGGCTTTATCGGCCTGGAAACAGCGGAAAACCTTTGCAAGGCGGGCAAACATGTGACCGTCATTGAGGGGATGGACCAAGTTATGGCTCCCTTTGATGAAGATATGGCCCAGATTCTGCATAAGGAGCTGAACGACAACGGCATTGCCTTATATCTTTCCACTACAGTCACCGAGATCGGTAAGGACACGATCACTGCAACCCGGGAGGGAGTGCCCCTTGTGCTGCCTGCCCAGGCAGTGGTTATGGCCGTGGGTGTCAGACCGGAAACCGAACTGGCGCGGGACTGCGGTCTGGAAATCGGCGAGACTGGCGGTATTAAGGTAAATCATAACTATCAGACCAACGATCCCAATATTTACGCTGTGGGAGATGCTATCGAGAGCTATAACGCCCTCACTCACCGGCCTGGGCGGCTCGCCTTGGCGGGACCGGCCCAGCGGCAGGCTCGGGCAGCAGCTGACCACATTTACGGCATGCCTCATAGCAACAAGGGTTTTATCGGCTCATCCTGCGTTCGCCTGTTTGGCTTGAACGCCGCCTGTACCGGCTTGAGTGAAAAAGCGGCTCAAGCAGCAGGGTACAGCTGCAACAGCGTGCTGCTGTTCTCGAACGATAAAGTGGGTATTATGCCCGGGTGCAGCTATATGGCTTTCAAGCTGGTCTTTGAAGTTCCTACTGGGAAACTGTTGGGCGCCCAAGCCATCGGCCATGGGGAAGTGGATAAACGGGTGAACGTCATTGCAGCGTTGGTTGTTATGGGTGGCGATCTGGAGGATTTGAAGGAGATGGAGCTTTGCTATGCACCCCATTTCTCCACCGCTAAGGATGTGGTGAACATGGCGGCTCTGGTTGGCCTGAACGTGTTGTATGGGCGGATGAAGCAAGTTCCTGTCAGCAAGGTGCGCGGTTTGGTAGAAGCCGGGGCCTACATCATCGATGTGCGGGAACCCGATGAATATGAAGAAGGTCATCTGACCAATTCGGTGAATATCCCGCTGTCGCAGCTGCGCGGCCGTCTGGACGAGATTCCTAAGGACCGGCCGGTATACCTCCATTGCCGGTCCAGCCAACGATCCTACTACGCCTTGTGTTGTTTGCAGGGCAACGGCTTTACCAATGTCACCAATATCAGCGGCTCTTTCCTGGGAATTAGCTTGTATGAATATTATCGGGACAAAATCACTGGACGGGCTCCCATTGTGACTCGATATAATTTTGACTGAAACCACAGCTTTCCATGAAGTATTAGCTATCCTTCGTAAGGCTGCAGGACGCTCAAGGGCAATGCCCTTGAGATGTTCTCTGTAGCAGATGGGGGTCTTCAATAGCCTCTAGGCCGTGGTTCACAGACCGCGAAAACCCCTGCGGAACCACCGTATAAATAAGACCTGCCGCAAAAACTGCGGCAGGTCTTTTGAGTGCGATGACGGAAATAAATATGGCCCTATCTTCGATTAAGCTTTGCTATCGGCATTCTTGGACAACCACATCTTATGGAACCAGAAGACCACACCCACGAGGAGCACAATAGAAACGGCCATAGAGATGACCAGATTTCCGTTGGTAAAACCTAAGATGAGGTAACCAATCAAACTACAGCCAGCTACTGTCAAGGCGTAGGGCATCTGCGTAGAAACGTGCTCCAAGTGTTTGACCTGTGCGCCAGCGCTGGAAAGGATGGTTGTATCGGAGATCGGCGAGCAGTGGTCGCCAAAGATACTTCCGGCCAGTGTGGCAGCCAAGGAAACAATGAGCAGATCGGGGCAGATGGACTGTGCAATAGGAACCACGATGGGGATCAGGATACCGAAGGTGCCCCAAGAGCTTCCAATCGAGAAACTGAGGAACGCGGCCACCAGGAACACCAAGGCCGGCAGCAACGCGCCGGGGACGCCGGTGGACTCCACGAAATTCTTCATGAAATCGGGCGTACACAGCAGGTCGCGGCAGATACCGCCGATGCTCCAAGCAAGCACTAGGATGATGCCGGCATTGACCATGCTGCACATACCCTTGCCCAGGTTGGCAAAGTACTCCTTGAAGGTCATGATCTTACGGGGCAAATACATAACAAAGCACACAATCAAGGCGATAAAGTTTCCGCAGACCAGAGAGTGTGCCGCCATGCAGTTGCCGAGGGCAGCGGCAAAGTTGCCAGCAAAGGCAGGATCTTCACCCCAGAAACCGCCGGTGTACATCATAAACAGAATCGAGGTGGTAATAAAGACGATAATGGGAACCAGCATATCGAGAAGATTAGATTGTGGCTTGACTGCGTCCGCCTCCGGTTCACCATCGTCAGTCGTCTCAATGCCCAGGTCACCTGCCTCCGCTTTCCGCTCCGCATTAGCCATGGGGCCGAAATCGAGGCCGAAAGCGCAGACGATAAACACCATGATCAGACTCAAGATGGCATACAGGTTAAAGGGGACAGCCCCAACAAAGGCACCAAATTCCGAATCAAAAGCGCCCGTAACGGCAAGATACCCGCCAACGGCAGCAGCCCAGTTGGAGATCGGAATCATGATGCAGATAGGAGCCGCCGTAGAGTCGATAATATACGCCAGCTTCGCACGGCTCAAGTTGTAACGGTCGGTGATGGGCTTCATGATGGTACCGACGGACAGGCAGTTAAAATAGTCGTCGATGAAGAGGATGATGCCCAACAGGAACGTCATCAGGGCAGAGGAACGTTTAGATCGGATTTTAGTAGCAGCCCACTTCCCGTAGGACTGCGCACCGCCGGATGCGTTTACAAGCCAAATCAAACCTCCCAGCATAAAGCAGAAGATCATGATGTCTACGTCCATCCAGCCATTCATGATCTGGAACAACACGCTGAAGGGCGCTACCAGCGGATTGAGGCCGGCCGCAAAGGTGTAAATGATTGTACCAGACAGGATGCCGATGACGATGGAGAAGATGACCTCTTTTGTAATTAAGGCCAGAGCGATGGCGATGATCGGTGGGAGGATGGATAACCATCCGACATACACTGAATCCATGAAAACACTTCCTTTCGCAGTTTCATAGAATTTAGGCCGATACGTTAGACTTACTGTAAGGGGACAGGATATTTAAGAAGACGGGACAAGACGGGAGGTGGCGGGGAAAGTTCAGATACTACGCAAATATGTCCGGGAATTAGATGTATTTA
>JAAWGR010000104.1 GCA_022795445.1 Oscillibacter sp. | reverse complement strand
AAACGGCAAGTATAATTATTCAAGGGCTGTACACCTTTACCCGCCATTTTTCGACATTTCCTGTTCGGCAAAAACTACAAAATCGCTCCGGCGTTGACAGTAAAAGCTGGCCTCAATAATACGCCGTAATAACGCGGTCACCGCAAAGCATTTCATGACATCCAGAGCGCATTTCAATACAAAACCCTTGAAACGCTGCTCTCTGCCCGATAGACTGATAACAGCAAAGAACGTTTGCTGAATTTTATGATAGAAAGGGGGTGCAGACATGAACATACAGATGATGGATGGGCTCCTGGGTGCAAGCTGCAATATTAAATTGTCGGGTACGCCTATGAGCGTGTACCGGCAGGCCAGCGCCGAAGGCGACACCGAAAAGATGAAACGAGCGCTGGGCTACACCGGCGAGTGTACGGAAAAGGCGGTAAAATACCAAGAAAAGCTGGACAAGGGAATGAAGGCCGAAGCAAAGGCGGAACGGGAAAAAGCGAAATTGGAACAGGAGGCCGCCATCGAAAAGCGGCAGGAAGAGCGCAAGCGGGCAGAGGAAGGTGCAGAACTGGTCCACTCCTCTCAGGGAACCGATCTGGTCCAGATCAGCGAGGCGGCGAAAGCGGTGCTGAAAAACAAACCCGTTGAGGCAGTAGAGCCGATTGACAGCGATCCGGTTATTTATACTGAAACCGGCGAGATTGCCGCCGCTCCGGCAGAGTCCGAACCGACGGTTTCATTTTCTGCATAAAAATTTCAAGGAGGAATGCCTTATGACGCCTATTTCTGGTGTGAACACTGGCACAGTCCAGCCATTGACAGCTGCTGAGAAGGTGTTAGGAACACAGAAGCCCGCGGAGGAGGAAAAGGGCCGCCCGCTGAAACCTGTGGTAGATGAATATATACCGGAAGAACCGCAAGAGCCATCCGGCCGTTACTGGATGGGTAAGGATAAAGACGGCCAGCCCAAGATTTATTTCGACGATCCAGAGCGGTCGGCGGAAACCCCGAAACAGACAGAGGTCGCCCCTGACGCGAAAAAGCCAAATGCGGATGCCCCCGAGACGGAGGAACCTGATCAGGCAGATAAGGGTGCAAAGGGCCCAGAGAAGAAAGAGGGGAAGGACGAGGTCTGGGAGTGCAATAGCGACAAGGTGGACCGTGAAATCGAAAAGCTGAAGAAGAAACAGAAAGAGCTGGAGCAGCGGCTCAATGCTGAGACCGACGAGGCAAAGATCAAAGACCTGGAGCGTCAGCTGGCCCAGGTGGAGCGGGAGCTGAAGCAGAAGGACAACGATACATACCGGAGGCAGCACTCCACATTCACACAGCTTTCTTAACACCTGACGAGCGGCGGTTTTGAGGAATCAATTCCGCCGCTTTTCTCTGGTCCACAACGGCCAGCTTGTGACACGCGGGAGTCTGCCCGAGAAGAAATTTGACAAAATCCTGGATGGCATAGTATGATACCCTGCAAAAGGAAGGTATTCGCTGTGTTTACACTAGAGGATTGTCTGCTCAGTTTCATTGATACCTGACCTCCCACACGGTTCTGGCGGCCTACCTGTTCGCCGCCATGGACGAGCGGAGCTGGATCCGCCTGAAAAAGCTGCCCCCTCTGCTGCTCTCCCCGCTGCTGGAAACCATGCAGGCAGCGGGCCTTGGCCGCTGTATGCATGGTGGGAGTGTTTCAAGTGGCTGCGTCCTGCCTCGCCCAGATCCAGCTTTTGAACAGCGAGTTCCAGTTTGCGGTGGTAGTGGCCATCCATCTGGTCATCGGGCCGGCCTCCGCCGCTCTGCTGTATTGGCTGCGCTTTGGGCACTGGTTCCGCTTGCTGCTGGAGGGTTCCGGCCAGCGCCGGATGGTTCTGCTCCTCTTTGCCCTGGAGGCGGCTATGGAGGTCTTCTTCATTTTGCAGATGGAAACTCAGCCGGAGTATCTGGTTCTCTACTATCTGCTTGTTCTGGTGATGGCGGCGCTGATCACGGGGCTGGTGGTCTATCTGTCCCAGCAAGTGGACGAAGGAGAGCTGGATGCCCTGTGGACCGCCCTGGCGGAGCTGGATGCGGGCTTTGACCGGCGCATTGGGGAGAAGATCCAGGCCTCCACCCAGACCGGTAATCTGTGCATCCCCCAAGTACGCAGCCTCCTGCTGGCCCAAGGAGATACGTTGTCCCTACGGGTATCTAACCCCTACGCTGGAACCATCGATCCGAACAGTATCTGGATGGCAGGCTTTTCCGCCAAAGGGAAGGGCCGGAGAGTGGGCTTGGCCAGCTACCAGCGGATTTTGGCGGACTGTCCCAACACGGCCGCATCCACAAGCTGGGCGGGCGGTGTGTCCGTCCAGGAACTGAAGGTGGATGACACGGCATGATTCCAATTTATCTTTGTGACGACGAGGAGGCGGCCCGCCACCAGCTCCAGACCGCTTTGTGGAGGTCTACTCCCAGAGAGTCGCCAACGTAAAGAAGATCATCGTGGATACCCAGACCGTCGTAAATTGTGTGCTGGCCTCGTCCGCCCAGATGGCGGGCTGCGGTATGAGCGTTCTGGTGGACGCCAACGGCAGCCCATCGTCACCCCCGTGGGCTGAAAAGATTCCGAACAGCAGCGCTGCATTAAATTCATCCCGCCTGTCTGTTCAAAAACAGAAAATGGATGTTCTGGCAGGAGGCAACACACCATGGCACATGAAAAAAAGATCAAACAATTTGCCCAGGAAGCCGGATATGAGCCGCTGGATGGCCGCTGTATCATCGTTCAGCCCGCCCCGAATAACCTCAGCGACAAAATCGTCTCGTTTTTAAATCTTTCGTGGAATGCAATTTGTGCGTACTCCAAACGTGCAAAGACGAGCTGATCCTCCTCCCCTTCGACCCCTTGTGGGCCAATCTGCGCAAGGACACATCCCTGGTGCTGTCCTACCGGGAAATTCAATCGGTAGAGCTGGCAGATGACCTGCTCAACACGGTTATCACTATCCATTCTGGAGAGGATGATACCCGGCTAACCACGCAGCAGAAGGAGCTGAGCGATTTGCGCACGTCCGGTCTCCTCGCCAGCCAGTACGCCGGGGGATATAAAAACTGGCATAAGGAAAACGTAGAAGGCACACTAAAGGCGTTGACTGCATTAGGGAAGGTATGCGGATAACGGCTTTCAGCAACCTGAAACCGGTTTAAATATGGAACCCTTGAAATTTGGAGGTCCTATGAAAAACAGCCGTCTCTTTGAAATTTTATACCTTCTGGTGGAAAAGCGGGCTGTCACCGCCGTGGAACTGGCCCAGCGGCTGGAGGTATCGGAGCGGACCATCTACCGGGACATCGACGCCCTCTCCGCCGCTGGCATCCCGGTGTTTACCCAGCAGGGACAAGGGGGCGGCATCCGGCTGATGGACCAATTTGTACTGGACAAGGCCCTCCTCTCCCAGTCCCAGCAGGACGAAATTTTGTTCGCCCTCCAGGCAGTCCTGGCTTCCGGCGGAGCGGCGGAACGGGAAACACTGGCCCAGCTGACCACCCTGTTTCGCCGGGAGGGCAGAGACTGGCTGGAGGTAGACTTCACCGACTGGGGCAGCGGCGCGGCGGAACGGGAGACCTTCGCTCTGGTGAAGGGGGCCGTCTTGGCCCGTCAGCCTCTGTCCTTCACCTACTACAGCTCCGCCGGGGAGAAAAGCCGCCGAACTGTAGAGCCTGCCCGGCTGGTATTTAAGAGCGGGTGCTGGTATCTGTCCGCCTATTGCCGGACCCGGCAGGACTGGCGTATCTTCCGCTTGGCACGGATGGAGGAATTGGTTCCAGAGGAGGGCAACTGTCCGCCCCGAAATCCCCCAGACCGGCTGGAGGCCCCGTCTGCCGGCAGGGAATCAGGAGTAGACCTGCGGCTCCGGTTCCATCCCGCCGCTGCCTGGCGGGTGCAGGACTACTTCCATCCGAGACAGATCACTCGGGAGCCGGACGGCCGTCTGCTGGTGAACTGCAATTTTCCGGCGGACCAATGGCTGCTGTCCTTCCTTCTGTCCTTTGGCAGCCAGCTGGAGGTGCTTTCTCCTGGGTATTGGCGGGATATTCTTATCCAAGAAGGCAAAAAGTTTTTGGCGGTCTATGAAACCGGACAGGCCGTGTCAAGTTTGAAGGCGTATCCTTGTGTCAGAGGCGGAGGAACAGATCCCGCCCAACATAAGGAGGTTTTTTCCATGGAAGAACGAAAATTTTGCCAGTGCTGCGGTATGCCCCTGGACAAGCCCGAGGACGCAGGCACCGAGGCGGATGGCACTCCCAGCGGCGACTACTGCCGCTACTGCTACCAAAACGGAACCTTTACCGCCCCAGACGCCACGATGGACGACATCATTGCCTTTAACCTGAAATTCAACGCGGAGAACGGCTGCCCTATGGGAACCCAGGAGGAGGCAGAAAAGATGATGCGCGGCTGGTTTCCTACCCTGAAGCGGTGGCGGAAACCGTAAGGGAACCGTAATATCGTAAGGTGCGGCCTTAATGTCGCTCTTACTTTTGGTACAATGATAATGCCAAGGCAAACGCGCAGAAGCACAGAGACGCTAAGTAATCTTATGCGTCTCTGCGTTTTTGTCAGAACATACTCCAGCCCGGCCAACAGAAGCATAATAGCCGGCAGAACGTATTTCCGCGGGTGGCGCCAGAGGTCGCCTTCAATTTTCCATCCCTGGAGGGGACAGTACCATTCCAGCAGGACAGAGCCGGCCGCGCTCAGCAGAGCGAAGAAGGCCGCCGTCAAAACATGGAACAGGCTGATTCCGCCGGCTTGGATTTGCCATTTGCACAGAAAGATGATATCTGTGGCCAGATTACAGCCGAAAATGAACAGGCAATAAGGGACACAGAACGCCCTCAGCTGTCCCGGCAGGAAGTGACCGCCTGTTCCAGAGCTGGGTCACAGGACAGCAGGACGCAGGCTGCGCCCCACATAACCGCAGTCGCACAGAATAACGACGGTAGACTTTTCTAACCCGCTTGTGGCTGAACGACTGGATATAGAAGGCATATCAATGATCGCCGCCCCCAGGAAAAGAAGTGCTTCACCGAGAAATACGGGACGCATCAATGTATACTGGCGGTTCGGGAGAACCTGCTGAGGCTCTACGGTTCTGCCGCTGACGAAGCGATCATCGACCAGGTGCTCCGGCACGGAACTGCGAGTATCAGTGAACGCTCCCTGTCCGCGATCCAGGTAACTGCCAAGGACTATATTGCGGGTATCTTCCGCCGCCTGCGGGAGCATGAGTATGACCCGGAACTGATGAAGCTGTATGTGGTTGGCGGCGGTGGCTGTCTGATTAAAAATTTCAGAGAGTTTGACGCTGGCCGGGTGGTTATCAACGAGGACATCTGGGCCACCGCCAAGGGTTATGAATATCTGGCTCATCTCCGCACCAGTCAGCACAGCAGGCACGTTGCTCAACCTGTTGCAGAGTATTCCGCCTCAACCAGCTTCCGCTGAGAATATCGCCTAGGCAGATCAGCAGGAAGCAGATGATACGGCATTGGATTTTGTGGATAGTTTTTGATACCACAGTGGGCCGTTTTGATACCATAATGAATTGAATGAGCCCCCAAATATAAGCACCAGATACCAGATTTCTTATATTTGTGCAGGGAATTTGTATCTGATGCCATTTTTTGTGCTTTCGATACCAAAATGGCAGAAAACAGCACCAAATCAGATGATTTTAATATCAAAGGGCCAGTATGGCTGGAAAGGGCACTCATGACAGATGACAGAAAATGAGAAGAAATTGCTTCAAGACAAGCACCGATTGGAAGAAGCCCAGGCCCGTGACCGGGTGAAGCAACGGAAGGCTCGGACACGGCGCTTGATTCAAGAGGGCGTTTTGGAGAAAGCCCTGCCGCAGACGGTGAACATGGACTTGAACGAGTTGGAAACGTATTTTCACCAACTTGCCTAGACGCTTCTGGGCCGTCTTCGCCGCGTCGATGTAGACGCCGACGATCATCTAGCCCCGTTTCCTGGCATACTCTTCCAAATCCTCCTGCTGTGCCTCCAGGGAAAGGCCCTTGATCGCCTGCTCCTGGCCGCTAACGCGGAAACTCATTCCTCCCGCCCCTGGTGCTGCAACACCAGGGGCGGATTTTTTTCTCTTTAGAACGTGCGGCAGAAAATATCCTCCGGGGAAATTTCCAGATCGTCAAACAGGCTGCACTTGAAATGGGTCTCCACCGCTGCCCGCTCCTCCTCGGACATTTTCTCCAGCTCCCAGTCAGGGCGCAGGGCGTAAATTTCGTGAAGGACAAATTCAATTCCATCGGTGCGGTAGACCTCCACGGTCTTGTCGCCAGGGCTGACAAGCCAGTATTCCCGGACGCCGCAGCTGGCGTACACATCCTTTTTGTGGGTCTTATCATTCCGCGCTGTGCTGGGAGAAAGAACCTCCACCACCAGATCAGGAGCGCCATGGATGCCGTCGCTCTTGATTTTGTCCGGGTCGCAGACCACCATCATATCTGGGTTAAAGTGATCCTCGTCCGTGAGGTACACGGTGGAACCGTCAGAAATGGGGGCACACTTCTTCCTTTTCAGATAGTGCCAGAAGATGCCATGGATATTGACGGAAACAAACGTGTGATTCGTGGAGGCGGGGGCCATCATGACCACCTTGCCGCCGATCAGCTCCTCGCGGCGCTCCTCCTGATATGTCAGGTTACCGCCCATAGAACATACTCCTTTCTTCTGCCCGATGAGGTTCACGCCTCGCCAGGTTTATTTTTTACGCCTGTTTTGCCGTACCACCGCCAGCCCTTGGCGTGGAAGATTCCGACGACTTTTCCGCCTTGGCTATCTTCTCAGAAAGAATCTGCCAGTAGATAAGCTCGGTCTGCTGCTCCGCCTCGGCGCAGGCCTCATCCTCAGTAGTAAGTGTATGAGTGGGGGCGAAGACCGGGCGGCGGGGCCGGAGCTGGCCGGGGTAAAGCCGTCAATCAGTTTTCTCACGGCGGCTTTCTCCTTATCGTCCAGCTTCCAATATGCCCGGATGATCCTCTTAATCAGATCGTCGTCAGAAGCGGCGACAGCGGAAAACACCATGGCAAGTTCGTCGTCCTCCGTTTGCTTTACAAACATCTCCCCTTCGCCCGTCCGCAGCCACCCTTCCGATACATTGAACTCTCGGCAGATAAGATTGATTACGGCATCGGCAGGATTGTTTTTCCCCACTTCATAGGTTGCTATATTGCTTCTGCTTACTTTGAGTTTGTCCGCAAATTCCTGTTGCGTAAGGTCAAGTGCCTTGCGCAGTTTTTTAGGCGTTCGCCTATTGTCAAATTGTTCGCCCCCTTCTGTAATGCCGATAATATCACACAAAATGTCGGAAACCGACAAAAAGGGCCTTAATAATATTAGATAATGATTTGCTATTGTCGTAATCCGATAAATAGAAGAGCGAACTGGGATGGACGCAAGAAAACCACTGCACCTGCTGGCTGGAAAATTGTGTCGCAAGAGTGTCAGACCTAAAACCACGGGGAGGGCAACGACCATGGGGGAGAGTGCGGCCCTGATGAACGAGTTAAGCAAGCATCTTTGGGTGAAGGGAAAAAGGTTCCGGGTCACAATCGACTGCGACCCGGAAGCGGACAGGTTTGTAATTACCAGAGAGGACTTCACCTGACCGGCGTAAGCCGCAGTTATCGCATACATGGAGCTTGAAAAAGCCATGGAGCAGGTCGCCAATATCGTGTGGACGGGCCTTGTGGCGGCGGCATTGGGCGGTATTCTGCTGAACGGCGAAAAGAAAAACATCCATGTCAGTGTGGATTGTTCGGCAAATGGTGTGCTCGCTCACGACAGGAAATGGACAAGTGAAGCCCTGTTCAACATACTGGACAATGCGGTGAAGTACACCCCGGCAGACAGCGATATTCAGGCTTCCGTTCATTGCTGGGAGTTCTATGTAAAGATTGACATCACCGATAGCGGAAAAGGAATTGCAGAGAGCAGGCAAGGCGGCTATATTAGGGTGACCTCAGTTGTAGGCAGCGGCTCTACATTTTCTGTGTTTTTGCCATGTAAATAAAAATCTGAAATCTTATAGGGCTGTAACATTTCTGTAACAACTGGATGTTATGATAGCAGCCACGCAGATAAGCTCATATTTGATAAGGAGATGAGACCCAAATGCCAGAATTACACAGCATTCCGCTCACATATAAAGAAGGTGTGTACAGCGTTGTTGATTTTAGTAAGGACCTCAACGGAGACGACGCGATCTCCCTTGACTATGACGCACAGTATCAAATGCTTACCTATAACATTCCTGTTGGGAAGGACAGGCGTGAGATGAACCTGTACAGCGTGCCAGAGGGAGAACTTGTTCGGACGCTGCGTGCCTTCTATGGCAAAGGCGGAATGCTTCAGAAGATTACGGCTATGCTTAAGGGCCGCGAAACGCTTTTGTAC
>JAAWGR010000103.1 GCA_022795445.1 Oscillibacter sp. | reverse complement strand
GAAAAAGAGAAAATGGGGGGTTCGAACCCCCCAGCCATGGGAATGGCTGAAAGAGAAGCCCCCCGCTTAGGGCCTCTTGACAAAGGATGTTTGGTGTGGCATAATGAAAAAATAAGAGACAGGGGAGCCGAAAGGCTGAGAGGAAGTTTTGCTTCGACCCAACCTGATGCGGATAATGCCGCCGTAGGGAAGTCTGCACATAGACTTTTTCAAGACGGCTGCATTTTCTAAATGCCTGCCGTCTGTTTTTTATGCTCATTTGTACGGAAAGGAGGCGTGGGAGAACCCATATTGGCGCCCTGGCGATGCCGGGAGCGGACGGAGGGGGAGCGCCCTGCGTCCGGGCCGCTATACAGCGATGGGAAGCCGTGTTCCGGCGTGAGAGGAGGCCAGTAAGCCTCGACCGATTTTTCCCGAAAAGGGAGGAAATCGCTGTTTTCTCCCTGCCATTTTTACCATCAAAGGAGTTGTCATCATGAAAAACAAACCGATCAAAAAGCTTGCCCTGGCAGGCGTACTGTGCGCCGTGGCCGTTGTCGGCAGCGTGTTCGTCTCCTTCCCCGTCTTCGGCAGCAAATGCGCCCCCGTACAGCATATGGTCAATATCCTATGCGCCGTCTTCCTCGGCCCCTGGTACGGCGTCGCCGTCGCGTTCGTGGCAAGCCTCCTGCGAAATTTGCTGGGCGTCGGTACCCTCCTGGCTTTCCCTGGCAGTATGTGCGGCGCACTGCTCTGCGGTCTCGCCTACTGGAAAACCAAAAATCTGCCGGTAACCCTTACAGCAGAAGTTGTTGGCACCAGTATCCTCGGCGGCCTCGCGGCCTACCCAATCGCCATTGCCTTTCTGGGCGCGGACGCGGGACAGGTTGCCTATTACGCCTACATCGTCCCCTTCCTGATTTCCACAGCAGCGGGTGCCGTCCTCGCTGGGGCATTGACCCTCGCCCTACAGCGCAGCGGCGCGCTGAAATCCATGCAGGCGACCTTGGAGGGCTGAATGTGAACACCTTCCACTTTTCCCGTCTAGCAGAAATTCGGCGGCAGAGGCCCCTGATCCACTGCATTGCAAACCTTGTCGCCGCCAACGACTGCGCCAACCTGGCCCTCGCGGCGGGCGCCAGCCCGGTGATGGCGGAGGCGCCGCCGGAAATGCCGGAGATCACCGCTGCCAGTGCAGCAACGGTTCTGAATACTGGTACGCCAAGTGAAGAAAAATTCCGCGCCTGCCGAATCTGCGGCCAAGAGGCGGTACGCCTGGGCCGTCCGGTGGTTTTGGACCCGGTGGGCGTAGGGGCCAGTATGTGGCGGCTGACACGTGTGCGGGAACTTTTGGAGGCGTTTACCCCAACCATCCTGCGGGTGAACTTCGGCGAGGCGCAGGCTCTGGCGTGTTTAACAAGCGAAGAGCAAGGCGTCGACAGTCCCGCAGCCAGCCTGGAACGGCGTTTGGATGTGGCTGGACGCCTTGAGCGGCAGTACCGGACCACCGTCCTGCTCTCCGGTCCAGAAGACCTCATAATTGGCCGCAACGGTGCATGGCGCGTTACCGGCGGCAGCGCCTGGATGACACGGGTGACAGGTACAGGCTGTATGCTCTCGACGCTCTGCGGCGTCTTTACGGCGGCAGAGCCGGACGCGGACGCAGCGGCAGTTTTGGCGGCGGTGTTCTGGAAAGTCTGCGCCCGCTGTGCGGAAGTGGAGGCACATGGCCCCGGTACGTTCCGTGCGGCGTTGATGGACGCGGCGGCGTCTTTGACGCCGGAGAACCTCCAAGCGGAAGCGAACATCGAAAAACTCTAAATCTGCGGCATTTGCTGTGAGATGTTGCTTTATAAAGCCATTGTTAAGGAGCTGTTTGTGAAAAGATCATCCATCTGCCTGTGTTATTGGCAGATGGATGATCTTTCATGCGTTTACTGAGGCCTACCGGTTACTTTTCTATAAAATTCTTCAGCATCTGTGCAACTTGTGCGCGGGTAGCCTGCCCGTAGGGACCCAGCTGTCCATCGCCAAAGCCGCTGATGATGCCGTTCTCCACTGCCCAACGCATGGCCTCCTGTGCGTAGCCGCTGATTTGGCCTGCGTCCGTGAAGCCGGACAAGGTGCCGGCGGCAGAGGGGGAACCTGCATACCGCCAGAGCATAGTAATCAACTGCTCACGGGTGATATTGCCGTTTGGATTGCTGCCGTCGCTGATGCCGCTGGCAACCGCCCAGTCCATACCCTTTTCGTACCACGTTTCGCTGCCGGAAGTGTCTACGCCGTCAAAGCGGGACAAAACCACCATCAGCATCGCACGGGTCATAGGAGCTTCTGGAGTGAAAGCAGCCTCGGTTGTGCCGACGAACAGCCGGCGGGCAGTAACGAAGTCGATGGCGTCCACAGCCCAATATTGGGAGGATATATCTGTAAAGTCCATACGGTTGTCTACGATCTTCACAGTGGCACCGTCAGGGATATTCGCCGCCACACCATCCGCCGTAGGAATGGAAGTTTTGATAATCTCCTCGGTTCCGTCCGTGCGGACGATCACTGCAACAGTGCTGGGGGTGGGGGCGGCGGTTGGTATCTCCACCTTGACCGACTCTCCGCTGCCTGTATTCACAGTAATAGTTGGCGCGTCTTTGCTGTTCCGGGCTGCCTGGACCTCCGGGATCGGCAATGCGACGGCCTCGCCGTTCTGCTGGGCAGCGCTGACCGCTGTGGCGGACAGTCTGACCTCCGCCTCCACTTTGCCAGAGGCATCGGCTGTGACGGCGGCAGTGGTGCCGTCCTTTTGTTTTACGGTGACTGTGCTGGAGCCGTCCGGCTTGGCAACGGTTTCCGTTTGGTTGCCGGTTTGATCGGTTTCCCGGGTGGTCACGGTGCCGTCCTTTTTGGTTTCTACTACGGTTTGAGAGCCGTCCGGGTTCCGGGTAGTTTCTGTGACGGTCCCGGTACGGGTATTTGTCTTCGTTGTTGTGGTGGAGCCATCCGGGTTCCGGGTGGTTGTCGTGGTTGTGGTGCTACTGCTGCTGGACGAGCTGCTGGAGTTGCTGCTACTGCTGGAGCTGCTGCCCGTGGCAGGAATCCGTTCCGTCTGGCTATAGCCGCAGACGGTACAAGTCCGGTGCCGGCTGCCGCTCTGGGAGGAGGTCGCGTTCTGATCAACCACCCAAGCGCCATAGCTGTGTGCGCCGTAGCCACCCTTACCGCTGTTGCTGGTGATGGTGCAGTTTCCGGCGGTGCATTCATGCCAGTGATAGCTGCTGTCATTGCTCCATGCGGAGGCCCAGTTGTGCGTGTGGCTGGGGCTTGGATCTGGAGTGGGCGTAGGTGTAGGATCGGGGTCAGGCGTAGGCGCAGGATCGGGGTCAGGCGTAGGAGCAGGATCGGGGTCAGGCGTAGGAGCAGGATCGGGGTCAGGCGTAGGCGTAGGATCGGGGTCAGGCGTAGGAGCAGGATCGGGGTCAGGCGTAGGCGTAGGATCGGGGTCAGGCGTAGGCGCAGGATCGGGGTCAGGCGTAGGCGCAGGATCGGGGTCGGGCGTAGGCGTAGGATCGGGGGCGGGAGCCGAGCTGTTATAATGTATGGTGACATTTGTCAGACCTATTGCCGTATCGGTTGGTTTGCTGATGCTGTTCCACTGGTCCTCACTGCCGGTAAAATATATGTCCCGCAAGAAATTGCAATTGGAAAATGCGGCGGTTTCGATGGTGGTTACACTTGCTGGGATTGTGATGGAAGACAGCGCGGAGCAGGAAGCAAATGCAGAATCTTTAATACTTGTAACACCCTGTGGGATATTCACGCTGGTGAGTGCGCTGCAAATCTGAAACATACCGTTGCTGATGCTGTCTATGCCATTAGGCAGTGTTACCTTCGCCAGTTTCCAGCATTGCATAAACAAATTATCGCCCAGCGTTACCGTATTACTGCTGGAGGCAAAGGCTGCGCTTTTTAATTCCTGGCAGCTCATAAAAGCTCCGGGGCCTACGTTTACAACACTGGCAGGCAGAGCAATAGATTCCAGCTTTTGGCAGCTTCGGAAAGCATTCCCGCCGATGGATTCCACGCCGTTGGAAACCGTCACGGAGGTGAGGCTTAAACAATCGCGGAAAGCATCGTCACAGATGGTTTTCACACTGGAAGGGATTGTGACAGAGATGATGGAAGAGCCTCTGAACGCATGGTTGCTGATAGTGGTTACACTGCTGGGAATGGATACGCTAAGCGCCTTGGTGTCCTGAAAAGCACAAAAACCAATCCTGGTAACACCCTGTTCCACGACGATTTTCTGGATTCTTTCTGCAAACGAATACCAGGGCTGGTCGGAAGCCGGGTTAAAGTCCGGCATATCTCCCGTGCCGGAGATGGTAAGTGTGCCGGCATTTGTCAGTGTCCAAGAAAGTCCGCCATCCAAAGTTCCACTTCCGCCCTCGATTGGATCGTTGGCGGAGGGGTCATCCGGCTCAACATGATTTTCCGGATAGCGGGTAATATATTGATAGGCGGCTTCAACATCGGTCTTAGCCATCGCACGCCCCCAATGAATGGCACTGTTGTAGTTTCCTTCCGCAACTTCCACACCGGTGTCAGTGATCCGAAGGACAATCACCGTATGGGCGCCGCCGTTTACACGCAGGATATCCCCAACTTTCACATCCGAAAACGAAAATGCGCCGGTTGCGTACATTCTAGCGGGCAGTCTGCCGAACGCCGCATCACTCAATATATATGCGAAAGCGACGCAGCCTGCGCCGATGCTTGCAATCCCGCCGGCAGTTCCGCCCTTCCAAGTATAGGTATCATCATTCGTCCACGGCTTTCCTTCTGGATACGTACTTTTCAGGGCAATCATAGCATTGTAGGCTTCCAGTTGGGTAGGGACTTTTACATCCTCATAGGGAACCGTTTCGGCTGTGTACGCCTCCGCCGAGGAATCCTCTTGCGGCGAAGGGAAATTCCGTGCGTATGCCGTTGGTACGGCAGACAGGCACAAACACAGCGCCAAAGCAATCGATAACATTTTCTGTTGCAATTTGAAAACCTCCTTAAAAAACCGGAACTGTTTTTCCAGACAATGGTAGTCCGATATATGCGCTCTACATTATATCACAGAATATTCTGCGTGGGAAGCTAGAAATTCCAAATTGAGCGCTTGTTTTTTGTCGGGCGGATAGCAGCGGCATATCCATATGCCAATCCTTTACAAATGAGTGTTGAATGTTGTTTACAGGAATGGTATACTAAAAAATAACTTCTCTTTCGCCATTCCCATGGCTGGGAGGTTTGAACCCCCCATTTCTCTTTTCTCTGGCGAGAGAAAAGAGCGCTGTGGGGCGCCGTGCTTGCTGCTGGGTTGTACTTCTGTACACGAGAAGACCACGCTGCTTTGACTCTGCGTCTACTTCCGCTGTCGCTGGTGCGGTGGGGAATGCGTGGGGGTGCACTTCTGCACACATTAAATAAAAGGATGAACATTATGAGTAATCAAGAACGCCACTATGCCTATTTTTGCAACCGGGAGTGCGAGATGTTCCCCTGTCATCCGGGAATCCCGGAGGAGGAATTCAATTGCCTGTTCTGCTATTGCCCGCTGTATGCTCTGGGGGACAAGTGCGGCGGTAATTTTACCTACACAAAAGGCGGCATCAAGGATTGCAGCGCTTGCCTGTTCCCCCACCGGCGGGCCAGCTACGACGCCATCATCCGCCGTTATCCGGAAATCCTGGAGCTGGTGCGGCGTGAGCCAGACGAAACATAAACAATGGCTTTTTCCCACTACATCCGCAGCGGACAGAAACAACTGCGGTGCGGTTACACAACCGGCACCTGTGCCGCTTTGGCGGCAGCAGGGGCAGTGCGGCTCCTGCTGACGGGAGAAGCCCCCAAAACCATGCGCCTCTTGACGCCAAAAGGCTTGATGGTAGAAGCGCCGCTGCAAAACGTATCCACGGACGGCCAAACCGCCCAGGCTGCGGTGGAAAAGGACGCGGGCGATGATGCCGACGTCACTGCAGGACTGCTGATCTATGCCGCCGTTTCCCGCGTCGGCACACCGGAGTTCCAGGTCGACGGCGGCGACGGCATTGGACGTGTGGCGAAGCCTGGTTTAGACCAGCCGGTGGGCGCGGCGGCAATCAACCGTGTTCCCCGCCGTATGATCCAGGAAGCGGCGGCGGCAGAGTGCGCGGCGGCAGGTTACGGCGGCGGGCTGCGCATCGTGATTTCCGCCCCCGGCGGGGAGGAACTGGCCCGCAAAACCTTTAACCCCAGCCTTGGTATCGAAGGAGGGTTGTCCATCCTGGGCACTTCCGGTATCGTGGAGCCTATGAGCGAACAAGCTATCGTGGATACCATCGCGGTTTCCCTGCGGCAGGCTGCGGCCTCCGGAGCAAAGCATATTATCCTGACGCCAGGCAATTATGGTATGGACTTTTTGCGGGGACAGGCGGAACTGCGTAAAGTTCCCTGGATCAAATGCAGCAATTTTATCGGCGACGCCTTGGATATTGCCGCAGATGGAGGATTTTTCCAAAGTATTCTGTTTGTTGGACACATTGGAAAGCTGGTCAAGCTGGCAGGCGGCGTAATGAATACACATTCAAAATACGCAGACTGCCGTCTAGAGCTGTTCTGCGCCCATGCGGCGCTCTGCGGCGCGGATACGGAGACCTGCCACGGCTTGATGCAGTGTACGACAACCGATGGAGCCATTGAAACGTTGGACCGCGCCGGACTGCGTGCCCCGGTGCTGGCAAGCCTGTTGGACGCCGTGCAGCATCATTTGGAACGCCGTGCCGGCGGGGCGTATCAAATTGGGGCGGTTACATTTTCCAACGAGTACGGCCTATTGGGACAAACAAAAACAGTGGAGGAGATTCTCAACCGATGGAACATGGAATTTTTTACGGGGTCAGCGTCGGCCCCGGCGACCCGGAACTGATGACGCTGAAAGCGGTGCGGATTTTGGAGCAGTGCCCGGTAATTGCCGCGCCGCAGACAAAGAGCGGCGAGATGCTGGCGCTGAAGATTGCCTCAGGAGCTGTATCGATGGAGGGAAAGACCATCGTGCCGTTGTATTTCACCATGGAGCGCAGCCATGAGGCCATGCAGGCGGCGCACCGGAGAGCGGCGGAGCAGGTGGAGGCCCATTTGGCGGCAGGCCGGGATGTGGCGATGCTGAACCTGGGGGATGTGTCGATCTACTCCACCTGTGCCTACTTAATGGACATCCTGCGTCCCAAGGGGTGGCGGACGGAGTTGGTGGCAGGCGTGCCAAGTTTCTGCGCGGCGGCGGCGCGGCTGAATATGAGCCTGACAAAGATGCATACGCCGTTGCACATTGTACCGGGCCGGATGGAGGATGTGCTGGATTGGCCAGGAACGAAGATTTTGATGAAGTCCGGCAAGCAGCTGCCGAAGGCGTTAGAAGCCTTGCGGGAGCATGGGAAGCTGGGCCGGAGCGCTTTGGTGGAAAACTGCGGTTTGCCGGGCGAGCGTTTGTTTCCGGACTTGTCTGAGGATCTGCCGGAGGAAAGCGGTTATTTTGCGACGCTGATTGTAAAGGAGTAGCCCATGGTTCATTTTGTAGGAGCCGGCCCCGGCGCGCCGGATTTGATCACCCTGAGGGGCGCGGAGCTTTTGAAGGCGGCGGACGTTGTGATTTATGCCGGGAGCCTTGTGAACCCGGCGCTTTTGGAACTGGCAGAGCCGGAGTGTGCCATTTTCAACAGTGCGGAAATGACGCTGGAGGAAGTCCTGGCGGTCATGTTCCAGGCGGAGGCGGAAGGAAAAGCGGTCGTTCGCCTCCACACGGGCGATCCTTGCCTTTATGGGGCCATTCGGGAGCAAATGGACGCCCTGGATGAAAAGGGGATTCCTTACGACGATACGCCGGGTGTGTCCAGCTTCTGCGGCGCGGCGGCGGCGCTAGGGGCTGAGTTCACCCTTCCCGGCGTGAGCCAGAGCGTGATTATTACCCGTCTTGCAGGCCGGACACCGGTGCCGGAGGCGGAACGCCTGGCGTCCCTGGCCGGACATGGCGCGTCGATGGCGCTGTTTTTGTCGGCGGGGATGCTTGGGCAGGTCCAGGCGGAGCTGCTGCAAGGCGCTTATACCTCCGATACCCCTGCCGCCTTGGTGTACAAGGCAACATGGCCGGATGAAAAAGTCGTCCGCTGCACCGTCGGCACACTGGAAGAGGCGGGAGTGCGCGAAGGCATCCACAAGACGGCACTGGTGCTGGTCGGCGGTTTTTTGGGCGGCACGTATGAGCGGAGCAGGCTTTACGACCCGTCTTTTACCACGGAATTCCGAAAGGGAACCTCATGAGCGGTCCGATTGCGTTTGTATCCTTCACTGACCGGGGAGCCACCTTGGCGGAACACCTGCAAAGCCGGTTCGGCGGCACGGCCGTCAACGCCCGGCGGGACGTCCCGTTTTCCCTCGCCGCCTGGACGGCGGAGGCCTTTGCCACGACGGAAGCCCTGGTGTTCTGCGGTGCGGTAGGGATTGCGGTGCGGGCCATTGCGCCCCACGTCCGGAGCAAGGCAAGCGACCCTGCGGTGGTGGT
>JAAWGR010000014.1 GCA_022795445.1 Oscillibacter sp. | reverse complement strand
CGGTAATGTGATTGAGACAGGTTCTACCAAGAAGGATATCAAGGTGGAAGTCTGCTCGAAGTGTCACCCCTTCTTCACGGGTAAGCAGAAGCTGGTCGATACCGGCGGACGTGTCGCGAAGTTCAACAAGAGGTTCGGCCTGAGCAAATAACACCCGCCCTGTCTTCAAAAGGCACGCCGTATGTTGCGGCGTGCCCTTTTTCTGCGGTTTTGCGGCCTTTTGCGAAAGAATCCCGTTTACTTTTCCGCTTGCGCCGCATATACTGGTACCAAAGCAACGCTTATGAGAGGAGTCTTGCCATTATGAAGCTGCATCCTGTGGACCTGCTTACCCTTAGCCCCGACATCTTCCGCCTGTTCCAAAAACAAACCCCCTTGCTTACCGCCGGGAACCAGTTGGGCTGCAATGCCATGACCATCGGCTGGGGCCAGATGGGAACGCTGTGGAACAAACCCGTCTGCACCGTCTACGTGCGCCCGGAACGCTTTACCTTCCAGTTTATGGAGGAAAATCCCGGGTTTACCCTCTCCGTTCTGCCGGAGGCATATAAAAAAGCGCTGGCCTTCTGCGGCAGCAAGAGCGGGCAGGATGTGGATAAATTCAAAGAATGCGGACTGACCGTAGCTTACAGCCAGGACGGCGCGCCGTATGTGGAAGAGGCGGAGCTGGTGGTCATCTGCCGGAAGCTGTATGTTCAGGATTTGCAGGTTTCCAGTACCGTTGACCATGCTGTCATCGACCCATATTATGGTAAAATGGGCGGCTGGCACCGGGCTTATACGGGCGAGGTCGTGGAAGTATACGCAAAAGATTGAGAACCCGGAATGAGAAGTAGACAATACCTCATTTCCGGTGAAATGTGAGGTATTATGCGAGAGACAAATGAAATCCGTGACAAAGTTGTGCTGGTGGGACTGAATTCCCCCGTTTTGAAACGGGAGGAAACCGCCAGCGAGGAAACCTTAGACGAGCTCTCCGCTCTCGTCGAAACCGCCGGCGGCGAGACCGTCGGCATCGTCCTCCAAAACCGTCCCTCCCCAGACCCCCGTACCTTCATCGGTGAGGGGAAGGCCGCGGAGGTGAAACTCTACTGCGAGAACACCGATGCTACGATGGTGATTTTCGACAACGACCTGTCCCCCTCCCAGCTGCGGGTCCTGACGGAAGCCCTTGGCGTCCAGGTCCTCGACCGCTGCGGACTCATCCTTGACATCTTCGCCCAGCGGGCCAGGACCCGGGAGGGCCGCTTACAGGTCGAACTGGCCCAGTACCAGTACCTGCTGCCCCGGCTTACCGGTATGTGGACCCACCTGGAACGCCAGGCCGGTACCAGCGGAAGCGGTCCCATTGGTTCCAAGGGCCCCGGCGAAACCCAGCTGGAAACCGACCGGCGGCACATCCACCGGAAAATTGATAAGCTCCGGGAGGACTTGGAGGACGTGCGGCGCGTGCGGAACACCCAACGCCGCCAGCGGCGGAAAAATGAAGTCCCCGTTGTAGCTCTGGTGGGCTATACCAACGCAGGGAAATCTACCCTCCTGAACCAGCTCACCGGCGCAGGCATCCCAGCCAATAACCGGCTCTTTGATACCCTTGACACCACCAGCCGGCTGCTGTCCGTCAGTGACACCATGGACGTCGTGGTCTCCGATACCGTCGGCTTTATCCGAAAGCTGCCCCATCAGCTGGTGGAGGCGTTCAAGGCTACCCTGGAGGAATTGGAATACGCCGACCTGCTTTTACACGTGATCGACGTTTCCAGCCCAGAGTGGCAGGTACAGGCGCAGGTCGTCGAAAACCTCATCGCGGAACTTGGCGCGGGAGAACTGCCCCGGATTGATGTGTTCAACAAGTCCGACTGTCTGCCAGCGGGGGAGATCATGCCCCATGGGGAGGACATCTGCTCCATCTCTGCCAAGACGGGGCAGGGTGTGGACAAGCTCCTGGGCATGATCTCCCGGCGGCTGGATAAGGGGACCCGCCGGGTAGTGCTTCACCTTCCTTACGACCAGGGCGGGCTGCTGGACGCGCTTTACCGAGAGGCCAAGGTGGAGACCGTTGATTATGGCGAGACCATTGACGTAACCGCGGTCTGCGGGCCGCGGATTCTGGGAAGGGTGCAGGCGTTTATCGCGCCTTAGCCAGTCCCTCCCCGGTGCGCATCCCCAGGAGGAAGGCGTGGACGGTGTTGAATTCCAGCACTTTATCCAGTTCCTCCCGATAGGCAGGCTGCAAGCTGTTTAACAGCGAATCCTGCCAGAAAGCGTATTCCTCTTTGGGAATGCCGTCCAGTTCGGGCTTGATGTAGTGGCCATAAAGCCAATGCAGAAAATCAGACATTTTATTCCTCCTTAATAAACGACATATAAGTCGTATATATTATATAATAACATTACGCATATGTCGTGTCAAGAGGTAATCATGAAAATTGGAAAGAAATTAAAAACGCTTCGGACAGAGCGCAACGAAACACAATCCCAAGTGGCAAAAGCAATTGGTACTGCACCACGCCACTATCAGCGCTTTGAATCGGATGAGGGGCTTCCTGGCCTTGAATTGTTTGCGGCTATGGCAAACCATTTTCAAGTAAATATGGACTATCTGGCGGGCCGCACCGACCTAAGGGATATGCTGCCGCCGCGCACTATGGAAACCCTCCGCCTCCATCTTCGGCCCTTCCGGGACGAGGACGCAGAGGACGTGTTCGCGTATGCGAAAAACCCCGCCGTGGGGCCGGTAGCCGGATGGCCGCCCCATAACAGTGAGGCGGAGAGCTTGGAAATTATACGGACCGTATTTTCCAATCCCGGCGTGTTCGCCATCGAGCTCAAAGAAACCGGACGCGTGGTTGGTTCTGTGGGATTTGTCGGCGGGCATCCCGAGGGCCTGCGGCCTGAGTGCCCGGATGATGAATTAGGCTACGCCCTCAGCCAGGACTGCTGGGGCCGCGGGCTTGCGACGGAAGCTGCAAGGGCCGTGCTGCGGTACGGGTTCGAGGTTTTGAAGCTGCGGCGCATCTGGTGCGGGCACTACGAGGGCAACGACCGCTCCCGGCGGGTCGTCGAAAAGCTGGGGTTCCGGTACCAGTTCGAGCGGGAGGAAGCCGTGCCGCTGCTGGACGAGGTACGGCGGACCCATTTTTACACCATGACAGAGGAGGATTGGCGTGGACAGTTACCGGGTTCCGGCGCAGGACGCGGAGAGTGAATTCACCGAAAAACGCTCCCGTTTCATCAGCCACATCTGGACCGTGGCCAGCGAGACGGAAGCGCGGAACAGGATCGAAGAAATGCGCCGTAAATACTACGACGCACGGCATAACTGCTGGTGTTACCTCTTGCGTGAGGGCGGGGCCGTCCGCTACTCCGACGACGGTGAACCTCAGGGTACTGCGGGACAGCCAATGCTGAACGTCTTCCAACGGGAAGAAGTGACCAATGTGTGCTGCGTGGTGACGCGGTATTTCGGCGGCGTACTGCTGGGCGCAGGAGGGCTGACGCGGGCCTATACCCGGGGAGCCAAAGATGCGCTTGATGCGGCGGGCGTGGCGCTGGTGCAGCGCTGGACGCTGTGGGACGTGCCCTGCACGTACCCGCTGTTCGAGCGGGTGAAGCTGGATATCGCCAACTGCGGCGGCGTGGTGCGGGATGTGGAGTACGGCGCGGAGGTCCTGGTACGTGCCGCGTTCCTGCCGGCAGGCGCAGAGCAGTTTGCAGCGCGGCTGACGGAACTGTCCGCGGGGACGCTGGCGGTACGGGCGGCTGGCGAGGAGTACCTGGCAGGCCCGGCGTAACGCATCGGAAAACGGTTTGCAGAACGCCCTGTATGTGTGGAAAATCTTATTTCTGGATGGCGGCATCCAGTCCCCCAAAATTATAAAATTTAGGTTCTATTTCGTGTTACGTTCTCTTTGCGGCTGGTATGAAAAACGGAAGCACAGGAAGTTATAAATATTTCACGTTTTGCGATTGACAAAGCCTATAGGGAGTGATATATTTATAACACCTGCGAAGTTAAAAATATATCACACGGAGGAATGAAACATGAAATCAAAAGTCACCTTAAAGGAAATCGTAGGAACCAAAATCATTTATGCAGTGCTCCTTGTCTTCTATTACTGGATGTGGGCGAGACGGAATTGGCATGAGTATTATGATACCATCCAAAACATGGTTGTCGTTTTTTCGATTGTATTTTTTGCCCTTCAGGCGTTCCGTGTTTATAAGTTCAGCAAAGAAGAAAAGGACGAGCTGGCAATTCAAAATTTGCGCAGAACAGATGCGGTCGGGCTGAAAATTATGATAGCCGCTGCGATTATCATTGCCTTTGCGTGTGCGGTCAAGTGTATCGACGGAACTATGGCGGGTTACGCGCTTGTGGGGATGATTTTCGTGTTAGCGGTGATACGATTCATAATATTTAGTGTGATGGACAGCAAAGGCGTCTGAGGACCGCCTGCAGGCTGTGAGATGATCCTGATATTCTGCGCCATGAAGAGTATGGGAGTCTGATATGGCCCTTAAAACGAAGGTCAAAGAATATCGGGAAAAAGCAGGATTAAAACAGAGCGAATTGGCAGAATTGGTACATGCACGGCGTGAAACGATTGTACATTTGGAAAACGGGCGGTATAATCCATCGCTGAAACTGGCAATGGAGATTGCAAAAGTTTTCCGTGTGACCGTGGAAGAACTGTTTGAATTTACAGAAGAGTAGGGATACGGAACGTTACCGGGTGCATAGGGGAACGATCCGCAGGGCGTTGTGCATGTGCGAAAAGTTTTTTGGTTCTTTTTTTACAAAAAAAGAAACCCCCCGTTCGCCATGATACGAACGGGGGGTTTAATTGTTGATCGGGTTTTCCATTGGATAACCTCACTTTCTTCGATTTTGCCGTTCACGCTTGCCGGGGCTTAGGTGACCTCGCGAACCGTGCCAATCCCTAAAACTGCAATCTTGCACGGGGACTGTGCCCGTCTTTCCCTCTCATCTGAGTGAGCTGAGTTTCGTCTTTGGTTCCGCTTCCGGGGCCACGCGATATGCTGCTGAAGGTGCTGGGTGGTGAAGCTGGTATGGAACGGCGCTGCGCTGCTGAATCTGGATTTCCAGGTTGCTCGCTAGATCATGGGACTCACCTCTTTCTTTGTGTCTATACTATACAACATTTTCGGGTATCCGTCAAGCGGTTTTGTGTATTTTTATGTTTTCCACAATTGTCAAACGATTACCTTCGGCAAAACACACAACCGGCTCCCTTTTGAGGGAGCCGGTTGTTGTCTGTTTCCTTAGCTGCCTACTTCGATGATCCGGATAATGCCGTCGCTCTCGTACATATCCAACACATTCGCGTAAGCATGAGCTTCTTCCAAGGTGACCCACGCATGGAACCCCTTGTTGTAGCACTGAACGTCCGAGGGAATCGTGTACGTCCGGCCATCCATCGTTACCGCCGACTGACCGCTCCAAGCCGTGTTCGGCACGGCCTCCAGCTTGTTCAGCCGTTGGAGGCTGGCGAAGTTCATGCCGCTGGTGCCGACTTTTACCGCGCCCGCAATTTGGTTGTCTTCTGTGAGGAGCAGCGTCATCTGGTCGCCGGGACGGAACCGCGCCAGTGTTGCCTGAGTCGTTGTCAGTACAGGGAACTCCTGACCGAACATCGTGATCGACGTTGGTTCCGTCGGGTTCGGCTTGCAGCTTTCGTAGTAGCCCGTCAGCCGCACGTCGCACACCCGAATGCTGTTCGTCGCGCTGGAATATGTTGCCACGTCGTAGGGCCGCATATCCGTTGCGTTCGCTTGGATGCCGTTTTTATAGATGCTGTAGCCGCTTGCGCCGCCTGTCAGCGTTTTGAAGTTGTCCGTAGACCCTTTGTTGTACACGATGACCGCCTCGCTGGCGATGCTGCCGCCGCCGACGAAGATGTACTCTACATTTCCGTTGCTGCCCAGGTACAGCGTTAGTGCTGTGCCGGGATTCAGCCAGGTGTAGACCTCGCTCCAGCTCTGCTCTTTGCTGTTGTAGAAGACCCGCGTGTCATTCGTCAGCGGGTACTTGGAACCCGCGGTGTCTACGATTTGCAGCGTTGACAGCTGGGAGGCTACGATGGTTTTGCTGCTCCCGTTTTCATCCGGCAGGAAGGTCAGCACTTTGTCGTTTCTCATCAGCAGGGTGCCCTTTAGGCCGTTGAAGCAGCCGATGGAGGATTTGTTGCTTGCAAATTGGTAGATTTGGCCGGATGCCGTTTGCAGCGCCGTATCTTTCCCGTCTGGCCCCGTTGCGGAGGAGGAAATCAGCACGACGTCTTCCTTCAGCTCTACGTTGACAGTTGACAGAAACGATGCGCCTTCCCGGCAGTCCGCACGCAGCAGGTTCGGGGACAGCTGTGCCGCCTGTGTGCGGGTTAACTGCGTGTTTGGGCGGAAAGTTCCGTTGAATAGCCGTCCATGATGCCATAGAGCCGCAAGGTCTCCACGGTCACGGTGGTGCTGTTGCCTGACAGGTCGGAAAAGCGTGACGTTTGCGTTGCCGCGCCGGCGGGCAGCGTGCAGAGGGAAACGGTCATTGCCGCCGCCAGCAACAGGGAGGGTAGTTTTTCTTCATGTATCTTCCTCCATGTTTTTGAGGCTCCCGCCTCAATCTCCGGCGCAGGGGCTCCGCCCCTGCACCCCGCCAGAGGGAGCGCCCCCTTCTGGACTCCCTCCATTATTCCGCTCGCAGCGCTTCGACAGGCTGTAGTTTGGAGGCTTTGAGCGCTGGATAGCAGCCGAAGATGACACCCAGCAGCACCGACAGGCCGAACGCGCCCGCCGTCACTGGCGCTGATGGGTAGATGGTCATTTGGAATAGCAGGTTGCCTAGCAGCAGACAGCCTCCCGTGCCCAAGGCCATCCCTATCAGCCCCCCGATGCCGCACAGCATCGCCGCCTCGATGAGGAACTGCGTCACAATGCTGCTCCGCTGCGCCCCGATGGCCCGCCGGATGCCGATTTCCCGTGTCCGTTCCGTTACCGTTACCAGCATGATGTTCATAATGCCAATGCCGCCCACCATCAAGGAGATGGCTGCGACGCCTGCCAGCACCCCGCCGACCATGCCCAGCGTTTCATTCATGTAATCCAGACCCTGGCTCTCCGGCTGGACGTTGTAATCGCTGGTGTTCCGGTCTAACAGACCTTTCATGAAGCCATCCAGACGCGACACGATCTCATCCATGTCCTCCAGGTTCCGCGCTACTACAATGAAGTCGCTGATGTTGTCGCCGCCTAGCACCCGCCGGGTGGTGTAGGGTACCACGACGAAGTTGTCGATGGAACCCATCATGGAACTTTCTTCTTTCATGCGGGAGTCGTATACGCCCACAACCTCGAAGTTGAGGCTGTTCAGCTGCACGATCTTGCCTATTGGGTTTGCTGTCCCGAAAAACGTCTTTGCGGCCTCGGAACCCAGGACCATGACTTGATTATAGTTTTTCACATCCAGTTGTGTCAAGTCCCGCCCCTGCGTAATCACCAGATTACTGCACGCGCTGTATTGATCGCTTCCGTAATAGAAGCTCGGAGGACGGTCCCCCACTGGGTTCCCGTTCTCGTCGTAGTAGAAATTTTGCTGCATGGTGTTTGTGTTCTTGGTGCCGTAGATCATCGTCGCGCTGAAATACGCCTGCGGCGTTACGCCCACCACCAAGTCGCTCATGCTGTTGCAATAAGCGTAAATGTCTGGGAAATAGTCCTTGCCCGTGTTCACCCAGTTGCCGTTTTCATCCTCTATGTACACGTAGCTGTACGCGCTTAGGGAGATCCGGTTCGTGCCCATGGCCTCGAACTGCTCCATCATTTTGTCTGCATATCCCGCGATGGCTGACACAATGGTCATTACCGACGCAATGCCGATGATGATGCCCAGCATGGTCAGGATGGACCGGCCTTTCTTGCCCCAGATGGATTTCCATGCCATTTTGAATGCCTGCCGGATGTTCAAAACCAGTCCACCTCCTGCTCCTTGTCCTCCACGATCTTCCCGTCTGTCAGGCGAACGCACCGCCGCGCTGTGGCCGCAATGCCGTTGTCGTGGGTGATGAGGATGACCGTCGTTCCCTCCCGGTTCAGCTGCTGGAGGAATTCCAGTACCTCATGGCCCGTTCGGGAATCCAATGCGCCCGTCGGCTCGTCCGCCATGATGATCGGCGGCTTCGTTGCAATTGCCCGCGCAATCGCAACGCGCTGCTGCTGGCCGCCGGACATCTCCGTTGGCTTGTGCTTGATCCGTCCCAACAGCCCCACGCGTTCCAATGCATCCAGGGCCATGTCCCGCCGCTCGTCCGCATGAATGCCCTGGTAGATCAGCGGCAATTCTACATTTTCCAACACGGTCAGTGTCTGGATCAGGTTGTATTGCTGGAATATGAACCCGATCTCTTTGTTGCGGATGCGGGACAGCTCTTTGTCCGTCAAATCCCGCACGTCTGTGCCCTCAAGGAAGTAGTCGCCCCGTGTGGGGATGTCCAGACAGCCCAGCACGTTCATCATGGTGGATTTGCCGGAACCGGACTGGCCCACCACCGCGACAAACTCCCCCCGGTCGATCTGCAAAGACACGCCGTCCAGGGCCCGCACTTCGCTCTCCAAACCTTCGCCGTAGATTTTATAGACGTCCCGCAGTTCCACTAATTTTTCCATATCAGAAACCCCAGGAGCTGGAAACCTGGTTCTGGGTAAATACCACGGTTCCCTCCTCGACGCCGGAACGGATTTCTACGTTATAGTTGTCCGAGATGCCGATTTCCACCGGTACCGGCCAGAAGCCCTCTGGGATGGCTTCGTCAATCAGAATGCCGTCAACGGCATTCTCCGGCCGTTCCGGACTGGAGACATAGACGACCGTCAGCGACTCGCCCTCCTCGGTGGATACCGTCCGTACGCACTGGATCGGCAGGACCAAGCAGTTGTCGTTCTCGCTGGTAGTCAGCTTATAGTTGATGGAGCTGTTGATCTGGATACCGCTCGACTCCGCGTCCTCCACGGTAATGACCATCGGGTAAGTGGCCACGCCGTTGTTCAGCGTACTGGAAAGGCTTACGCTCTCTACAAAGCCGGAAGCAGGAGTGTCCCACTGGTCCAGTTCCACCATCATGCCCACTTCCACGTTGCCCACGTTCCGTTCGTCCACGGTCGCGTTCACGACAATGGAGGAAGTGTCGGAGATGGTCAAAATTGCCGTTGCGGCGGAAACCTCGTCGCCAGGTTTGATGGACAGGCCGATAACTGTACCGTCAATCGCCGCGGAGGCGCTGCACAGCGCAAGGTTTTTCTCTGCATCTTCCAGGGTCTTCCGGGCCTCGTCCAGGTTCTTTTGGATGGTGAACATCTCCGTTTCGCTGTCCTCGCCGTCGATACGCACCAGCACTTGTCCGGCGTGTACCTGGAGGTAGTCCACCAAGCTGCTGGAAATAACCGTACCATTGACGGTAGAGGTCAGGTCGCCGGTACGGAAGTACTCCAATTTGCCCGGCTCATAGGGGTAGACGATTTCCTCGCCCACGGTCACAATAGCGGAAGCCGCCATTTCCGCGCTGAGGGCTCCGTCATTCCGCACCAGAATGTCGGCAGAAAACAGTTTTGTGCCCTCTGGCGTGATCCGGCTGACCATATGTACCGCTTCGATGGTTCCGGGGATGGAGCTCATCAGCGTTGGGATGGAGACGTCTACCGTCTGGCCCACGTACAGCTCGCCTTCGTAAGCGTAACTGTAATACTGGGTCAGCCGCAGTTGCGTATCGTCTGCCAGGACGGCTACCTTCTGCCCCTTGGTGATGGTGTCGCCGGGGTTGAGTGTTACCGTCTCCATCAGCTTGCCGGCGTAGCCTGCGGCAAGGTTCAGGCCGGCGATGTCCTTTTGCAGCGTCGCCAGCTGCTTTTCGTAGCCCTGTACGTTCTCCCGGGCGCTTTCCACGGCGCTCCTGGCGACATCGGAGTCGATCACGAACAAGGGCGTTCCCGCCGTCACCACGTCGCCCTCGCTGACCAGCACCTCCATAACGGTGCCCGGCGTGGCGATGGTGATGGTCTCGCTGTTCTTGGCCCGGGTGAGTCCGCTGCCCTCTACCGTGGAGGTGATGGCGTCATACCGCACCTCGTCGGTGATGACTTCCATCTGGGTCTCTCCGCTTGTGTGGTTGTCCAGGTAATACTTCACACCCAGGCCGCCGCCAGCCAGAATCAGCAGAAAGATAAACAGCCGGACGATCCGCCGCCGTTTTTTCCGCGGCATCTGCTTCCATTTTTTCCACAGGGATTTCTTTTCCTGCGGCGCGGCGGGTGCGGCGGATTCTGCCGCGGGCGCGGCCTCTGGGGCCGTGTGTTCCAAAACGTCTGCCATTTGCGTTACTCCTTCACTGGTCAATCATGAACTGTACCATCTATGCTAGAACAGTTTGCCTCGGAAAACAACAACAAAACGGTTACAGTTTCCGCATAAGGCCCACTTTTCCTTTTAACGCAGTAGGAATCCATTTGGTTTCCGTTGTTTTCTATGAATTTGTTAAAAAAATCGGCGGAAAATTGGCGGTTTTGTTCATGCGCTGCAAAAGACAAAGGCGGCTGTTCGCCGCCCCTGTCTTTCTTTATAAAGCGTACCTTATGCAGCCGCCGGCCGCCGGGATATGACCCGCTGGTAAATGACGACCCCCAGGACCACGGCCAGCCCCACGACATCCGTCAGGGAGCCGGGGACCATCATGGCGAGGCCGCCCGCCGCCAGCGCCACGCGCAGCAATAGGGGGATGGGGCGGTAGAGGAAACCGTTCAGTGCCGCCGCCACGCCGAAAATGCCCAGCAAGGCGCTGATAACGATCTGCACCACGTCGAAAACGCCGTCCACGTTTACGAACAGCATCGCCGGACTGTAGGCGAAGATATACGGCACGATGAAGGCTGCAATGGCCAGTTTTGTGGCGTTGACGCCGGTTTTCATGGGGTTCGACTTGGCGATTGCGCTGCCGGCATAGGCGGCCAGGGCCACTGGCGGGGTAATGTCTGCCACGATGCCAAAGTAGAACACGAAGAAATGCGCCGCCATTTTTGGCACGCCGATGGCCGGGTCCATCAAAATCGGCGCGCAGGTTGCCGCCATGATGCAGTAGTTGGCGGTCGTCGGCACGCCCATGCCCAGGACGATGCAGCAGATCATCGTCAGGAACAGGGCGATGATCATATGCCCGCCGGAAACGGCCACAATGGCGCTCAGCAGCTTTGAAGCAAGGCCTGTGACCGTGATGCAGCCGGAGATAATGCCCGCCATGCCGCAGGCAACGGCTACGGTGATGGAGCCTTTTGCGCCGCCTTCCAGCGCATCTATGAACTTGGAAGGGGTGAGGCGGTTTTCCGCGTTGATCATGCTTACTACGATAGCCGCGACGATTGCCAGCGCGGCGGAATAGGCCATGGTACGGGTGTTGGTGGAGACCAACCATACCAGCAGCACCAGCGGGGCAAGGAGGTAGATTTTGCGCATCAGGTGGCCTAGCTTGGGCAGCTCGTCCCGGGGCGTTCCCTTGAGGCCTAAACGCTTGGCTTCCAGGTGTACGGCAATGTAAATACCGGTAAAGTACAGCGCTGCGGGGAGAATCGCCCGCATGGCGATGGTGGCGTAAGGCTCGCCGGTGAACTCCGCCATCAGGAAGGCGGCCGCACCCATGATCGGCGGCATGATCTGCCCGCCCGTCGATGCGGCGGCTTCCACTGCGCCTGCAAATTCGCCCTTATAGCCGGTTTTCTTCATCATCGGGATGGTTACGGAGCCGGTAGTCACCGTATTGCCCACGGAGGAGCCGGATACCATGCCGCAGAGGGCGGAAGAAATCACGGCCACCTTTGCCGGGCCGCCGGGCTGTGCGCCCGCCACGGCGTTCGCAAGGTCAATGAAGAAGGCCGCGATGCCCGTCCGCTCCAAAAACGCGCCGAAGATGATGAACACGACGATGAATTTCGCGCAGGTACTGATTGGCCCGCCGAAAACGCCGTTTGGGGTATAAAACAAGGTCCGGATAACCTGATTCAAGCCCAGGCCGCTGGCAAAGGTATACACGACCAACGCGCCCGCCACGCACAAGATCGGCAGGCCCACACACCGGCGGCACAGTTCCACCAGGGCCAGTACGCCGACGAGGCCGACCGCCATATACAGCGGGTTCTGCATAATCCGGGCGGACATGCGGATAACCGTCATGGCGTTGATGGCATAGAAAAAGAATGCGCCAGGGCCGACAATCAATAAAATAATATCGTACCAGGGCATATGGTTCGGGCGGGTGTCGCCCTTCTTTGCCGGGTAGTTCAAAAAGCCCAGCAGCAGGATCATCCCCAGAAAAATCGGCAGGCGGCGTTCTGTCAGCGTCTTCAGATACACGGTATCCACAATGCAGTAAACGGAGAACAGCGCCGTCAGGTAACGGATGACCACACGGGGAAGACCCGTCCAGATGCGTGTGTTGGATTCCCGGTCGTACTTCCGCATAACCTCCTCAACGTCAGCGGCGGTGCCGACAGAGGCGTCCAGCTCCTCCGGCTCCGGTTCCGGCCCTTTTTTCTTGAAGATGCTCATAGGCTCTCTCCTCCGTCTTTCAATGTGTTGTTTCAAATGGAAAAACCAAGGAAACTACGGCGGACAGGCCGCCGTAGTTCCAGGTTGTTCTGGGAAAGGGGGGAAATCTTTATTTGACAGGGACCTCGACGCCCTTCTCGCTGAAGTAGCGCGCCGCGCCGGGATGGTAAGGAATGTTGGTGATGCTGGTGGCAAAATCCATATCCAGCTCGTTGGCTTTGTCGTGGGCCAGGTCGGTTCCCTTCTCAAAGATGGTGGAAACCACGTTGTACACGTCGTCTTCCGACACATCGTCCCGGGCGATGATCACCGCGCCCACGGCGACCGTGGTGCAGTCCTCAGCGGTGCCGTACACGTCTGCGCTGATGGTGTAGGGGCTGTAGTAGGGAGAGACCTCAATCAGCTTGTCAATGTGCTCCTGGTCCAGGCTCACAAGGTACATGTCACGGGAAGCGGCCAGGGTGGTGACGGCGGTGGTGGGCGCGCCCGCAACCACAAAAGCGGCGTCGATCTTACCGTCGGTCAGGGAGTCCACGCTGTTGCCGAAGTCCTGATAGGTGGGGTTGATGTCGTCCTCGCTCAGGCCATACACGCCCAGCACGTCCAGGGCGTTATAGTACACGCCGGAGCCGGAAGCGCCAATCGAAACGTTCTTGCCTGCCAGGTCGGCAACGCTCTTGATGCTGGGGTCCAGGGTGACCAGCTGCACCTGCTCCATATACAGGGCGGCCACGGTGGAGAATCCGGTGATCGCGCCGCTCTCTGCAAAGAGGTTCGTGCCCTCATAAGCGTAGCTCATAACGTCGGACTGGACAAAACCAAGCTGATAGCTGCCCATGTCCATCATATCAATGTTGTCCTGGGAGCCGCCGGAGGTTACCGCCGTAATGCTGGTGCCGGTTTCGTTGGAGATTGCCTGGGCAATGACGGTGCCGAAGGCGTAATAAGTGCCCTGTTCGCCGCCGGTGCCAAAGGTCAGCTTCCCGCCGCCGGTGGAACCGCCGGAAGAACCGGAATCGCCGGAGGTCTGGGAGTCTCCGCCGGTGGAACCGCCGGAGGAATTGGAGTCGCCGCCGCAGGCCGCCAAAGAGGCCACCAGCAGGACTGCCGTCAGCAATGCAAAAAACTTCTTCATTCTTCACAATCCTCTTTTCATCAGTTTTGACTGTGCGGCCTTGCAGCCACACGCATATGATAACGCACTCTCCTTCATATTTCAAGAGGTTTTCAAGATTTTTGCAGATTATTTGCAAGGATTGCCACTTCATCCTGCAATTTTTGTATTAAATTGCAGGGCGCTTTTGTATATCCTGCAAAAGCGCGGGCAAACTGCCTAAAAGCGCATCCTGTCCCGCGCCCAGAATTGTCCAAATTGTCAGAAGGGCTTTTTTCCCATTTTTTGAAATCTTCGGGAAAAGCGGCGGGATTTTGCCTGTCCCATTTTGCCCAAAGCCGCGAAAATCGGGCGCATCCAATCTCCGCCTTGGGCGCGCTGCCGCTTTTTGCTTGCGCGGATTTTGCGATTTACGTAAATCCTAACTCCGGCGGTGTTGTGCCGCCTTTCTCAATAACGAAGTTTGCGAAATTTGTATAAAAGGGGTGATTGGATTGTATGGACCGAAAATCAAGGGACTGCTGCGGGGCGGCGCGGCGTGCCTGCTGGCCCTGCTCCTTTGCGCCGCAGGGACGGTGAGCGCCGCGGAGGACGGCCGGATGCTGGTGCCAGTAGGCCATACCGTCGGCATTAAACTGTTTGCCCGGGGCGTGGTGGTGGTAAAGCTCAGCGATGGCGGAACCCCCGCCCGGGAGTGCGGCCTGCGGACCGGCGATGTGATCGTTCAGTGTAACGGCGCGGCGGTGACGTCGGCGGAACAGTTCCAGAGCCTGCTCCAGGAGAGCGGCGGCTCGGCGGATTTACAGGTCAGCCGTTCCGGGGACAGCGTGACCCTCTCCGTAGAACCGGAACCAAATGAACAGGGAGTGTACTGCATCGGCGCGTGGATCCGTGACAGCATGGCCGGCATCGGCACCATGACGTATTATGACCCGAAAAGCGGAGAATTCGGCGCGTTGGGCCACGGCATCACCGATGTGGATACCGCGCTGCTGATGCCGTTTTCCAACGGCTCCATCCTGCCGTCCACTGTGAAGGCGGTGAAAAAAGGTGAGGTCGGCTCCGCCGGGGAGCTGCGGGGGGACTTCGACCTGACCTGCCAGTTGGGAGAGCTGTATGCCAACACATCCAGCGGCATCTTCGGCGCGATGGAACCCAACGCCGAACTGGGAGAGGCCGTTTCGGTGGGCATGGCACAGGCTGGTCCAGCTTCCATCCGTTCCAACGTCCAGGGGGACGAGGTGAAGGAGTATCATGTGGAAATTTTGAAGGTTTCCGGCAGTGCCCGGGATGGACGGGACCTGCTCCTGTCCGTGACGGACCCTGCCCTCATGGAAGCCACCGGCGGCATTGTGCAGGGGATGTCCGGCAGTCCCATCCTACAGGACGGCAAGCTGGTGGGCGCGGTGACTCATGTCCTTCTCAGCGACCCGACGAAGGGGTATGGCATCCTGATCGATCATATGCTGGACGCGGCGGGAAACTAAAGGCGTTTGGGGGGCGGCTCTGCCGTCCCCTTTTGGTTTTGGAACTCCTTTTACCGTTCGTGTTGATGGAGCCGGACACTGGTAATTTCACCTATGTCAGCCTGAAGTGAAACATTGGCCGTAATATAATCAGAGCGACAAACGAAATTGATGGAGCAAAACCACTCGCAATGTACAAAAGTTACAAAGAATGTAATGGATTGCCGTTGCCATTAGAAGGGATTTCTAAAACTTTTTATGGAAGGTTGTCTATTTGTTGAAGGCCTGATTTCTGGGTTTGCCATGTTATTTATTTTGAACAGCTTATTTTTCGCTGCGCATTTCAAACCGGAAAGACGGTGATCGGCCAGCAGGAGGGAACCGAAGGGGGGGAGCGTCCGGGGATGGCTTGGGGGCCATCGGCCGCCAACAAGCTGTGCCGGGTATATACCGGCGCATTGCTTGCCACTGCTATCAGCGACTATAAGTGGGGTTGAATGTCATTCCCATTGGTGGTATACTTGGCTCGTGACAAATCGGAAGTTGTGGAGGCCACTGATGAAACATAAAAAAGGAATCGCTCTATTATTGTTGCTTTTTTGCGTTGCGATTGTTGTCAGCGCGATAAATACGCCCGAAAAAAGAACAATACGTTACTTTAACAGTCATAGAATAATTTTAGAAGAAGATATTATGAACACTATTGAAACAGGGCAGGCATCAAGTAGGTTGAAACTTACATTTAACTACTGGGACGGGGAACATCCTATTGTCGAATATATTGTGGTCAATAGCGGGATTGTTTCAGCTTCACAGTATTATGGTTTTTTTTACTCCTTTGACAATGAACCCGTTTCCTTTCAGAATGCAGATGAATCACTGATACCCATTTCTGAACAAGAGTGGAATTGGATTGGGGAGGGTGACAATCGCGGTATCGTTCGTAGGTTAGATACAAACTGGTTTTACTTTGAGGCGTTTCTATAACTTCCAGTTTATCGGGGGGGGGATTTCATCTTTTGGGTGAAATCCCCCCTTGACAAATGTTCTCTTGGGACGACTTCTGGAAAAGATAGCGTTATCACAATAGAAAATCAACAGGATAATCTGCGTGTTTCTATAGCAGGATATATTATAAACTGATAGATGATTTGGCTAATTTTTTCGAGAAGTATCGCAGTTTTTGAAAAAACGACTTCCCATTTATCGGGCCGTTATCCATTCGGGGATAACGGCCTGTTCAGTCATTCCGAAGGATGAGAAAATGGATAGGCATTATCAACACGAAAGGTAAAAGGGATGTTTTGGAGACAAAAATTTTCTCCGCAGACACTTTTCAACCGCCCGCGGATGGAGTATACTAAGGCGCAGAATCTGAAAACAGAAAGGATCGCAGAATGAAAGCAAGTTTTCATGGTACCGACCAATATGTCGCCTCCGGCGAACTGATGACGGCGGTTAACATCGCCGTGACCCTGCAAAAGCCCCTGCTGATCAAGGGCGAACCCGGCACCGGCAAGACCATGCTGGCCCAGGCCGTGGCCGATGCGCTGGGAAAACGCCTCATCATCTGGAACGTCAAATCCACCACCAAGGCCCAGGATGGCCTGTACGTCTACGATGTGGTGCAGCGGCTGTACGACAGCCAGTTCGGGACCTACGGCGTGGACGACATTGCCCGCTATATCAAGTTGGGCAAGCTGGGGGAGGCCTTCCAGGCTGAGGAGCAGGTGGTCCTGCTGATCGACGAGATCGATAAGGCTGACCTGGAATTCCCCAACGACCTCCTCTGGGAGCTGGACCAAATGGAGTTTTACATCCCGGAGACCCAAGAGACCGTCAAGGCCAAACAGCGGCCCATTGTGATCATTACCTCTAACGCGGAGAAGGAACTGCCCGACGCGTTCCTGCGCCGCTGCGTGTTCCACTACATTGAGTTCCCCGACCAGGCCCAGATGGAGCAGATTATCCGCGTCCACTTCGGCGATCTGGAAAAGAACCTCATCCGGCAGGCTCTGGCGGCCTTCTACTGGGTGCGGGAACTGCGGGAGATCGAGAAAAAACCCAGCACCTCCGAGCTGGTGGACTGGCTGCGGGCGCTGGTTGTAGGCGGCGTCGACCCGGCCCGCATCACAAAGGAGATTCCCTTCGCCGGGGTGCTGCTGAAAAAGGACAAGGATCTCCGCACTTTGGCCCGGAACAGGCGGTGAGGCAGTGTTTGCCGCATTTTTTTACCGGCTGCGGGAACGGGGGCTGGACGTCTCTTTGAACGAGTGGATGACGCTCTTGGAAGCCATGGCCAAGGGTCTGCACCAATCCAGCCTGACGGGCTTTTATCATCTCTGCCGGGCCATCGTGGTGAAGAGCGAGGTGGAGTATGACCGGTTTGACCAGGTGTTTTTGGAGTTTTTCCAGGGCGTGCCCTGGAAGGGTGAGCTTCCCGATGAACTCCTGGATTGGCTGAACCATCCTGCGGAAGACCTGGGCCGGACCATTGAGGAACTCCGCGGCATGGGCTTTCCGGATGAGACGCTGGAAGAGCTGCTGAAAATGCTGGAAGAACGTCTCCAGGAGCAGACCGAGGAACACAACGGGGGCAATTACTGGGTTGGAACCCAGGGCCGTTCTCCCTTCGGCAACAGCGGCTGGCATCCCAACGGCATCCGAGTGGGCGGCGAGAGCCGGCGCCGGACCGCTATGCTGGTGGCGGGGGAGCGGAAGTTCCGGGATTTCCGCAAGGACAATACCCTGGATACCCGGCAGTTCCAAATGGCTTTCCGGACGCTGCGGCAGCTGTCGGTTCAGGCGGACAGTCAGGACCGCGTGCTGGATGTGGACGGCACTGTCCGGGACACCTGCGACAATGCCGGGACGCTGCAAATCCGCTATAAAAACCCGCGGAAAAACACCGTCAAGGTCTTGCTGCTTATGGACTCCGGAGGGTCCATGGCCTATTATGCCGGGCTGAGCAGTATGCTCTTCCAGGCAGCGGTGAAGTCGAACCATTTCAAGGAGCTCCACACCTATTACTTTCATAACTGCATCTATGGGGAGGTTTACGGGACGCCCCGCCTTTGGGGGGACGAGACGCCAACAGAGTGGATTTTGCAGAATTTTGACAGCAGTTACAAGGTCATCCTCGTCGGCGACGCTGCCATGAATCCCTATGAGCTGCGGGAACGGCACTATGATTGGAACCGAGGGAGTTATGGACCATCGGGACTGGAGTGGCTGGAACGTTTCCAGAAGCAGTACCCATACCTGATTTGGCTGAACCCGGAACCGATGCCGGAACGCCCGACCTATTGGGCGCAGACCCATTACCAGCTGGGGCATATGCTTCCGATGTTTGACCTCTCCGCTGAGGGGCTGGAAGCTGGAATGAAGCGCCTTATGGCCCGGCGGTGAGACAACGAATCCGTCTGGAACCCTGTGGTGGGGTTCCAGACGGATTTGCCGCTTTTGGGTTTTTAAAAGATACACGGCAGAAACGGCGGCTTGCCTGTCCGGCAATGGTCATGGAGAGGTATTTGTGCTCTTCCCGGTCGTATGTATAGGGGAAATGTCCAAATTTTTTCCCGTCCAGGTCCTCAGGGGCCGGTATCCACACCTTCAGGGAAAGGGCCTCCTTCAGGAGAGATTCCGCTTCCTCTTGGTAGACACCCGCCAGGATGATGCCCGGATTTTTGATGCGCAGGTTCTCTGAGCGGTTCATGCTGCAAAGATCTTCATGCGCCATGCGCGGGCCGTTCTCCTCCGACCAGCCTATGCCCGTGAAAGGCTTCGCTTTATAGTGGACCAAAACCATTCCATGGAAAAAATTCCGGCTCGTTGAACGGTACCCGTAGTTGCTCTTCCATATCCGTCAAAACCTTCTATGTTTTCGATTACCCATTTTTTTCCGTGCCGCCAAGGCTCGCCGCGCTGTCTCCGCGATGGTCCGGCCATAAGCGTGTCCCATCCCGTCCAGTCGCCGGACCGGCGGGGGACAGACCTCCTGTGAGAGCAGAGTATTCAACACCGCCTCCGCCTCCGCGGCATGGACTGCGCCTGCCAACGCCGCGCAAAAGTACCGGATGCGCAGATTTTCCGAAGCAGCCAGGCGGCAGAGGATCTCACAGGCGTCCCTGCCGTCTTCCGGCAGCTGGAGGAACCAGTTTTGAAAACAGCGTTCAAAATCCGTATCCTCCAAAAGTTCCAAATAGTGGGCCTGGATGTATGCATCCTGGAAAACAAAACCAACCTCGCGCCAACGGAGGCCGTCCTGTACCTGCCGCCACTCCGCCGCTTTTCCCCCGTCTGGGCCGTAATAGCGGAAAACGGGGCCATCCGCTTGGCGGACCTGTTCCTGCCGCAGAACGCCGGACTCGTAGAAATACCGTTCCACTCCGGGCTTTCGTTCAATGCCCAAGGCGCCGTCTTTATAAAAATACTGCGTCAGCCCGGCTGATGCCGCCGCCAGAGGATTTTGCCCGGTGGCCACCAGGCGTTGCTCCAGACGGTCCGGCCCTGTTCAACCCATTCCTCGCTGGACAGCGCGCCGTTGGCAAACCGCGTGAAGCAGCGGCCGTGGGCGGTCCCATCCACATAGGAAATTTCCGAATATTCCCCGTCCTCGTCGCTCCATGCAATGCCCGTGAACGGCCTGCCTTGATAGACTGCTTCAAAAAAGCAGTCTTCCTCCGCAGTCTCCACCTCCGCCTGCGGGACCCGCAACGCTTCCGCCATCTCAGTCCAAAACCTCTGTGAAGTCTGCGCAGTAGTTCGGGCGGTGAACGTCCAAAACCAGCGGCATGTGGTTCTCAGCGAACCGTTCTTCCAGCCCTTCCATGCCGTATTTCAGTTTGTATTCGATTTCTTCCTTATAGGCGGGGATCACATGGTATAAAAGCACGTTGTGCCCATCCTCCGTCTCTACCTGGCCCAGATCGCTGCCCATCCAGGACAGCACAACCCCGCCAAATCCTACGCCGTCGCAAATCGGCGCATAATCCGGCCCATTGGGCATCGTGTGTCCAAAGCCCAGCCACGTCTTGTATTCATGGGGAAATCTGGCCAGAAATTTCAGCAGGCTGACCGGCCAAAGGCACTCATAGGGCAGGTCGCTGGGCGACTGTGCCTCTTCGCCTACGTTCCAGTCCCCCGGCAGGAACATGAACAGTTCCCCGTACTTCAAATCCTCCCGCCCGGCAATGTCCTCCGGCAGCGTCATCGGCAGGTCGCTCATACCGGTGGTGTAGAGGACGTAGAAATTCCCCTTGCCATTGGGCCGCAGGATGTGAACGTCGATATGCACCAGGTCGCTGACAATCTCGTGGTACACAAAGCCGCCCCGGTCCGGGAACTGCTCCGCAAAATACGCGTTTATCTGTTCCGCGTAGACACCCGTCTCCGCCGGCGGCTGGAAGCCTGCCTCCTCATGATCCTCGTAGCGGTAGATCGGGGAACCGCCGGGAGAATATTCAGCTGTTTCCGGACCGCTGTGCTTTTTAGCAGGAGCCTCCGGCGTTTCTGCCGTTTCCGGCTTTTTCCGGCGAAGCCGGTCAAGAAATCCCATGGTTGATGCAACCTCCTTTTTAATCTGGTGCCATTATTTTACTGCAAATTGCCCCTGCTGGCAATTGTTTTTTCCGCCGGAATCCGTTACAATAGAAGATACGAAAAAAATTCCGGCAAAAAGGATGGTTATTGTGATGAAATTGATTTCCTGGAACGTAAACGGCCTGCGGGCCTGCCTGAAGAAAGGCTTTTTAGATTTCTGCGAATTTGCCAACGCCGATGTGATCTGCCTGCAAGAGACCAAGATGCGCCCTGAGCAGGCGGAATTCGACCTCCCCGGTTACCACCGCTACTGGAACAGCGCCGACAAGGCCGGATACTCCGGCACAGCTGTCTTTACCCGGCAGGAGCCGCTTTCCGTGAGCTGCGACTTCGGCGCAGACGAGCACCGCCATGAGGGCCGAATTATTACGGCGGAGTACCCGGATTTTTACCTTGTCTGCTGTTACACCCCCAACTCCAAGGACCAGCTCCTGCGGCTGGATTACCGTATGACCTGGGAGGACGACCTGCGGGAGTACCTCTGTGAGCTGGACGCAAAAAAACCGGTGGTTTACTGCGGCGACCTGAATGTTGCCCATGAGGAAATCGACCTGAAAAACCCCGGCACAAACCACCGGAACCCCGGCTTCACCGACGAGGAGCGGGGGAAACTGACCAAGCTGCTCTCCTGCGGTTTCATCGACACCTTCCGGACGCTGTACCCGAACAAAACCGGCGCATATTCCTGGTGGAGCTACCGGGGACGGGCGCGGGAGAACAACACCGGGTGGCGGATCGATTATTTCATTGTCTCCGAACGCCTCCGGGAGCGCATCCGCGGCGTGGACATCTGGAGTGAGGTGCAGGGCAGCGACCATTGCCCTGTTGTGCTGGAACTGGAAACCTGAACCGGAAAGTAAACCAAAAACCTGGACAGAAATTTAGGTTTCCGTCCAGGTTTTGTGTTTCATCAGGAGTCGGCCGCTTCGTCCAAGATCAACACGGCTTCCACCGTCTCTCCGTTTCGCCATAAGGTCAGGGGCAGCTCGTCGCCTACATAGAAACGGCGGCGTACCCGCATTAGGTCCTGGATAGAGTACAGCGCCTCGCCGTCTGCTGCGATGACATAATCCCCCACCCGTATCCCCGCCTTGTCGGCGGCGGAGCCTCTGATGATGTCTGTGACCTCCAGGCCCCAGATATCCTGGGCAAGCTCCTCGCCCGTCCGCAGGACGGTGACGCCCAGACGGGGCTCCGGCTTGATCTCGCCCCAGGTCAGCAGGTCGTTGACCATCCGGTCCATCAGCGCCGAGGGGATGGCAAAGCCCAGGCCCTCTACCGTAGAGTAATCGGAACTCATTTTGATGACGTTGATGCCCACTACCTGACCGTATTCGTTGATCAGCGGCCCGCCGGAGTTGCCGGAGTTCAGCGCCGCGTTGGTCTGGATCAGCGTCATGGTCCGGCCGTCCACCTGAACGTCCCGGTTGATGGCGGAAACGATGCCGTCCGTCAGCGTCCCCCGCAGCTCCCAGCCCAAAGGATTGCCGATGGCATACACCGGATCGCCTACCGACAGCAGGTCCGAGTCCCCAAACTGCGCCGCAGGCAGCGCACCGTAGTCCCGCAGTTCCTCCGGCTCCACCTTCAAAATGGCCAGGTCGTTGTCTGCGTCTCCAGCCACGTACAGCGCTTCGCAGCTCCTGCCGGTGTCCAGGATTACGGAGCAGTCCTTCCCGCCCTCAACAACGTGGTGGTTTGTCAGGACATAGCCGTCTTCTGTGAAAATCACGCCCGTGCCCACAGACATCCGGTTCCCGCCGATCTCCACCAGCACCGTCACCACCGACGGGTTCACCTGCTGGTATATCTCCTGGGGCGTCAGACTCCCGCCGTGCTCTTGGAGCACCGTCAGCTCCACCCCCTGGCCCGTTGGCCAGCTGGGGATGGCGATCCGCTTATCCGCCAGATCTTCCAGAGGTTCGTCTGCCCCCCAGTCATAATGCTCAAAGGGGTCCCGGACTTCCCGGGGCGCGACATGCTCCAAAACATAGACCCCCGCCGTCATAGCAATGGCTACGGCGACAAAAAACAGGAATATCCACAGCCCGCTTTTTTTCCGCCGCCGCTGCCGCAGGGGAATGAAAGCCGTGGCCGGCTCCGGCGCCGTCCGGGCGGCGCGGCGGGACGGCGCACGCTCCGGCCCTTTTTTCGGTTCGGGGAACAGGTCCGTCAGAAGGTCCGGCTGCTCAAGGACCGTCTCCGGCTTCCAGCCCGGCAGGGAACGGCTGTACCGCTCTACCACCTCCCGGCTGTCCCGTTGGCGGTAAACCTCCACGATCTCTCCCGGCTCCCGTCCAGGCACCGGGAGGGGACGCCGGTAGACTTCTACAATCTCGCCGGGCAAATCCCCCCGGCGCTGCGTATACTCTCCCATGCTTCGCTTTCTCACTCCGTCGTCAGGGAGAAGGAGAACACTGTCACTCCATTCTCGCTGGTCACATCAATTTTTTCCTTGTGCTGCTCTAAAATCGTCTTCACAATGTAGAGTCCCAAGCCTACGCCGTCCTTGTCTTCGCTGCGGGACTTGTCGCTCTTATGGAACCGCTCAAACAGAAGCGGCAATTCCTCCGGCGAAATCGTATCCCCCACGTTCCGCACCGACACCTGGGCCTTGCCGCCCAGCACGGCCACGCCCAAGTACAGCGCCGTCCCCTCCCGGGCGAACTTCGCGGCGTTTTCCAACAGGTTATAGATCACTTGGGTGATCAGATCGTTGTCCCCCAAGACCAAAATCGGCTCGTCAGGGATATCGGCCTCTACATCCAGGCGGCGGTCGTTGATTTTCTTCTCCATGGAGATCAGCACCCGCCGCATACTCTCGCAGATATCAAAATGCGTTCCGCTGCGAAGGGGGTCGATGGCTTGCAGCTGGCTGACGTCCAGCATCCGCCGCACCAGACGGCTCAGGCGGCGGCTCTCGTCGGAGATGACCTGCAAATATTGCCGCTCGTTCTCCGGCGGGATCGTCCCGTCCAGGATGCCGTCCGTATAGCCGGCAATGGTTGTCATAGGAGTTTTCAGCTCGTGGGAGATGTTGGCGATGAACTCCCGGCGCTGGCGCTCCGTCTGCTGAAGGCTCTCCGCCATGGCGTTGAAAGACGCCGCTAGTTCCCCCACTTCGTCGCTGCGGCCGTAGTCGTCCATACGGACGTCGAAATCGCCCCCGGCGTACCGCCGGGTGGCCTCCACCATCTCCCGGATGGGCTTCACCTGCCGCATGGCGGTAACGGAGGACGCCATGAAGGCGATCATCAAGACGACGAAAGCCGTCATGAAAAACAGGCCGATGAAGCCCTGCCACATGGAGTCCAGGGAGGCCATCGTAGACACGGCCACAACCTCACCCACGATCTTCCCGGTGGCAGGATTTGCCGCCGCCACGCCGACAGCAAAGCACTTTTGGGCATAGAGCCCGCCCAAATCCTCCCGCCAGGAGGCGCTGCCCCGTTCCATGACCCGGCGGGTCATCTCCTGGGAGACAGTTACTGACATCCCGTCCAGGGTGTTGTCCGTAGACAGCAGCACCTGCCCCGCCGTGTCGCATACCAGGAAGTGAACGTCAGAGACGATAGCCGCGAAGCTGGCCAAACGCTGGAAGTCCAGGTCGTTCTGCAAATCCTCAATATCCATGTAACGTCCGCTCTCCAGGTAGCTCAGGGAGAGCTGGCTCATGACCCGGGCTTTGGCGGCGATCTCCTCCCCCTGCTGGCTGCGGACATAATTGTAGCTCAGGGAGAAAAACGACGCGCCCAGCAGGCAGAGCGTCAGCAGCACCATGCCGGCTGTGACGAACAGCTGCCGCCAGTAAAGGCTCTGGGTCTGGGGACGGCAGAACCGCCTCATGCCTCCGCCTTCCCCTGGGGGACGGACAGCTCAAACTTATAGCCTACGCCCCATACCGTTTTCAGCGCCCATTGTTCCGACACATCCTCCACCTTCTCCCGCAGCCGCTTGATATGAACGTCCACCGTCCGGCTGTCACCGAAGTAATCGAACCCCCACACTTCATCCAAAAGCTGGTTGCGGGTGTAGACCCGGTTCGGCGTCGCCGCCAGATGGTAGAGCAGTTCCAGCTCCTTGGGCGGCGTGTCGACCTTCTTCCCATCCACAATCAGCTCGTATGAGTCCAGGTTGATCACCAGCTTATCGAACGTCAGCCGCTTGCTGGTGTCGTTGGGGATCTCCGTCCGGCGGAGGACGGCGTTGATCCGGGCAATCAGCTCTTTCATTTCGAAAGGTTTGACGATGTAGTCATCCGCGCCCATTTCCAGGCCTTGGATACGGTCAAAGACTTCGCTTTTAGCGGTGAGCATAATGATCGGAACGCGGGAGGTCTCCCGAATTTTTGCGCAGACTGCCCACCCGTCCATGACGGGAAGCATGATATCCAGCAAAATCAGGTCGGGCATCGCCTTCTGAAATTCCTCAATGGCCTTTCCGCCGTCGCCCGCAATCCGGACGTCAAACCCTTCTTTCACAAGATACATTTGGATCAGGTCGGAGATGTTGCGGTCGTCCTCTACGACCAGAATGTTGCGCCCCATAGACAATTCCCTCCCAGTTTTCCAGGTTTATCCTTTCATTATACCTACTGGCACAGCGGGTTGTTGAATTTTTTGTAAAATTTTTAAAAGAACCCCCAATTTTTTGCGTATAAAGCGGGGATTATGTCGTTTCGGTCCAGCCGGCGCACTGTCCCCCGGCTTCTTCCACAGCGGTAAGGAGGCCCCGCAGCCCGGAAGCAGTGAGGCCGCTGAGCCAAAGGGTGACGTCGCCCGGCTGGGCGGTGGCCCGGCGCAGGAGGTTTACCGCGGAGGAGGCGGTTTGCAGGCCGTCCTGAAACAAGTCCGCATCCAGGTTCCGGTATCCCTCTGCCGCCGCATCCCGAAGCTGCTGCGGGGAGGCGTTTTGTATGTAAGTAAGGCGGGTCCTGCCGCAGGTAGCCAGGTATAGGGCCTGGTTGCCGGACTCCAGCTGTTCCAGGATACCGGCGTCCGGTTCCGCCCCGTCCGCCAGGAGGCCGACGTTCTGCCCCGTGGCGGCCATGCGCCGCAGAAGGCCCCCCTCCTGGGCCAGAAAATCCTGGGACGCAAAAAAAGAGGCTTGGACGCCGCTTGCCACCAGCACGTCCAGAAGCGCCGCTGCGGAGGCGTCCGCTTGAATGCACAGGTGGATGCGCCGTCCGCTCAGGGCAGGTTCTTCAGGGTCCTCAGAGTCCTCTGGCGCCGTTGGCGCAGCCGGTACCGTTGACGGGACGGATGGTTCCGGAACGGCGGGACTGTTGGGCAGCACGGAAGGCGGTTCTTCCGGATAAAGAGTTTGTTCCTTGGCGCGGAGGTAGGCCGCGTAAACGGAATCCATGGAGTATTTTGCCGCGTCGGCGTACAATCTGTCTGAGAGGTTGTAGTTTGGCTGGCGGACCCAGACGAGGCTCCCCCGTTCCACTTCAATGACCGAGTAGATGAGGTCAAAGTAGCGGGTGACGACATAAGCGGGGACAAATACGGTCCCGTTCCGGCGGATGGCGCCGGGATAGTAGTAATTATCGTCGTTATCGACGGCGAAGTTTGAGGCGAAGTCGAAGGTCAGGGAGCGTCCGCCGCTGTATAGGACGAGGCGGTTTTGGGCGCTGTTCAGGATCTGGGAGACGTTCAGGGCCTCCCGGCCTGCGCCGGAAAAAATACTGCTGGCGATATAGAGGTAGCCGCCGCTCCAAAAGGGCATGGTGTTGTCAGACAGGGGGAGGAGGTAGTTGCCCGCGGAGGTGAAGTAGACGGTTTCGGCGGCCCTGGCCGGGAGGCACGCAGCCACCAGCAGGATGCTCAGCGCCAGCGCGGCGGTCCGTTTTTTCATGAGGGCATACCGCCTTTCTTTGGTTTGCGGCTATTGTACCATAACCATATCATTTCGTCAAAGCCTTGTTTTGCCATACGCCCTGCGCGTTCGGGGAACAGGACGGCGCGCAGGGGCCTGCTTCTTCCCGAAGATAAGGCCCCTCAGGCGGCCGGACCGACGGTCACGCCGGTATAATAGTGCGTGAGGATTTCCCGAAAGTCTGCGCCTTCCGCTGCCATCTGGTTCGCGCCGTACTGGCTCAAGCCTACGCCATGCCCAAACCCGGTCACAAAAAACGAGACCGTGTTATCCTGCGTCTCCCAGGTGAAGCAGGCCGACCGCAATCCCAAAACCGACCGCAGCTGCGTCCCCTTTACCGCAACACCGCCAACCCGCACCGTGCGCACACTGCCTGCCTCATCAGACTCCGCGTCTGTAATCCAGCTGCTAATGCCGCCAGAGAAATCCGCCTCCGGATACGCCGCTTGGAATTTGCTTTGAAAGTCTTCCGCCGTGAAATCAACGCGGCTGTAATAGTTCGGAATGGCGTCCCCCGGCTCCGGCGAGCTGACCGGCTGCAAATACGGCATATCGTTCAGCCAGACTTCCCCCGCCGCCCGCGTCAGTCCCGCCGATGAGGAGTGGAACACCGCTAAAATCGGCGCGCCTTCATAGAGGATTGCCTGTCCGTCCGTTCCAACCACGGCCTGCTCAATTTTCTGCTCATATATATCCGCGTCCCCACCCCAATTCGCAAAGGCCTGCTCCTCGCCGATATACGCTTGGCAGCAGGTCGAGTCTGTACAGATATCGGCGGTCTCGCCGTGGTTGCTGCCATAGTACAGCTTGTACAGCGTGTAGGTCCGGGCGGCGCATGCCTGTGCCTTTAACGCTTCCAGCTCGAACGACGCGGGCATCTCCGCCCGTACCACGCCCACCAGATAGGTCCCCAAATCCATCTCCAATACCTCCCCGCCGTCTAAGACGCGGAGTACGACGTCCTTGTCCAGCGCGCCGCTCTCAAAGGGCGCCCGCGCCTCCGGTTTCAGTGGTTTTTCCGGTTCCGCTTTCTTGTTTGACAGCACCGTGCGGAATGGGACAATCACAGCCAGGGGCAGAAGAAACAACGCCGCCAGCAGCAGCGCCGATACGGCTGTGCTTTGACGAATGTTGGATTTATGTCTCATGAGATTCCTCCTTTAGTACTTCCTACAGCCTATGCGCCGCCGCCGCAGAAGATGCGCCCGCTTGCGCTGCCGCCTGTAAGGAGTGATTTCATGATACAATATTGAACCTGGTTTTGCAACCATAGAAACCAGGATGCTTGATTTTGACAGAACGCTGCAAACCCCGCCAGGCAGCAGGGGCTTGCAGTACCGTCCGGCGCGAGAGACGGCCCTTGCCCGGCGGCTCCACTTCCCTGCCGGATTTGTATGATATTGTGAAAATTAACAGAAAATGAGTTGACATTTTGCCTGGTGGGCAGCATAATGAAAAATATCCAAAGAAATCCACCAAAAGGAGAATGCCTATGGACACAATTTATATCACCGGACACCGGAACCCAGATACCGATTCCATTGTATCGGCAATGGCTTATGCCGCGCTGAAAAATGCCCTCGGCCACCGCCAGTACATTGCCGCCCGCCTCGGCCAAATCAGCGATGAGACCCAAATGGTCCTCAACCGCTTCGGCTTCCAGCCCCCCCGTATCATCTCCAACGTCCGCACCCAGGTCCGGGACCTGGATTACGATACCCCGCCTACCCTCTCTGCCGCCCTTGCCATCAGCCGCGGCTGGCAGACGATGCAGACCAATAAAATCTCCGTCCTCCCCGTCTCCAATGAGGACGGCACCCTCTTTGGGATGCTCTCCGCCGGAGACGTTGCCAACTACGACATGACTTCCGTCCGCAATCCCGTTGTGAACGAAATCCCCGTCTATAACCTCCTGGCCGTCCTGGAGGGGCAGACGCTGAACGAAAGCAGCAATGTCCGCCAGTTCGTCTCCGGCGAAATCACCGTCGCCCTGCCCGCCAGCCGTGAAAACCTCCTTTTCTCCAAACAACACAGCATCGTCGTCTGCGGCGACCAGCCCGATATGATCCGCCGCGCTTTGGACCTCCATGTGGACTGCGTGATCGTCTGCCAGGCCGAGGTTGCCCCCGAGCTGCTCAATACCGACTCCGAAACCTGCATCGTTTCCACACCCTTCGACGCTTACCAGGCTGTGCGCCTCATCTGCCATGCGCTCCCCATCTCCCGCATCTGCAAAAGCAAGGACCTCGTTTGCTTCCACCTGGATGACTATATCGACGACGTACAGAACACCGTCCTGGAAAGCCGCTTCCGCGCCTACCCCATCTTGGACGAAAACGAAAAAGTCGTCGGTATGCTCTCCCGTTTCCACCTCCTGCGTCCCCGGCGCAAGCGCGTCGTCCTGGTGGACCACAACGAAAAATCCCAATCCGTCGTTGGACTCGACCAGGCCGAGATCCTGGAAATCGTCGACCACCACCGCCTTGCCGACATCGAGACCAAAAACCCCATCTACGTCCGCAATGAGGCCGTCGGCAGCACTACCACCATCGTGGCTGAAATGTACCAGGAAAAAGGCCTCATGCCAACTGCAAATATGGCCGGGCTGATGGCCGCCGCCATCGTCTCCGACACCGTTATGTTCAAATCTCCAACCTGCACCCAGCGGGACATTGATATCGCGAACCGCCTCGCCCGTATTGCCAACGTTACCCTGGAGGACATGGGAAAACTCATCTTCTCCGCCAGCTGCGGCGAGGACAAAACGGCCGCCGCTATGCTGAATACCGATTATAAGGAATTCCATATCGCCGGACATAACCTGGCCGTCAGCCAGATCACCACCATGGATTCCGAACGCCTCCTTAGCCGCCAGGAGGAATTCCTGGACGTTATGCGCAATCTCCGGCAGAAGCGGGGCCTGAGCACCGTTGTTTTGATGATCACCGATGTGCTGCTGGAAGGCACACAGCTGCTGTTCGTCGGCGATGAGGACGCCATCCGGCAGGCGTTCAACGTCCGGGGTGAAGAAAACACCGCCTTCTTGCCCAAAATCATGTCCCGGAAAAAGCAGGTCATCCCCACCCTCTCCGCCCTCTGGGGCTGAACGAAATCCCCGCCGTTACAAAAGGGCGGGGGTTTTTTTATCTTCCCCAGGCCGGCAGGAAAATTAAAAAAACCATTGACAAATCCCGACAGGGCGCGTATAGTATGGTTTGCTGGTGTCAAGACACATGTAAACCATACTATATGAAACAGGTGCTTCCCATGGAAAACATAAAAGCCTTCCTCAAACGCAAAAACATTGTCCTCTCAGCCAGACGCTATGGCATCGACGCCTTGGGCGCTATGGCCCAGGGCTTGTTCTGCTCCCTGCTCATCGGCACAATCCTTAATACCGTCGGCGGCCAGTTCCACATCGGCTTCCTTACCGCCCAGGTCATCGAAATTAACCAGACTGGCTATACCATCGGCGGGCTGGCATCCTTCATGAGCGGTTCTGCCATGGCCGTCGCCATCGGCTATGCCTTGCAGGCCCCGCCGCTGGTGCTGTTCTCCCTGCCTACCGTCGGCTACGCCTGCAACGCCTTGGGGAAAGCGGGCGGCCCCCTGGCTGTGCTGCTTGTGGCCATCATCGCCGCCGAGTGCGGCAAGGCCGTAAGCAAAGAAATCAAAATCGACATCCTGGTGACGCCAGTGGTCACCACCCTCGTTGGCATCGGGGCCGCGTGGGTCATCGCACCACCCATCGGTACCGTCGCCAGCGCCTTCGGACGGCTCATCATGGAGGCCACCAACCTACAGCCCTTCTGGATGGGGATTCTGGTCTCCGTCCTGGTGGGCGTGGCGCTGACGCTGCCTATCTCCTCCGCCGCCATCTGCTCCGTGCTGGGCCTGACAGGCCTGGCGGGCGGAGCCGCCGTGGCGGGCTGCTGCGCCCAGATGGTGGGCTTTGCCGTCATGAGCTTCCGGGAAAACGGCTGGGGCGGGCTGGTCAGCCAGGGGCTTGGCACCTCCATGCTCCAAATGCCCAACATCGTGAAAAATCCCCGCATCTGGATCGCACCTACGGTCACATCCGCCATCACAGGACCGGTTGCCACCTGCCTCTTCCGCCTGGAAATGAACGGCGCCGCCATCAATTCCGGTATGGGTACCTGCGGGCTGTGCGGGCAGCTGGGCGTCTGGACCGGCTGGCTGTCGCCCAGTGAGCAGGCCGTTGCCAGCGGCGCGGCGGCCATTGTGCCAGGAGCGATGGATTGGGCCGGCTTGCTGCTGGTGTCGTTCCTCCTGCCGGCGGTATTGTGCCCGCTGGTAAACCAGCTCTGCCGCAAGGCGGGCTGGGTAAAAGACGGCGACCTTACGTTGTCCTGAACCATTCCCAGCATAGGGGCGGGCGTTTGCCCGCTCCATTTTTTTGCGATTCCTGCAAAGGAAAAGAAAGGCGTTGCTTTTCCCGACGGTTTTTTCTCCATTCTTTGGCTAAAATGGAGAAAAATCACGTTGGGAGGGACAAGCCGTGGAACACGGTCAAATTACCTTGGAACGGGAGCAGCCGGGCCGTCTGCTGTCCTGGGGCATCCGTTTTTTCCTTTCGGCGGCGCTTACCGCCAGCCAAACGCCGTCTGCCCATGCGCCGTTTGCTTTGGGCTTCCTGGCGGCCTCCGGTCCCGGTGCGGACGGCGTCGCGGCCCTCGCCGGGGCGGCGGCGGGGGCGTTTCTTTTCCTGGACTTCGCCCATGCCCTGCCGTTCCTGGCAGTGGCTATCCTCATCGTTACCGCCAACTCCGCCCTGCGGGGCACCTGGTTCCTGGCACGGCCCAGAACGGCGGCCCTGACGGCAGTGGCGCTCTTCCTCATGGTGGAAACGCTGTACGTTCTGCAATCACTCTCGCCTGCGGAGCAGCTGCGGGGCTGCGCTGCGGCGGCAGGACTGCTGGGCGCGGCTGCATGGCTGTTCCGGCCTCTGCTGCGGCCCAAAGAAGCGCAGCTGACGCCGGACAGCCTGGTGTACTTAGCGGCGGCGATTCTGCTGGCGGTGTCGGACCTTACGATCCTGGACCTCTCGCCAGGCCATGCGCTTTTGTGCCTCCTGCTGGCCTGGACCGTCTTCGACCGCACCCCCGCCCAGGGAACTGCCATTGGCCTAGGCCTGGGGCTGACGGCGGATTTGTGCGGAAGCGGCAAAGGCCTGCTGACGGCAGCCTTCGGCTTGGCGGGTCTGGTGTGCGGGACCCGGCGTTACCGCTGGAGCGTGGCATTGGCGTTCCTGGCGGCGGTGCTGGCAGCGGCGCTGCCCAGTGGGAACGTTCTGCCGCTGTTGGTGGAGGCCGCGATGGGGATGGCGGTATTCTTGCTCATGCCAAGCCGTTTTTTTGGCGGAAAACGGGTCCGGCCTCCCGACCCCGCCGAGCGCGAAACCGGCCTGCGCTGGAAAGAACAGCTGACCCGCGCCGCCGGGGCCCTGCGGGACCTTTACGACAGCATGGGACGGAGCGCGCCGCCGCCCACCGACGAAAATCCCGCCATCATTTTTGATCGTTCGGCGGAAAAGGTCTGCCGGGACTGTGCGCTCTGCGATCTATGCTGGCAGAAGGATTACTCCAGCACCTTCAACGCCCTCAACGACGCGACGCCCTTCCTCTTAGAACGGGGAAGGGCCATGCCGAAGGATTTTCCCGCGCACTTCGCAAACCGCTGCATCCACCTGCCGGAGCTTTTGACGGCGGTCAACGGGGAGTTGTCGGCATTCCTGCTGCGCCGGCAGTACCGGCGGCAGCTGGAGGAGACACGGAAAAGCGCCCGGGGACAGTACGCCCAGCTCTCCGAGCTCCTAACGGCCACCGCCGCAGGACTGGGGACGGCGGTTCCCGTCTCCGGCGGGGCGGATGCCTGCCAGGTGGGGGTCGTGCTGCGGCCCAAGGAAGGCGAGTCTGTCTGCGGAGATACGGTGACTTCCTTCCAGACCGACCAGGGGCGTTGGTGCCTGCTCCTGGCGGACGGTATGGGCAGCGGCGAACCTGCCCGGAAGGAATCCGCCTTGACCTGCCGCTTGCTGCGGCAGTTCCTGGAGGCCGGTATCGCGCCGGAGGCGGCCCTGAAAACGTTGAATTCCGCTATGGCCCTGCGGGGCACGGAAACCGGCAGCTTTACCACGATTGATCTCTGCGTGTTCGACCCGGAGGCGGGGGAGGCCGCGTTCTACAAATTCGGCGCGGCCCCCAGTTACCTCAAAAAGAATGGCTCTGTCCGCCGGATCACGGGCAAAAGTCTGCCCGCCGGACTGCGGGGCGCTCCGGCGTCCCCTGACATCACCAGGGCCCCGCTGGAACCTGGCAGCTTTGCTGTGATGATCAGCGACGGCGTGGCGGACCCGGTCCAGGATGAGTGGCTGCTGGACTTGCTGGCGGGCTGGGACGGAAACGATCCTCAGGAGCTGGCAAGCGTGATTATGGCGGAGAGCGTCCGCCGCGAACATCTGCGGGACGATTGCGGCATTCAGGTGCTGCACCGTCCGGAGGCGCAGGAGCGGCTCATATAGCGGGAAAACGGCCTCCCGACAGATACCGGGAGACCGAATTCGGTTGTTTTTCGCTGCGTTTATACAATTTGTTATTACCGCAGACCTTTGTCGTAGGGGATGCCTTCGGCTTTTGGTGCGCGGGATTTCTTCGACGTGAACGCCAGGACCACCAATGTGATCAGATAGGGCAGCATCCGGTACAGGTGGGCGCTGATGCCGATCTGTGCCAGCAGGAATACGCCGTCGCCGTTAATATCGATGCTGGAATAGGATGCCGCTACGCACTTGAAAAGACCGAACAGCAGCGCGGCGCCCGCAATGTTCAGCGGCTTCCAGTTGCCGAAGATCATGACCGCCAGAGCCAGGAAGCCGAACCCGGCGACGTCGCCGTTGGCGGTGCAGTTGGCAGTTGTCAGGGCATAGACGAAGCCGCCCAGGCCTGCCAGCGCGCCGGAGATTGTCGTACCGGTGTAACGCATCCGGTACACGTTGATGCCCAGCGAATCCGCCGCTTGGGGATTCTCGCCGCAGGACCGCAGCCGCAGGCCGAACCGCGTCTTGTACAGGATGACCGAAAGGACGATGAACAGGATGATGCAGATGTAAGTTGCAAGGTACACACGGTTTACGAAGGTCTCACCCAAAAAGCCCATACTTTCCGTCCGGCCATAACCGAAATTGGCCTTCTTGATCATGAACCAGGTGGCCGCGTCGCCCTCTGCCATCTGGATGGTGTTCTGGTTTTCCAGGATGCGGATGAGGAACAGTACCAGCGCGGGAGCCATCAGGTTCAGAGCCGTGCCGCCGATGGTCTGGTCCGCCTTTAGGTTCACCGATGCGAAGGACAGCAGCAGGGAGAAGATTGCGCCGAACAGCGCCGCTGCCAGCATTGCCAGGATGGCAAAACCTTGGAGCGCAATCCAGTTGCCTGCGTCTTTCGCGGCGGCGAAAGTGCCGATCTCCTGGACGTGGTGCACAAAGAACACGCCGACAAACGCGCCGAAGATCATGATACCTTCCAAGGCCAGGTTGATAATACCGCTGCGCTCGGCAAACACGCCCGCCAGCGCCACGATCATCAGCGGGATTGCGTAGATCAGTGTCTGTTGAATCAGAAATGTCATGCCTCACCGCCTCCTTTCTCACTGCCCTCGCCGGGGTTTGTAGATTCCACTGGCTTGGGTTCCTCCGTCGGAGCGGGGCCGCCAGCCGGTTTCTCCGTCTTCTTGTGGCGTCCGCTCAGCAGGCCGCGGATCAGCAGGAAGAAGGCGCTGAGGTACACGATGGTTGCAATGATGACATCGGTGATGTATTCGTTGTATGCCGTCAGGTTTGTCAGCTGCAAACCGGAGATGTTCAGGATGGACATGAAGCAGCCGGTGAAAATCACGCCGATGGGGTTGTTTACGCCCAGCAGCGCCACCGGGATACCGTTGAAGCCCGTAGCGGGAAGGGATTGGTAGGTCGACCAAAAGAATTCCGTGTTGCCGGAAAGGTAGTACAGGGACGCTGCCGCGCCTGCCAGCCCGCCGGCAATCGCCATGGAGAGGACGATGTTCCGCCGGTCGGAGATGCCCGCGTAACGGGCCGCGTGGCGGTTGCTGCCGCAGGCCTTCAGCTCATAGCCAAGGGTCGTTTTGCCCATAAGGATGTACACCAAAATGGCCAGGACGATGGCGATGAGAATACCGCCGTTGACCTGAGAGCCGGGGAACAGGATGTCCAGGCCCATTTTCGGCGTCTCCACGCCGTTGAAGGTGGTTTTGTAGATGTAGCCGGTCTTGCCGGATTCGACGGCATTGCACAGGACACTGCCGTCGAAGAACCAGGTGACCAGGTTTGCCGCGATCCAGTTGGTCATGATACAGGCCAAGACCTCGTTGATGTTCAAAAAAGCTTTCATCATGCCTGGGATTGCGCCCCAGAGCGCGGCGAACAGGATGCCGCCCAGGAATGCCAGAATCCATACCACGCCTGCCGGTACGGAGGTTGTGGGGATACTGAGGGCGATGTACAGGGTGGCGGCGGTGCCGATCAGGTATTGTCCCGGCGCGCCGATGTTGAACAGGCCTGTTTTGAAAGCGACCGATACCGACAGGCCTGTTAAAATCAAGGGGGTCGCCCGGAACAGCATGTTGCCCACGCTGGTGGGGTTGAAGCCGAAGGTCAAACTGCCCGCGGCGTTCCGTCCGGTGCTGAACATGCCGCCGAAAACCAAGCAGATGCCCTCCCATGCGCTTTTCAGGCCCAGGGAGCTGTTGGTCATGCCGACGATCAAAATCACGATGCTGCCGACAACCATGCCGATAACAATGGATATCAGGGATGCAAGGACGGCTTTGGTCCCGCTCCGGCCCCACAGGCCGGCCAGTTTTTCTCTCATGCGGATGCCCCCTCCTTATTTGTGCGTTTTGCGCCCGCCATGTACAGACCAAGTTCCTGCACATTGGTTTTCTTCGGGTCCAGCTCGCCGACCAATTCCCCCTCGTACATGACCAGGATCCGGTCGGCCAGGCTCATAACCTCGTCCAGTTCCAGGGACACCAGGAGGACGGCCTTGCCCCGGTCGCGCTCGGCGACCAACTGGCCATGGATGTACTCAATCGCGCCGACATCCAGGCCGCGGGTGGGCTGCACGGCGACGATCAGCGGCAGGTCCCGGTCGACTTCCCGGGCGATGATGGCCTTCTGCTGGTTGCCGCCGGACATACTCCGGGCGATGGTAACAGGGCCTTGTCCGCTGCGGACGTCATACTGCTGGATCAGGTCCTGTGCATAGCTGCGGATGGCTCCGCCGTTGATGATGCCCATGTGTTGGAAGCGGGGTTCCCGGTATTTTTGCAGGACCATGTTCTGTTCCAGGGTGAAATCCAGTACCAAGCCATGTTTGTGCCGGTCCTCGGGGATGTGGCTCATATTGGCGCCGCGCTCGCGGATGGTGCAGTGGGTGATGTCTTTCCCGCAGAGGGTAATGGTGCCGCCGGTGGCCTTTTCCAGGCCGGTGAGGCCGTAGATAAGTTCGGTTTGACCGTTGCCATCGATACCGGCGATGCAGACAATCTCGCCTGCCCGGGCGTCGAAGGTGACGCCGTTGACGGCGTTTTTCCGGTGGCCTTTGGAGGGCACCACCAGGTTTTCCACATGCAGGATTGTCTCTTTGGGTTGGGCGGGGGCTTTGACCACTTCCAGCTGCACGGGACGGCCCACCATCATGTTGGAAAGGGTTTGCTTATCGGTGTCTTTGGTTTCCACGGTGCCAATGTACTTGCCCTTTCGCAGAACGGAAACCCGGTCGGCAACGGCCATGATTTCGTTCAGCTTATGGGAGATGAAGAGGATGGATTTGCCTTCTTTGGCGAACTCCCGCATAGTCGCCATCAGCTCGTCGATCTCCTGGGGGGTCAGGACGGCGGTTGGCTCGTCGAAAATCAGGATTTCGTTATCGCGGTACAGCATTTTCAGGATTTCGACCCGCTGCTGCATACCGACGGTAATATCCTCGATTTTGGCGTCCAGGTCGACTTTCATGCCGTAGCGCTCGGAGAGCGCCAGGACTTTTTCCCGGGCGGCTTTCTTTTGCAGGAAGCCCAGTCGGGTAGTTTCTGCGCCCAGGATAATGTTGTCCAGCACAGTGAAGACGTCGATGAGTTTAAAGTGCTGGTGAACCATGCCGATGCCCAAGGCTGTGGCATCGTTTGGGCTGTTGATTTTGACAACTTCACCATTTTTGCGGATTTCTCCTGCCTCTGGCTGGTACAGGCCGAACAGCACGCTCATGAGGGTAGATTTTCCCGCGCCGTTTTCGCCCAGCAGGGCGTGTATCTCACCCCGTCTCAGCTGGAGGGTGATATCGTCGTTAGCGATGATACCTGGAAATTCCTTGGTAATGTGCAGCATTTCGATGACATTCTCCGATTTCAAAATTTCCGCCCCACTTCCTCTGTTTTTTCTGGCAGTCCATACAAACTCTGCCGCAATCTAAAGTATACAATGTTTGCCCCCGAAAAGCAATCTTTTTTATTACTTTCAGCAAAAATACCATGCGGTGCTTTCTTCCTGCCATTCCCATGGCTGGGGGGGGGTGAACCCCCCATTTTCTCTTTTTCTTGGCGAAGAAAAAGAGAAAACGGGCCGTTCGCGGTCCAAAAGAGAAAAAGACGCCCCGCGGGGGATTTTTGGCCCGGTGGAATCCTTCTGTGCCTACTTTTTCATACGAGAAGACCACACGGATTTGGCGTGCCGCTCCTTCCGCTGTCGCTGCTGCGGGAGCCGCTGGGGGATGGGTACTCTTTCCGCTGCCACTGCTGCGATGGGTGGTGTGGGGGGTGCTTCTAAATGTTGTTCGGCCAGTAAAGTTGCATCGTGCTATAAAGCGAGTGCCGCTTTTTGCTTGCCCTGTCCGTTTCAATATGATACAATCAGCTAAACTTTGGATAGAACGGAGGCCCTCTTATTATGAAGAATCCCGCGGATTTTAGCCGCGTCCCTTTGGGCGTACTGCCTACGCCGTTGTACAAACTGGAACGGCTGAGCCGGGAAACTGGCCGCAATCTTTACATGAAACGCGATGATATGACTGGCGTCGCCTTGGGCGGAAATAAGGTGCGGAAGCTGGAGTTTCTTCTCGCCGACGCACAGGAAAAACAAGCGGATGTTATCCTCACAGCCGGAGGCCCTCAGTCAAACCACGCCATGCTGACTGCCGCCTGTGCGGCCCGCCTGAATATGAAGGCCATCCTTGTATTGAAAAAACGCGGCGTTCTGGAGGGCGGTAACCTGATCCTGGATGGTCTCTACGGCGCGGAAGTGCGGTTTGTCGACACGGACTCCTATGAAGACGTTTACGCGGAGATGGAGCGCATCATGCAAAACCTTCGTGCGGAAGGCCATACGCCGTATTTTATCCCCGTCGGCGGCTCCGTGCCGCTGGGATGCTTGGGCTATGTTAACTGCGTTCGGGAGATCGCTGCCCAGGCGGAGGCACTGGGCGTGAAGTTCGGACATATCGTCAGTTCTGTCGGCTCCGGCGGAACCTATGCGGGCCTGACCTTGGGTGCAAAACTTTATCTGCCTGGAGTGCGTTCCGTCGGTATCGGCGTTTGTGACGCCCCCTTTGAAAAGATTGCGCTGGAGTTAATGCAGGAAACGTCTGCGCTTCTGGAAAGCGATGTTTCCGTTGGGCCGGAAGATATTGACATCCATTTCCACATTGGCCCCGGCTACGCCCAGCCCAGCCCGGAGGGTTCTGCGGCAGTACAGCGACTGGCGCGGACAGAGGGAATCCTGGCGGACCCAGTATACACCGGAAAAGGCCTTGCGGGATTTTTCCAGCTCTTGGAAGACGGATATTTTCCGGAGGGTGAGGATATCCTGTTCATCCATACCGGAGGCGCTGGGGCGCTGTTCGCAGTCAATTGATGGTTGGAGGACATTTTATACAGGATGGAAAAATTGAAAATACAAGGTATTCCTGTGGCCATTTACGGGGAACCTAGTGAAAAAGTTTGGATATACGTCCACGGGAAGCAGAGCGCCAAGGAAGCGGCCGGACGCTTCGCCCAGACGGCATGCGGCAGAGGCTGTCAGGTGCTGTCGGCGGACCTTCCGGAGCATGGCGAGCGGTCCGGCGGACCGGTCCCGCTGGACCCGTGGCACGCCGTCCCAGAGCTGCGGGAGATTTCCGCTTGGGCGTCGCGGCGTTGGGAACGCAAGGCGCTGCGCTGCACCAGCTTAGGGGCATGGCTTTCCCTGCTGGCTTTCGGGGACGGCAGCGGGTTCGACAAAGCGTTGTTTGTTTCGCCGGTATTGGATATGGAATTGCTGATTTTAGATATGATGCAATGGGCAAACGTCAGTGAAGAGCTCCTCCAAGAGGCTGGGAAAATCCCCACGGATTTCGGTGAAACGCTGTCTTGGGAGTATTTGGAATATGCCCGCACGCACAAGGTAACGGATTGGGAGACGCCCACCTCCATCCTCTACGCAGGCGGTGACACGCTGATCCGCCGGGAATCGGTCGAATATTTTGCCCGCTGTTTTGGCGCGGATTTGACTGTTATGGAGGAGGGGGAGCACTGGTTCCACACACCGGAACAGGTAGCCTTCCTGCGCCGCTGGGAAGAAGCAAACGCCTGAAAACAGGCAAGAAAGAAAAAGATTTATAAAGGAGAGATTTCCATGAAATGGATGATTGCATCCGACCTTCACGGCTCTGCCGCGTGGTGCCGCCGCTTGCTGGAAGCGTTTGAACAGGAGGGAGCGGAACGTTTGGTTCTGCTGGGCGACCTGTTGTATCACGGTCCCCGGAACCCATTGCCGGACGAGTACGACCCTCCCGCCGTCACAGCGATGCTCAACGGCATAAAAAACCATCTGCTCTGCGTCCGCGGCAACTGCGATGCGGAGGTTGACCAAATGGTGCTGGAGTTCCCGATCCTGGCGGATTACGCCTTTTTAAGCATAGACGGCCTCACCGTCTGCGCGACCCATGGCCATCTCTACGGCCCCGGCAACCCGCCGCCGCTGCGTGAGGGCGATTACCTGCTCTGCGGCCATTTCCATCTGCCAGTCTGCGAGGAAAAAAGCGGTTTCACTTATCTGAACCCCGGTTCCTTAGCCCTTCCAAAGGATGGGACGCCCCACAGTTTTATGGTTGTGGAAGACGGCCGGTTCTCCTGGCGGGACCTGGCGGCAGGAGAGGCGTTCACACCACTTTCCAAGCAAATGTAAAGAAGCAGAAAAAACATGCCGTCTCTTGAGAGACGGCACGTTTTGCAAATTCATGAGACGGATTCCAACAGCTTCCGGATATAAAAATTTGCCAGCAGACAGGGAACGGAAAATCCGATCAGCAGCAGAAACAAAAGACTGATCGGAATTTCCAAAACAGCCACCAGAACAAACCCAAGCCCCGTTACGGCCGCCGCAATCGCCCGCAGCGGTCTGCCGAAGCTCAAAACCATTGCAAGGCGCACCGTCCGCCGCAGCTCGACGCCCGCATCCAGCAGCCCATAGACATACGGTGCAGCCAGAAGCGCGGCCAAAAATACCGTGGAGCACAGCACGAACGGCATCAGGAACATGGGGTTTGTCCCCGCACGGTTCAGGTAAAAGAATGCGCCCACGCCCGCACAGATCAGCGGCAGCCCCGTCAGGGCAAAGGCCGCATAGCTGTTCTTCCAGAACGTTCGGAAAGCAGTCCGGTAATCATAAAATAAAGTGACCGGTTCATCACGGACCATCTTCCGGGCAATGTGGTTCATAGCAAAGATTGCGGGTGGAATCGTGACCACCAGCAGACAGCTTGCCACAAAGAGCAAGTTCAGCTTTACCAGCGTCACGCACTCCAGCTGGATGATCTCAATGAAGCGGGCAAAGCCGGTTTTTTCCGGCGCATCCGGGTCGATTCCGGGCCCTGGCGTAGCGTAATCTTTGCGGAAAAACACGAAAAACCGTCCCTTTCATCCTCTGGCGGCGCTGCCGCTCTGCGAATTTTATGTATAATCTTATTTACTATACCATAGCAAAGCTGGGATTGCAACTGTAAAGAATTGATGCCATGGGTAAATTCCTTGCATTGCGGCTGAGAAAACGGGGACGGTCAAAAATTTACCAGGGAGGTTTTTTATTTACCATTGAAATCCCTATTTGCGTTGTGGTATTTTCTTGTTTAGAAACCCATGCGGCGTTAAAAATTCCTTACCTATGCCGTCATGAATTTACCTTTTTTGAATTATGGAGGATGCATCATTATGGCCAGTATTTCTTTCAGACACGTCCGAAAAACCTACCCAGGCAACGTTACCGTCGTGCCCGACCTGAACCTGGAGATTGCAGATAAGGAATTCGTCATCCTGGTTGGTCCCTCCGGCTGCGGCAAGTCCACCACCCTCCGCATGATCGCCGGCTTGGAAGACATCAGCGACGGCGAACTGTACATCGGAGACCGCGTGGTCAACGACGTTGCGCCCAAGGACCGTGACATCGCGATGGTCTTCCAGAACTACGCCCTGTACCCCCATATGACGGTTTATAAGAATATCGCTTTCGGCCTGACCCTGCAAAAGGTGCCCAATGACGAAATTGACCGCCGCGTCCACGAGGCCGCCAAGGCCCTGGACCTGGAGCACCTGCTGAACCGGAAGCCCAAGGCCCTCTCCGGCGGCCAGCGCCAGCGTGTCGCCCTGGGCCGCGCTATGGTCCGGAACCCCGCCGTCTTCCTGCTGGACGAACCCCTCTCCAACCTGGACGCCAAGCTCCGTACCGCCATGCGCGCCGAAATCAGCCGCCTGCATAAGCGCTTGCAGACCACCTTCGTCTACGTCACCCACGACCAAACCGAGGCAATGACCATGGGCGACCGGATCGTCGTCATGAAGGACGGCATCATCCAGCAGAACGACACCCCCCAGAACCTGTATGATTCTCCCTGCAACCTCTTTGTCGCCGGCTTCATCGGTTCCCCGCAGATGAATTTCGTGGACGCCGTGGTAAAGAAGGAAGACAGCGGCTACGCAGCGGAATTCTGCGGCAGCAAGGTGGCCCTCCCCGCCCGTATGAACGACAAGCTGGGCGCATACGTCAACAAGACCGTTGTCCTGGGTATCCGTCCCGAGGACATCGACGCGGTTGACAACGGCGAAAAACACGACCTTGACGCCAAGATTGAAATTGCCGAGCTGATGGGCGCGGAAATCAACCTGCACCTGGAATGCCAAGGCACGAAATTCGTCGTCCGTGCGGCGTCTACCTATAAGGGCCGCGAAGGCGACATGGGCGCACTGGTCTTTGACATTGAGAAGATTCACCTTTTCGACAAGGAAAACGAACAGGCCATCGCCAACTGAGCGCCCAACAGGGGCTGTCCATTTTACGAAGAGCTGTATACGTTGCTGGGCGGCGTCCTCACACCTCCGCCGCCCGGCTGGCGTTTCTATAAGGGGATGTCATTATGCGCCAGATGGAGCCGCGTGAAATTAAGCCCGCCGCTGCGGACCAGACGGTCCGCGGCCTGTTGGCTATGCCGTTGGCGCAGATTCTCCCCCTTTCTGCCGGGACCCTCCACCAGGACCCCGGCTGCCCGGAGTGCTATACGCTGATTGCCGCTGTACAGGGCAACGCAACCGTTTCCTCTTATCCCCGCTCCATCCTTTTGGAGGCAGGGCAAGTCATGGCCCTCAGCCCCGGCTACGCCTGGGACTTGCAGGCAGTTTCGGAATGCCTGTGCATTATCGTCCGTTTGGAGGGCGACGCCGCCGGGCGGCTTTTGGAGCTGTCCAGCAGTGTGGCGGTGTTCCGCTGCGGCGCAGCGGTGGTGCGGGAAAACATCCTCCCCCTTACCGTAATTGAGGATGAATATGGCGCTGTCAGCGGCGAAGCCGCCTCTGCACGGGCCTATAACCTGCTGGTGAAGCTGCGGAGCGAACAGACGGCGGGAGAGTTGCCAGAGCTGGTGGAATCCGCGATCGCCATCATCCAAGAGGAATTCCCGTTTTTGGAAGGCCTGGATGAGCTGGCGGAACGTCTGGAAGTTTCCAAGGCCCACCTGAGCCGCAGCTTTTCGCGGAAAACCGGCATTTCCCCGGGCAAATATATTACCCAAGTGCGGATTTCTTACGCAAAGCTGCTGCTCCAGGAGGAAGATGCGTCGATTACTTACGCCGCAGAGGCTTCCGGATTTGCAAACGCAAATTACTTTGCCAAAGTTTTCCGCCGGGAAACGGGAATGTCCCCCAGTGAATACCTGGAAGGCGTTCCCCGGCGCAAGCGTTCCCGCCTGCAAAACGGACCGGCCCTCTGGTAGGATTACTGCACAAAGCGACATAAACCCAATGCCGTTTTTGAGGCCGGGTCTGCCAGATTATGGCTGGTCTGTTACTTTTTTTACGAAGAAACCGGCAAAGTAACTAAATGAATATGGGGTTTTGTGGGTAATATTTACGAAATTTCCAAAAATATGTTATGATGTTGTATTACCTGCATATATTTTGTTACTTCTAGCTTTTGGGTATATTGCGCCGCATCCAGTCTATTTACAAAGGGGTAAAATCGGTATTATATTTTTGTAGTGGGAATACGTTTCTATACGCAGTAAAAACGTGATAGAGGAGTGGAGTTATGAAGAAAAAAGCACCCTGCGTAATGGCGGTCGTCCTGGCGCTGACGCTGCTGCTGTCTATGACCGGCTGCGGCGCGTCAGACGGCAAGACCCATTTGACGTTCCAGATCTGGGACGTGGCCCAGCGCGACGGAATGAAGGCGATGTGCGACGCTTACACCGCCAACGTCAACCCCGATGTGGTGATTGATGTGCAGGTCACCAGTTGGAGCGAGTACTGGACGAAGCTGGAGGCCGCCGCCGAAAGCAACACCATGCCCGATATCTTCTGGATGCACACCGACCAGATCCTGTACTACGCAGATTTCGGCATCCTGGCCGACGTAACGGATCTTTATGCCAGCGAGGACTCAAATTACTATGCGAACCATTTTTCTGACATCTCCATTGGTAATGCCAGCGGCACAGATGGCCGGATATACGGCGTTCCCAAGGATAAGGACAACATCGTTTTGGTCTACAACAAGGAAATGTTCGACCAGGCCGGCGTATCCTATCCGGATGATACCTGGACCTGGGACGACCTGACCGACGCCTCCCAGAAGATTTACGACGCCACCGGCAAGTACGGCTACCTGGCTTACAACGACGAGCAGATTGGCTACTGGAACTTCGTCTACCAAAACGGCGGCTACATCCTGGACCCGGAAACCAACCTTCACGCCGGGTACACAGAACCTGCCACCGCTGACGCCATCAAATACTACGTAAATCTCCAGAAAAACGATTGGTGCCCTGACCAGAACTACTTTACAGAAACCACCCCTGGCACAGCGTTCTTCTCTGAGATCGGCTCCATGTTCTTTGAAGGCTCCTGGAACCTGCTGAACGAGCTGAAGAACTACCCGGATATGGTTGGCAAATGGGACATCGCTCCCCTGCCCGCCTGTCCCAATCCTGCCTCTGGCGATGGCAAGGCTACTATTTCAAACGGCCTTTGCTATGCGACCGCTGCCCGGGGCAAGAATTTGGAGCTGGTGAAAGACGTGCTCCGCTTCTTCGGCAGCGAGGAGGGCCAGCGGATTCAGGGCGAGTCCGGCGCAGCCATTCCTGCCTACATAGGGCTGGAGGATTCCTGGACCACCGAGTTCAAAAAGTTTGATTATCTGATTGACGTGCAGGTCTGCTACGACCAGTTTGACACCTGCGTCCAGTACATCAACAACGCCAGCCGCCGGAAGTGGAAAGCCCTGGTCGCCGACGAGATGGTCAAGATTTACAACGGCGCGGATATTGACGCTCAACTGGCGGCTATGCAGGCAATCGCGGACAGATACGAAGAAAACTAATTGAGGGAGGAGGACCTTTCTGTGAACAAGGGAGAGAAACTGTCTGCCGCCGCACGGCGGGAAGAAAATTGGGGCTGGATCATGATTGCCCCCACAATCATCGGCTTGGTAATCCTGAACCTGTGGCCCTTTATCCAAACGCTCTACGCCAGCTTCTGCGAACACCTGGGCTTTGGACATTATAGGTTTATCGGCATTGGCAACTATATCAACATGTTCAGCAGCGCCGAATTCTGGAAGGCTACCTGGAACACCGTGTTCTTCTGTATTCTGACGGTGCCTGTGGGCATTGCATTGGCCCTGTTTGTGGCCATTCTGCTGAACGCAAAGATTAAGTTCAAAGGCGGCTTCCGCACCATCTTTTTCCTGCCCCTGGTGTGCGCCCCCGCTGCTGTGGCTATGGTCTGGCGCTGGATTTTCAACGGCGAGTACGGCATCCTCAACCAGATGCTGGGCGCAAAGATTCAGTGGATCACTGATCCAAAAACTGCAATCATTGCCATCGCCATTGTCTCCATCTGGAGCAGCATTGGCTATGACGCCGTGCTTCTTCTGGCAGGCCTTCAGAATATCTCCAAGTCTTACTATGAGGCTGCGGATATTGACGGCGCCAGCAAAGTGACCCAGTTCTTCCATATCACGATTCCTATGATCTCCCCCACCCTTTTTTCCGTGCTGATCATGCGCCTGATGGCATCCATGAAGGTGTACGACCTGATTTACATGATGGCGGACGAAACCAACCCGGCGCTGGTGGATATGCAAAGCCTGATGTACCTGTTCTACCGCTCGTCCTTTGTAGCCGGTGAGCGCGGCTACGGTTCTGCCATTGTCATCTGGACCGTTTTCTTGATCGGCGCAGTGACTGTGATCCAGTTCCTTGGCCAAAAGAAGTGGGTCAACTACGATGTGTAAGGAGGGGTTGGAATGAAAAGCACAGCTTCTTTGGAACGTTCCCGCAAAATGACAACTGCGATTACTTATGTGGTGCTGATTATCGGTGCGCTCATTATGATCTTCCCCTTCGTGTGGATGATCCTCACCAGCTCCAAGACCGTGCCGGAAAGTATGCAGATCCCGCCCACGATTTTCCCTGCAAATATCATATTCGACAACTTCAAGGACGCCATTGCCAGCCTGCCCTTTGGACGGCTGTATCTGAACACCGCGCTGATGGTGTTCTGGCGCGTGGTGTGCGCGATTGCGTTCAGCTCGATGGCAGGCTATGCATTTGCGAAACTAAAGTTCCGGGGCAAGAACCTGCTCTTTGCCATCGTCCTGGTGCAGATGTCCCTGCCCAGCCAGATTTTCATCATCCCTCAGTATCAGATGGTAGCAAAGCTGGGCATGGCAAACACAATTTTCGCCCTAGTCTTTCCGGGTATTGTCAGCGCTTTCGGCACCTTCTTCCTGCGGCAGACCTATATGGGCATTCCCACCGAGATTGGTGAGGCCGCCTTCCTGGACGGGTGCAACCAGTGGCAGACATTCTATAAGGTCATGTTCCCCCTGACAGGCACTTCCGTTGCGGCTTTGACCATCTTTACTGCCGTGTTTGCATACGGCGATTTGATGTGGCCCCTGGTCGTGAACTCCGATTTGGATATGATGACCCTGTCTTCTGGCCTTTCTACCCTAAAGGGACAGTTCACTACGAACTTCCCTGTGCTGATGGCCGGTTCCCTCCTGGCGATGCTGCCAATGATCGTTTTGTATCTGATCTTCCAGCGCCAGTTTGTGGAAGGCATTGCCGGTACCGGCGGCAAGTAAACCGCGGTTTCCTCCGGAAAAAGAACCAGACAAAGAGCTTTGCAGCATGCCGAACGCATGGCTGACAGAAATCCCAAAGCTCCCACTGTAACAGTCTCGGCACCGGCGAAAGCCGTCCGGGACTGTTATTTTGGACAGTTCCCGGCGCCTGGACGGCGGCAGAATTTATACGTCCTCACAGTTGCATCCAGGGCGCAAATCGCTTACAATTGCCACAGCCGGATTGATTGTTATCGGGGGTTTTTTATGATTGTCATCAAGGATCACGTTTTTACCCTGCACACCCGCCGCACGAGTTACCAGATGAAGGCCGATGCGTACCGTGTGCTTTTGCATACCTATTACGGCGCACGCGTCGGCGACGCAGACCTGTCTTACCCTATCCGCTACGCGGATCGGGGCTTTTCCCCCAATCCCAGCGAAGCGGGGGACTGGCGCGAGTATTCGCTGGATACCCTGCCGCAAGAGTATTCCTCCTGCGGCGTGGGCGACTACCGCATCCCTTCCCTAGAGCTGGAACCTCAAGATGGGAGCCATCTGGCCGACCTGCGCTGTATTGGCTATGAGCGCCGCAGCGGCAAATATGCCTTGGAGGGTTTGCCTGCGTTCTTCGGCGGAGAGGAGTGGGAGACTTTGGTGGTCTTCCTGGAAGACGCCGCTGCCCATGTGGGGGTGGAATTGTACTACGGCGTGCTGGAGGAGCGGGACCTGATTACCCGGGCGGTCCGGGTGGTCAATAAGGGGGACAAGCCGGTCAGGCTCCGCCGCGCCGCGTCGCTGTGCCTGGACTTCGACGGCGGCGATTGGGATTTTGTCACCTTCGACGGCTGCCATGTGATGGAACGCTGCCCCCACCGTACCCCCCTGCGCCACGGCGTGCAGAGCGTGGGAAGCGTCCGGGGAACGTCCAGCCACCACCATAACCCCTTCGTTATGCTCTGCGCCCACGACGCCGCGGAAGACCATGGCCTCTGCTACGGCGCGATGCTCCTCTACAGCGGTAACTTTGAGGCCGCCGCGGAGCGTACCCATCTGGAAAACAACCGCCTGGTCATGGGGATCAACCCCTACCACTTCTGCTATACCCTGGCTCCAGGCGAGGCGTTCACCACGCCGGAAGCCGCCTTGGTCTGCTCGCCGGACGGCTTTGCCCCTATGACCCATCAATACCACCGCGCCATCCGGGAGCACCTGATCCGGGACCCGCTGAAGGGAACGCGCCGTCCGGTGCTGATCAACAACTGGGAGGCGACGGAGTTTCATTTTGACGCTGAGAAACTGGTGGAGATTGCGCAAGGGGCCGTGGGCCTGGGCATCGAGATGTTTGTTATGGATGACGGCTGGTTCGGCAGCCGAGACACGGACCTCAGCGGTCTGGGCGACTGGTCGGTAAACTTGAAGAAACTGCCCGGCGGTTTGGAGGCTCTGGTACCGCGTATCCAGGCTTTGGGGATGAAGTTCGGCCTCTGGGTGGAACCGGAGATGGTGAGCGAGGACAGCGCGCTTTACCGGGCCCATCCCGATTGGGCGCTGGGTGTGCCGGGACGGCCTCAGACTCGGGGGCGCAGCCAGCTGGTGCTGGACTTCACCCGGGAGGATGTCCGGGACTATATCTGCAAAGCCATGTGCCAGGTCCTGGACAGCGCGGACATCAGCTACATCAAATGGGACATGAACCGCAGCCTGTCTGACGTCTGGTCGGCGGCGCTGCCGCCTGACCGCCAGGGGGAGGCTTATCACCGTTATGTGTTGGGGCTGTATGAAGTTTTAGAGCGTCTGCGGACGCGCTATCCGGACCTCTTTATCGAGGGATGCAGCGGCGGCGGCGGACGCTTTGACGCAGGGATGCTCTATTATACCCCGCAGATCTGGTGCAGCGATAACACCGATGCCGTAGACCGTCTGCGCATTCAATACGGCACATCGTTCTGCTATCCTGCCAGTACCATGGGGGCGCATGTTTCGGCGGTTCCCAACGGCCAAACGGGACATGCCACGCCGATGGAGACGCGGGGCGTGGTGGCAATGTCCGGTACCTTTGGATATGAGATGGACCTTGGTACGGTTACCGGGGAGGAGCGGGAAACCATCGCTCGGCAGGTACAGCAGTATAAGGAGCATTGGGATTTGGTAGAAAGCGGCGATTATTACCGTCTTTCCAGTCCCTTTGACGAGGGGCCGTATACTGCCTGGGCGCATGTAGCCCCTGACCGCCGGCGGGCGTTGGTGTCCCTGGTGACGGGGACGATGCACGCCGCGCCTCCCTTTTCCACACTGCGTCTCAAGGGGTTGGACCCGGATTTGTGCTACCGTGTAAACGGGAAAGAATCCTACCGGGGCGATGTGCTGATGCAAGTAGGCTATCCGGTGCCGATTTTGTTGAATGATTATCAAAGTATGCAGCTTGTTTTGGAAGCAGAATAATTGCGGGAACGCCGGGAATTTCCTGGCGTTCTTTTTTGGCGCAAAAAAGCGGCGCACCGCAGCGCGCCGCTTTTTCATGGTATAAAGGGGTCTGGTCCTTCCGGTTCTGGGACGCTGAGCCGCAGAAGCAGAAAGCCGAGGAGGGTTAAGGCGCTGCCTGCGTATAAAAGGAGAGAGGACAGATAGGTATTGCCGTCGGCCAAGGAAGCGGCGGAGAGGATGACAGCGGCTCCGGTGTAAAAGGCAAAGCGGCGGATCTGTCCTACCTGGAAGGCGAAGGAGGAGAGGCGATAGAAAGCCAAGGTCAGGAAGACCAAGGCGAGCAGTTCAATGTAGTAAAGCTGCAGCGAAGGGTTAACGGAATCGAGCCGATAGGTGAGCACCACCCGGATGACCAGAGCGGCCACTGGCAGAAGGAGGGCATTGGTAGGGGCTTTGATGGAGTTCCGGCGGCAGGCGAGCAGGCCCCAGAAGAGTGCGCCGGCGGCGGCGAGGGTGAGGATACCCAGTATGAGCTGGGTAGTGGCAGAGAAGCCGAGTCCGCCTTCCCGGAGGATGCTGTAGAGGGCATGCTGGGAGGAGACGAGGTTTTCAGGAAGGAGGCCCAGGGCTTCTGCGAGGTCAGCGGCGCCGCTGAGGGCCATGAGGAAGATGCCGATAACGGGCAAGGTAAGAAGGCCTGGGTTTTCGACGGGAAAGGGGTAAGCGGCGTCTTCCTCTTGGGGGAGGGCGCGGGAAGTGGCGAACAAGGCGGCGCATAAAATGATAAAGAGTGCAAGGAGGGCAAGGGCGGAGAAGTGGTGGGGGATAGGGAGCCCGGTATCAGGTTCAAAGCCGGTATGGTTTTGCAGGAGCCGCAGTACGAAAGCGGCAGCAGCGCCCAGCGCGGCCGTTAAGGGCAGCGCATATTGTTTATTCATAGCAAAGATCCTTTCTGCCGGCATTTCAACCCGCAACCGGCCTTGGGATATTTTCTAAAACCCTACTCATTATAACGGTACTTTCCAAATAAGTAAAGCAATTCTTTTTTCATTGCTTCCCAGCAATGGGGGGCGCACCTGCGGTGGGCGCGCCTGGCGGCGCGGAGCATTGATTTCAGCCATTCCCATGGCTGGGAGGTTTGAACCCCCCATTTCTCTTTTCTCTGGCGAGAGAAAAGAGAAACGGGCCGTTCACGGTCCAAAGAGAAAAGAGCGCTGTGAGGTGCCGTGTTTGCTGCCGGGTTGTACCGTTCAACACGAGAAGTTCACACGGACTTGACTCTGCGTCTACCGCCGCTGTCGCTCTGCGGTGCCCGCTGTAGGTTGTACTTCTATCGCTCTCTACTTTCTATCGATAAATTCTGCGAACTGCCAGAATGCGAAACGTTAGACGAACCGTCCCCCAACAGCCCCCGTAGCAGCGACAGCGGAAGGAGAGGCACGCCAAATCCGTGTGGTCTTCTCGTGTGAAAAAGTAGGCACAGAAGGATTCCACCGGGCCTAAAACGCCCCCGCAGGGGCGTCTTTTTCTCTTTTTCTTCGCCAAGAAAAAGAGAAAATGGGGGGTTCAAATCTACCAGCTATGGAATAGCTGAAATCAAACGTTCCGCGCCGCGAGGCGCGCCCACCGCAGGTGCGCCCCGCATTGCTGGGAAGCAATGAA
>JAAWGR010000102.1 GCA_022795445.1 Oscillibacter sp. | reverse complement strand
GGTGTATGTGGCTCTTGGCATTTCCGGCGCGATTCAGCACAAGGCCGGTATGCAGGACAGCGAGTGCATCATCGCCGTGAACAAGAACGACACCGCCCCAATTTTCGAGATCGCGGACTATGGCATCTGCGGCGACCTATTCAAGGTTACTCCCATGCTGACGGAGGCCATCCGCGCCGCGAAGGCCGCGAAATAATCTTAATTGCTCAAGAACTCCGAAGGACTTTCGTCCTTCGGAGTTCTTTTGTTGATGCAGGCATTTATTTTATCGTTTTTGCAAATGCGTCCAGAATGTTAGAAATCTTGATCTGCTGTGGGCATACCCGTTCACAGCTTCGGCAGGCAATACATGCGCTGGGCCACTTTTCCGTTGACAGCACGGCTAGCGCCGGTGGAATTCCAGAACCGCCGCCCGCAAAAAGACGCTCATTATAAAGTCGCAAAAGCATAGGGATATCCAGTGCCTGTGGACAATAGCCGGTGCAGTAACGGCATGCGGTACAAGGCGCTGCATCTCTGTCCAGCAGTTTCGGCACAAGTGCCAGCAATTTTGCTGTTTCCTGAGCATCCAGAGGTGCATCGGTTTGAAAGGTTTCCAAGTTGGCATTTAGCTGGGCAAGGTTTGACATGCCAGAGAGGATTACCGTTACTCCAGGCAATGCCTGTAAAAAGCGGAATGCCAAGGATACTGCCGTTTCCCCTGGACGCAGAGCTGACAACTGCGCTGCTTGTTCTTCTGTGAGGTTTGCAAGACGTCCGCCCCGCAAAGGTTCCATCACCCATATAGGGATGTTCCATTCTTGAAGCAGTTTTACCTTGGCCTTGGCGTCTTGAAGGGTCCAATCGAGGTAATTTAATTGGATTTGGCAGAATTCCATCGCATCGCCATAGGCCTTTAAAAAACGTTCCATAACCGCGATGCTACCATGGGCAGAAAAACCCAGGTGTTTGATGCGGCCCGCTGCTTTTTGTTCCGTCAAATACTCAAAAATATGATATTGAGGATCTAAATAAGCTTGAATGTTTTGTTCATAAACATTATGAAACAAGTAAAAATCAAAATAATCCACTTGACACTTTTCCAACTGCTGGTTAAAAATTTCCGCAGCTTTATCCATGTTTTCCAGGTCATAGCCAGGAAATTTGTCGGCAAGATAGAAGCGTTCCCGCGGATACCGCTTCAACGCACGGCCCAACACCTCCTCGGAACTGCCGCCATGGTAGCCCCAGGCAGTATCATAGTAGTTCACGCCCTGTTCCATGGCATGGTTAATCATTTCACAAGCGGCGGCTTCGTCAATCGCTTCCATTTTTCCATCAATTACAGGTAAACGCATTGCCCCCAGCCCAAGGGCAGACAGCTGTATGTTTTGGAATGGTTTGTAGATCATGCGGCACGCCTCCATTTTCCCAAATATGGTTGGATTATATCATATACCTCTTAAAAAAGCAAATTCTGTCTTGTTTGTGGCAACTCACTTCTAAATGGCCGGAGGAAAATTTGCTAAAAAGCGAAAAAAAACACTTGCAATTTTAAAGGGAGTATGCTATAGTAGCAAAGTGGTTTGAGAAAGCTACAAATAAAGGAACATCCGGGTGTAGCGCAGTTGGTAGCGCACTTGACTGGGGGTCAAGGGGTCGTGAGTTCAAGTCTCGCCACTCGGACCAGTGGGAAAGCCTGTGACCGTAAGGGTTGCAGGCTTTTTCTGTTTCCCTTATCCGGCGTTTCCCCTTATTTTTACCCTTATTCGCTATGAGAGCCGGAAAGGGCCTGAATGAAGCTCTCTATGCGGTATGCGCTGGCCCGCTTCATTTCCTCCGTGACATGCCCGTACACATCCAGGGTAAAGGCGGCGGTAGCGTGGCCCAGGTTTTCCTGTACCGTCTTAATATCGTTCCCGGTATGAATGGACATGGTAGCGTAGGTATGCCGGAGGTCGTGCAGACGTTTTTCCGGCAAACCAATGGAGGCAACCAGCCGCTTGTAGTTGTGATAGACCGTATTCGGAGAAAGACGGTATCCTACCTCGTTCGTAAACACAAGTCCCGCATCATGCCAGTCAGCCCAGTCGGAACCAGCTTTCAACCGCGTTTCGTCCTGCCAAGCTTTCTGCCGCTTCAACGCCTCCATGACCGTTGCGGCGGGAACAAGCGGACGGCCCTGGTGGTTTTTGGTGGGACTAAGACAGTATTCCCCAGAGTGCCCAGGAATCGCCTGAAGCTATTTGTTGATAAGAATGGTTCCCCGTTCCAGGTCCACGCAGTCCCAGGTCAAGCCGCAGACCTCACCCCGCCGCAAGCCGGTATACATCGTTAGCAGATACAGATTTTCAAAGCGGTGCCCCTTGATAGCTTCCGTAAAGGCGTTGGCCGCTTCGTTGTCCAGCGGCTTGATTTCCGCCTGCCCCACCTTAGGCCGTTTACAGACGGTGGTGGGATTCGAGCGCAGATAGCCCAACTCAATCGCCTGTTGCAGAGCTTTGCTTTATGGAAAACTGCGTGAATGCACTGGATGCTTTTAGGCGACAGTCCAGGGCTTTTCCCGTGGACGATTCCAAGGTCATTATAAAACATCTGAATGGCCTGGGGGTCCAGCTTTTCCAGCTTAACATTCCCCAGGGCGGGCTTGATATGGTTCTTGACGTGCTGTCTGTAGTTTACAATCGTTGTAGGAGCTAGAACGCCGTCAACATAGCTTTCCAGCCATTCATCCAGCCACTCGCCCACGGCCATTTTAAACGGGGGGCTGATAGGTTCCGTCGGCAACGTCCAGAGCCTTTTCCCGCAGCTTCTGAGCAACTTCCTTCTGGGTTTTGCCGGTGATGTACTTCTGAATCTGTTTTCCGGTGCCGGGGTCATAACCAGCCGTATAACGGCCCTCCCAATTTCCGGATCAAAACGGAAATTATGTCATAGGAGACAGGGAAATACAGCCAAAATTCCTCACCTTTTCAGGGTGTCCTGCGTTCTATGGGGAACCGCTTGCAATCTTTGGAAAAATGGAGTACAATCAACAAAGAGCGGAACGCGACTTCGCCTGCAAAACTTTTGTTTGGAGGTCAAAAGATGAGGAAACAATCAAAAATCTGGGCATGGCTGCTGTCCCTAGCGCTCTTATTCGGCTTAACGCTCCCTGTCAGCGCGGACGAGTATCTGGATGTAACTGACATCACCGGCGCAGCAGCTGGCGGTACAACGTTCGTGGACTGGCTGGGTTATACCCACACCTTATCCAATCCTATCCAGTATATCCTGCGGGCGGGCGATTTTTATGAGCTGCCCAAAAATTCGGACTTTGAAAGTTCGGACTATGACAGCTGTAGCATCACCTTTGACGGCAAACGGCAGGTTCTGGTCGTTCCCACCGGCACCGTGCTGACGATGGATAACAAGGTTAACTTCTGGGATGTGCTCTGCACCAAGGTGGACGAACACAACGGCGTATGGTCTCTCGGCAGATGCGACCTGCCCCCCAACTATCCGGAAAAAGGCGTTCCCTCCTATACGTTTACAGAGAGCAGCACGTTTTATCAGTGCCATTTCACGTTAAGAAGCAACAATGCTGACGAAACAGGCCAGGTATATGTTTATACCCTTGGCTCAAATGGCGGCTTTAAAGCTCCTGGCAAGGACGCGGCTCCAATCACTCCAGCCGCCCCCAGTACTCCGGCCGCCCCCAGCACCACGGCCGCTCCAAACTGGGCATCTACCCATTCGGAACCCGCGAAAACCGATAATGGGTACAGGGGCAGCTATGACCTATACAGCAATGTTGTCAACTCCTATCTTTACGCAAATGGCAGCGGCGGCCTGACGCGGGTGGAAAGCACGAAAGCGGGCGTTGTGGTAGAAGACTATGACCGTTCCTTCAACTTCCTTTCCGGCCACACCATCAAACGGGAACTGCCTATTTTCGGCGGCTTCTATGCCGGGACGAACTACAACTTTTTGATCTTCGGCCAGAACAATCCCCAGGAGAGCGACAGCGTAGAGGTCGTCCGGATTGTAAAATACACCAAATCCTGGCAGCGTTTGGGCAGCGTCAGCGTATACGGGGCCAATACGAAAGAGCCCTTCCATTCCGGCGCAATTTTTGGCTCTGGCCCTGTGCGCTGTGCAGAATCCGGCGATTTTCTGTATATCCGTACCAGCCACTTAATGTATAAGAGCAACGACGGCAAGAACCATCAGGCCAGTATGATGTTCCAGATTGACGAAAAGACCATGACGGTCAAGGATTCTTTGACGGGTATCGGCGGAACTGGATATGTCAGCCATTCATTTAATCAGTTCATTCTCGTCGATCAGGAACAGAATCTTGTTACGGCGGACCATGGTGATGGATACCCCCGTGCAATTGAACTGATGCGCTATGAGGGGAAAGCTGGTAGTGATGGATTTATCAGTGATACGGAAAGCATCATTCAGGAGTTTCCCGGCAATATCGGCTATAATTATACCGGCGCGGCCCTTGGCGGGCTTGCAGAAACCTCCAGCGGTTACGTAACCGCCTACAACTATGACGGAATCGGAGGCAGCAATACATTTGAACGGCACGCCTATATTGGCTATACTTCCAAAAACGGGCTGGCCAGCACGACCAGAAAAATCTCTACAGAGCTTGGAGCCAGTACGCCCAGAGTTTATCCTACCAGCTTGAACGGCGGATATATCGCCTGGAACCAGTATGATCAAACTGCAAGCAATTATATGTCTAATACGCTGTACTATATCAGCTATTCCGCTGATGGGAGCGTGGGGGAATTGAAAAAGACCGCCGCCATGCTGTCGGACTGCCAGCCGGTACTGTTTGAAGGAAAACTCGTCTGGTACGCAGGCATGGATGCAAAGCCGGATTTCTACACCCTGGACGCCTCCGGCGTAACCAAGCACACGGCCGGCATTGGCTCTGCCACTTCCAGCGGCAATCCCTTTACCGACGTGGCGGAGAACGCCTATTACTATGACGCGGTACTCTGGGCGCTGAAGAGCGGCGTGACCACCGGCGTCACTGCCAACCAATTCCAGCCGAAAGCTGCCTGCACCCGGGGACAGGTGGTTACGTTTTTGTGGCGCGCCATGGGCAGTCCGGAGCCAAAGACAACGGTGAATCCCTTCACCGACGTGCCATCCACCAGTGCGTTTTATAAGGCGGTACTTTGGGCTTATGAGAACCAGATCACTTCCGGCGATACCGCCACAACGTTCAATCCCACAGGAACCTGCACCAACGGCCATGTGATCACATTCCTCTGGCGCGCCAAGGGCGAACCTGCCGCCGCCAAGTCCAGTGCGCTGGCGCAGAAATACCCAGACGCATACTACACAAACGCCATCGCCTGGGCAGACAGTACGGGAATTCTTACAGGAATCGGCGCCGCGTTCAATCCCACGGTCCAAGCATCCCGCGCCGATATTGTTACCTATCTTTACCACGACCTGGCTGGCTGAGAACAATCCGTAATCTGGATTTTCAAGAGCTTGGAGGCAGACAGCCGCTAACAAACAATGCGCCGGTATCTACCGGCGCATTGTTTGTAATTCCTTCTTTTCACCATGAAAGGCATGTGACCAGCTGCTGCATTTTTTTACACGAAGTTGCACACTCGGGCAATGGCCATTTCGGTGTACCCCAGAGACTCCGCCTTCGTCTGCTTGCCGCTGGCTACCTCCTGGGTCAGTTTCAGCAGTTCCTCCCCCATTTGCTCCAGGGTCTTCGTGCCGTAAATGATGGGAGAGGCATCTACATCAATATTGTCTTCCATATTCGCAAAAGTAATACGGTTGCCCGTGATTTTGATGACGGGGGCCAATGGGTTGCCAGTGGGGGTGCCTCTGCCAGTGGAAAAAACCACGATCTGTGCGCCGCCGGCCACCATACCTGCTACAGAAGAAGGATCGTTACCCGGAGTGTCCATGATCACCAGGCCCTGCTTGGCCTTTACCTGTTTGGCATAGTCATAAACGGCATTGACAGGACTGTGACCACCCTTGTGGATGCAGCCCAGAGATTTCTCTTCCAGACACGTAAGGCCGCCAGCTTTATTGCCAGGAGAGGGGTTCCCCTCGCGGACTTCTTCACCCACCAGCTGAAGGGCTTTCTCGTAGCGGTGTACAATCTCGAAAATGCGGTCATGCACCTCCGGCGTTGCGGCGCGGCGGGCCAAGATATGTTCCGCTCCAATAAATTCGGTTGTTTCAGAAAGGATGGAGGTACCGCCCTCGGCCACAATGAGGTCGGAGAGCTGTCCGATAAGGGGATTTGAGGCCAGGCCGCTGGTGGGGTCAGAACCGCCGCATTCCGTGCCAATGATCAGCTCAGACATCGGGAACTCCTCTTTCTGGAGCATGGATGCCTCCGCAACCATTTCTTTCGCGTAGCGAACAGCTTGATCAATGGCTTTCAGTGTGCCGCCCGCTTCCTGGATAATGACCTGCTTGAGCGGCTTATTCGTGCGGGCCTTGATGGCCTCCACCACCAAATCCATCTGGCAGTTCTCACAGCCCAGAGAAATCACCACCGTGCCGTAGACATTAGGGTTGGCGGCGTAGCCAGCCATAACATCCATGGTAAACTGCTGGTCAGAGGCCACCTGCGAGCAGCCCAGCTGGTTATTGAACGTGACAGAGCCTACTACCTGCTGGGCAACGATGCGGGTGGTATCGGAGGCGCAAACGCTGGCAGGCAGGATCAAAACTTTATTCCGAATCCCAACACGACCGTCGGGACGCTTATATCCATAAAAATTCATCGTTCTTCCTCCTTATCGCTCACTCTTTGGATTCCAGGTCTTCCCGGTGCTCTTCCAGGTTGTGGCAATGCACGTGCTGCCCAGTCTTGATGTCGCAGGCCGCCAGACCGATGTGTTCGCCATATTTCACAATCGGTTCGCCCTTTGCAATGTCGCAGGCCGCAAGCTTATGGTAGATGATGATATCTTCCTGTGCTGTCAGGGATTTCTCCGCACCGGCACAGTTATAAGTAACCGTTTCCCCTTTTTGAATGGGTTCGATGGCAACGACTACATTGTCTTTCTCTGCCTCGACGATCATAGCGTTCAGCATGATTTCGTTTCTCCTTTCACACACGTTGTTCCGATATATAGACTTAGAGGCTCAATTCGTATCCTTTTCCTTTAGGGGGAACTGGGGGCAGCCAAACTTTTTGGCCCACCATGTAGTGACGATCGGCACTAGGATTGCGGTAAGGATCGCGGAAGCAGCCACTTGGGAGGTTGCAATGTCTGCATAAGGGGCCCAAGAGGCGTCGGTTGCGGCAATGACGGCGGGGACCGCCACAGCATTGCCTGCCGTAGTGGCAACTGCCCAGCCTGCATAGCCGGGGCGCCGTCCAATGAACCGGTCGCAGGCCATGATGAACGCGCCGCCCACGAAGCAGGTGATCAGGCCCAGCAGGATGCCTTGCGCACCGCCTTTGACAATATTGGTCAAGTTCATGCCGGAACCCAGGCAGAAGCCAACAAAGGGAAGGAGAATACTGCCCGCAGGAGCCAGAAAATCAGACAGGTCATGATCCAGATTTCCCAGGATCATACCAATCAGAATCGGACCGATGGCGGCAATGAGCGCCAGGATGGGGATATCAGCCAGGCCAGACATACCCATGGCCAGCATCGTCAGCATGGGCCCATCGTTTATGGCCAGGAGGGGCATAGCCGCCTGATCCACCTTGTCGCCATAGCTGTTCATGAGGGCCAGATACACGGAGCCGTTGGAATTCGTAACAGCAGAAATAATCGCCAGCGCACTCAGGCCCAACAAACCTTCCGGCCCGAAGATCTTGCCGACGCCAACGCCAATGGCCGCACCGATTACAAACTTTGAGATCAGCAGAATGCCCCCGCGTTTGATCACACCGCCCATTTCCCGGAATTGCAGGGTTGTACCCAGGCAGAAGAGCTGGATGCCGATGGCGGTATTGGCGCCGGCGCTGGTGAAAATAGCCGTGGTGAAAGAACCGATCCCTGTGATCTGGGGGAAGAAGGTGTTGATGAAAGCGCCGAGCAGCATTGGCACCACCATCATACCGGCGGGAATTCTCTTCAAAAACCTCATAATCATGAATAAATTCCTCCTCACATCGTTGTCTTCAAAATATGCGGATTTGTACCAGGAGCCTCGTTTCTCATTCCTTCCACAAATTTCCGATATTGAAAACACGCGGATATTGATACCAGACGATATCACAAAACGTCAACCTCAGTATAGAACCGTTGCTCTTGCATTTCACCTCCTTTTTTGAAATCGGCTGACTGAGGAAAGGCGTATCCCAAAACATACGAAAACAAGTGATTAACAGTACAACCATATTGGGCACAGTTTGTCCAATCCGTTTCCCTTCAGAGTCCTCTCCTGCATTCAAAAGCGCCATAATATGTATGTCCATCAATCACACATACATATTTTCTGTATAAATATAACATACACGAATTTCAGAATCAAGAAAAACAACCTTCACAAAATGTCAAAATTTTCCCATAAATTTTTGTGCATCATTTCCTTTGTGGATTTACGAATAATTATGCGTATAATCGGATGCCTTGGATATAAATAGCTTTCAAGCTGTTTTTGCATATGTACCCACATTGATTGCAGATATAAAATCAAAAAAGGAAAACAGTTCTTATTGCCAAGCCGCTTGTAAGCAGTATCCTGAAAGCTGGCGGCAAACGGGCGGAAGAAAGCATGGACCTCAAAACACGTCAAGTCACAAGAAATGCGGCAGGATATCATTCGAAACAGAAAAACCTTCAAACCGTACGGTTCAAAGGTTTTTCCTGTAATAAGCGGTTAAAATCGATTTTTCGTCCCCTCGCGTTTCCCCGTTCCCCTTCCGCCGCGAGTCCAGCGAAGCGAGTCGCGGTGGAAAGCGAAGAAATTCCCACCAGAGTGCAGTTTTCGGCGAAGCCGGAAACG
>JAAWGR010000101.1 GCA_022795445.1 Oscillibacter sp. | reverse complement strand
TTTGATACGTCTAACGTTTCGCATTCTGGCAGTTCGCAGAATTTATCGATAGAAAGTAGAGAGCGATAGAAGTACCATCTACAGCGGGCACCGCAGAGCGACAGCGGCGGTAGACGCAGAGTCGAGTCAGTGTGAACTTCTCGTAATCGATGGTAGGTACTGTAGTTTTCCACCGGGCTTTTCAGCGCTCTTTTCTCTTTGGACCGCGAACGGCCCGTTTCTCTTTTCTCTGGCGAGAGAAAAGAGAAATGGGGGGTTCAAACCCACCAGCTATGGGAATCGCTGAAAGAAGCGCACCGCAAATAATTCATGGAAAGTGTTTGCATTTTACTTCCAGATGTGGTATAGTAGCTTTGCTATTGTTGTGTGCAGAAAAAATTTCCCAATTTGTAGGCGTGCGGTAAGTATGAACCGCCGCGGGACGGGCAAACTGTTTCTATCAAAAACATCGCCCGTGTGAACAAGACACTGTTTCCCAAATAATGGGATGCTATATTTTTCCCTGGACGTGTTGATTGTCGCTGTGCGGCAAATATCTGACGTGCGGCAGGGCCGCAAAGAGTCCATTCAATTGAGAGAGGGTCAAAATTTTGACGAAATATATTGTTAAGGGTGGTAAGCCCCTTTGCGGCGAGGTGGAAATCAGCGGCGCGAAAAATGCCGCCGTCGCCATCATTCCTGCCGCTTTATTGGTCGACGGCGTGTGCCGGATCGAAAACGTGCCCCAGATTTCTGACGTCTCCCTGTGCTTAAATATTCTCGAACAATTGGGCGCAGGTGTGCGCTCCATTAACCGCCATACCGTGGAACTTGATTGCCGCCACATCCATTCTACCCGTACCCCTTACGATATGGCCCGCAGAATCCGCGCCTCCTCCTACTTCATCGGCGCTCTCCTGGGCCGCTTCGGTCAGGCTGAAGTCGCTATGCCCGGCGGCTGTAACTTCGGCGGCGTCCGCCCCATTGATCAGCATGTCAAAGGCTTTACCGCTTTGGGTGCGCAAGTGACCGTGGAGGGCGGCTTTATTCGCGCCATCAGCCAGAACGGCTGCCTCCACAACGCGAATATCTACCTGGATGTGGTCTCTGTGGGCGCGACCATGAATATCATGATGGCCGCTGTCCTCGCAGAGGGTAATACCGTGATCGAAAACGCCGCGAAAGAGCCCCATGTGGTTGATTTGGCAAACTTCCTGAACTCTATGGGCGCAAACGTCCGGGGCGCAGGTACGGACACAATTAAAATCCACGGCGTGGAACGCCTCAGCGGCGGCAACTACGCGATTATCCCCGACCAGATTGAAGCCGGTACCTATATGGCCGCTGCCGCAGCAGCGGGCGGTCAGATCTTGGTGAAAAATATTATCCCCAAGCATATGGATTGCATTACCGCAAAGCTGCAAGAGTGCGGCGTTGTGGTGGAAGAACATGAGGACACTCTCCTCGTCCGCCGTACAGACCCCCTGCACAAAACCAACATCAAAACCCTGCCCTATCCCGGCTTCCCTACGGATATGCAGCCTCAGATTACAACAGTCCTCTCCCTGGCCCAAGGGATCTCTCTGGTGACAGAAAGCGTTTGGGGGAACCGTTACCGTTATGTGGATGAGCTGCGCCGGATGGGTGCGTCTATCCAGGTGGATGACAAGACCGCAATCGTGGAAGGCGTTGACCATCTCTCCGGCGCACCAGTGCAGGCCAGCGACCTGCGGGCAGGCGCGGCGTTGGTGATTGCTGCCCTGGCCGCTCACGGCGAGAGCGAGATCAGCTGCGTCCATTACATTGAACGCGGGTATGAAAACATCGTAGCCAAGCTCCAGACCCTGGGCGCAGATATCCGCGCCGTGGAATTCCCCGATGAGGGCGAAGAACTGGGGATTGGCTGAGCGAGAAAGACAGATGCAGCAGAGATAGGAGATTGGTTCCGTTTTTTGCGGAATACATCTCTTATCTCTCTCGGTGTTGCTTGGGAAGGGAATGTGGAGTTTTTGACAACGGTACATACGTTTGCCAGCGGATCTTCTGGCAACGCTCTGCTGTTAAGCTGGACAGGCGGACGGCTGCTGGTGGATGTTGGTATCTCCTGCCGCCGGGTCAGCCAGAACCTGAATGCTTTGGGGTTGGGCCTTCAGGACCTAGGCGCGGTTTTGATCACCCATACCCATAGCGACCACATCTCCGGATTACAGACACTGCTGAAAAAATCAACGCTCCCTATCTGGGCGACGGCTTCTGCTGTGCAGGATTTAAAAAATCGGTTTCCTGAATTTGACAGCCGTTTTTGCAGTCTTCCAGTTTGCCGGAAATTTCCGTTTAACGGGTGTGCCATCACTGCAATCCCAACTGCCCACGATGCCCCCGGTTCCTGCGGTTACCGGTTTGATACCGCCGCTGGAAGCGTGGGGCTTTTGACCGATACCGGCTGCATCACCCCCGAAGCAGAAACGCTGCTTCCAGGGATTCACCTGATGATTTTAGAAGCGAATCATGACATTGAAATGCTGAAAAGCGGGTCTTATCCATACTTTCTGAAGGAACGGATTCTTGGCCCAAACGGGCATCTCAGTAATGAGGAATCCGGCCGCTTTGCAGCGGCGCTGGCGAAAGCAGGCGCAACTGAAATTGTCCTTGCTCATCTGAGCCGGGAAAACAATACGCCCGCCATGGCACAAAACGCGGTTCGCCTTGCCCTGGACGCGGCAGGCGTAAGCCCTGTGCTGTCCGTCGCCCCGCGGGAAGAGCGAAGCGCTGCCTATGCGGCGCAGTTTCAAATGCGTTCGGAGCAGGAGATCAAGACTTTGAAATTTTGATCGAATCATGTTTTTATGCTGAAAATTACACTGATTTGCCTTGGAAAACTGAAAGAAAAGTTTTATGCAGACGCAGTGGCGGAGTATGCCAAACGCCTTGCGCCTTTTTGCAGGCTGGAAATCATCGAATTGCCAGAGGAGCGCCTACCAGACAATCCATCCCCCGCACAGATTGACGCGGCGCTTGCCAAAGAGGCCGCTATGGTGCGGAAAAAGCTGCCGCCGTCCTCCAGCGTGGTTGCGCTTTGCATTGAGGGACGGCTGCAGTCCAGCGAAGAACTGGCACGGCTGCTGGAAACTTGGGCAAACCGTGGGGAAAGGGGACTTGTGTTTTTGATCGGAAGTTCCCATGGACTGCACCCCTCCCTCAAGGCGGAGGCCTGGGTGCAGTTGTCCATGTCCCCAATGACGTTCCCGCACCATTTGGCGCGGGTAATGCTCTTGGAACAGATTTACCGTGCCTGCCAGATTCATGCGGGGACAAAATACCATAAGTGAGGTGGGGAAGCGATGGAAAAAAAGAACCGCCTTTTAGCGGTAATCGGCTTGGTGATCGTCGGGATCGGGGCCGTGGGGACCTGTTTGCTGCGCTGGCCGGCAGGCCTGCTGTGCATCCTCCCTTCAGCAATTCCGCATATTTCCCACTTGTGGCCTCGGAAAAAGAGAAAGAAAAAGAATGAAGAAAACGGTTAGCAAGGCGGCTCTTTTTAGGGCCGCTGTTTTTTTGTGTGTAATATCGGAAGACAGTTTTTCACAAAAAAGTCATTTATTGTGGAAAACTCCGGCAGACGGACAAAAACAGGGCCGCTTTCCAGCCAAGCTGCATATGCTGGAAAGCGGCCCATAGATTCTGCGCAAACGGGCAATAAGGACGGAAAGAAGGTTTGCAAAGATGTATCATCCACAAGACGGAATGGAATACTGTCAGCTGCCCTGCGCCGCGGCAGCGCAGGAGTTGCAGGAACAGAACAGGCTGCATTTGACCAGCCGTTATAGCGGTTTCTGGTGGGAAAAATCCCAAGCTTTGCCATGGAAGCGCCTTGCCCAGAATGGCCGGCTCCTCTGGCTGGACACGCCGGAAACCATCCGCTTATCTCCTGGGAAAACCTATCAGCTGTCCATCACACTTACGGGATTCTCCGCAGGCACAGCTGCGGCAGTCTTCCTCCAGCTTGCCGTTCCTGACGGCGCCATGGATATCCCGTTATTTACGCTTCGCCCCAAAGGGGCCGCAGTGTTTCACCGGACGCTCCCGCTGTATACCCAAATGCCGGCAGACCTTTCCCTCAGGGTAAGCGGCCCGTTTGGGATTTGCCTGCTGGGCGCGTCGCTGGAGGGTACAGCCTTCCCCGTTTAACGGCGCAGCAGAATGATGCCCAGCGTTCCGGGGCCGCTGTGGCAGAAGATTGTACAGCCTGCTTTGGTCTCAATGATTTCTTGAAAACGCCCGTCTTCCTGGAGAATTTCCCGGGCAATATCCGCCAGTTCTCCGCCCTCACAGGTATCGACCATACATACGCGGCTGGTATCAAGATCCGTCCGGTCCCGCAGCCGCTCGCGCACATAATCGGCCACTACTTTCGTGATCGCGCCGCGGTACTTCTTCGTCACCGACATTTTTCCGTCAATGACTTCCACACAGGGGTGAAGTTTCAGCAGGTTTGCGCCCAGGGCGGTGACAGCGGAGCAGCGCCCGCCTTTTTTCATATAATCCAGGCGGTCCAGGACAAAGCTTGTCTCGACCCGGGGGATCATGTCCTCCACCAGGTTCAAAATCTCGCTGACGGATTTCCCTTCCTCTGCCGCCTCCGCCGCTGCCAACACCATCAGGCCATGGCCGATGGTGAGGTTCTCGGAGTCTATGACATATATTTCCGGAAAACTTTCTGCGGCCAGCTTGGCGTTTTGGCAGCAGCAGGAGAACGCGGAACCGATGTTGATATGAATCACAGCGTCGTACTTTTCTGCGAGACGGCAAAAGACGTCTTTATAATCCGCCGCGTTGACGGCGTTGGTGGTGGAAAGTTCCCCGCCTGCGTCCACATAGGCGGAAATATCGGCGGTACGAATGTCGATGCCGTCATGGTACAATTTTCCAGCTTTCACGACGCCCAGGGGGAAAACTGTGATGTTGTGCCGTTCCAGCAGCCAGCCTGGCAAGTCGCAGGTACTGTCGGTTGTAATTTTGATCATGGATGTATCTCCTTTCTATTTTCAAGCCCCCTCTAAACGTTAGGGCTGGATATTCAACATCAGTTTACCACACAACGGGAAGAAACGCCATAGGGGGAAATGTCAAGAATTTGTCAGAAAAGTGCTTAAATTTCCGACACGTATCCAGAAATTTAGAACCCTGCCAACTCTAATTAGTACAGGAGCTCAGAAAACAGCCCCCGCCGGACGGCAGGGGCTGCAGCAAATTATGCAGAAAAAATTTCAGCCCTTCAGCTCTCTTTGACTACCGTCAAAAGCATCTTAAAGGGGGTCAGGGCGCGTACGGCGTGGGAGACGCCCGCAGGCATCACGATGACATGACCTGCTGTCACCCAATGGACCTTACCGCCGATCGTGACCTCCGCCTCGCCGTCCAGGATGTGCGCCATAGCGTCCCCAGGGACGGTATGGGCGCTGACGCTTTCCCCAGCGTCAAAGGCGAACAGGATGATGCCTACGCTGGAGCGTTGGACCAGGGTTTTTCTGACCACTTTTCCCGTCTCATATTTGATCTGCTCTGTAAGGTCGAGCGATTTTGCATGGGGGATGTTTTTGATCCATTCGTCCATTGCGTCCTCCTTAATCCTATGGTGATTTGCGGCAGTTTCAGCGGGCCTGCGCCGGTTCCGCCGGGATGATCTGCAAGGTTATTCATCTTCCATCCTCCTCCGGCAGGCTGCCCATATTATACCAGGGGCGGCCGAAAAGAACAAGAAAAAAAGATTGATTCTTTTTTTGTGGGAGACTATAATAAAATAAACAAATAATAATGCGGGAGATGATGGAATTTGCATAATCGATACGAAAAGATTTTTCCGGCAACCATCGCCTTTTCTGTCGGCTTTATTCTCTTAGGTTTCTGTTTGGAAAATCCTGTCGATATCATGTGGGGCCTTTACCACATTGTTACGATGCAGGACCTCCTGATCACCGATTACGTCTCCATTGGCGGTCCGGGGGCTGCGCTGATCAACGCAGGCATCGTTACCATGATTTCCATTTCCATCATCAAAATCTCCGGCGATCCCTTCAACGGCTTCACCATCGTCGAGATGGGCCTTATGGCAGGATTTTCCTTGTTTGGCAAAAATTTCATCAACATCTGGCCCATTATCTTCGGCACCTGGCTCTATGCCCACTACCGGAAAGAACCCTTCTCCAAACACGCCTCCGTGGCGCTGCTGTCCACTTCCCTGGCCCCCTTGGTCAGTTACATGTCCCTCGGCAGTATCCATGCAAGCATCTGGCTGGGCGGCTTTACCGGAATTTGTATTGGCTTCATCCTGCCCTCTCTGTCCTCCTATACCTACAAAATCCAAAACGGCATGAACCTATACAACATGGGCTTCGCCTGCGGCCTGTTCGCCATGATGATCGTCCCTGTCCTGAGCGCCTTCGGCGACAGTCCGGACGCTGTGCTCTATTGGGCCACAGGGTACAACCTGCGCTTTTTCATCGTTTTGGCGCTGCTTTGTGCCGTCCTGGTCATTGCGGGCCTGTTTGCAACCGGACAGCCTGCGTGGGCCGTCTGGGCCGGTTATCGCCGCCTGCTCTCCACCACTGGCCGCGCCCCCTGCGACTACCTGCGAATGTTCGGCGCGGGACCGGTTATGATCAACATGGGCGTTAACGGGTTGATTGGCGCCTGCTATGTGCTGCTGATCGGCGGCGATCTGAACGGGCCAACCATGGGCGGTATTCTAACGATCATGGGTTTCTCCGCTTTTGGCAAGCACATTTTCAACATCACGCCGGTGATTTTGGGTGTATTCATTGGCGCTTATGGGATGCACCATACGCCGGATTATCCGGCTCTCCAGCTCGCAGGGCTGTTTGGAACCTGTCTGGCGCCGATTGCAGGGTATTTCGGCTGGCCCTTCGGCATACTGGCTGGGTTTATCCATTCCTGCCTCGTCCTCCAAACCGGCGGGCCGGTGGCTGGATTGAACCTGTACAATAATGGTTTTTCCGGCGGTTTGATTGCAATTGTTTTGTATCCTACGATCATGGCTATCTGGCGCAAGGGCCGCCTTATTTTGCAGGATGAGGACTATTATGACCTGTTTGAGGAAAGTGATCCAATTGACGTCTCCTCTTGGCGCACCAGTAAGAGTGTAGCCATGGAGGAAAAGAAAAAAGCCGAGGAAGAAAACGCACGGCACATGGAGCCGCCAGAGGAGGACACATGAAAGTAAGCCATTCTGTCAGCGGAGCGGTACGCCGTTTTTCGTATTGGATTGCAAATGGAACGGTTGGACACCCGCTCTTAAATGATGTTGATTATTTTCGTGAATTTCAAGACAGCCCCAGTCTATTGGAACAGGTCTATGCCATTTTTATCAATAATCTGGAATTAGATGAACGTGGAAATGTTTTGAATGCGAAATATGCTGAACAGCGGGCAGCGCAGTATATCAAGCAATACTGTGTGCCGGGGTATACCGCAGACCCGCCGTTTACCGGTTCGGGCGAATTGAATTTGTATTAAAAAAACGGTTTCCCAAAATCCGGTTTAAAACCATCAAAATATGTCCATGCTTTTCCTTAGAGGGCCGCGGCCCGGGAAAGGAATGGATTCATCATGACAACCAACATCCCCAACACTGCCAGAAAACTCAAGGTGCTGGAAATTGCTCTCCTGGTTGGGCTGGCGCTGTTTTTGGCGTCGGGCGCACTGGCGCTGCAAGCGGGGGACCAGCTGTCTGAAAAGGTTGTGCGGCTGCATGTCCTGGCAAATTCTGATTCTGAAGAAGACCAGGCATTGAAATTACAAGTCCGGGACAGAGTGCTTGAACGGGCGACGGAACTTTTGGAGCAGTCTGCGGACCGTAAGGAAGCGGAAGGGCTTCTCCGGGGGCATCTGCTGGAGCTGGAAGAAATTGCCGCCGAAGAAATCCATGCCAACGGCTATGATTATGCGGTAGACGTCCGGCTGGAAGACACCAATTTTCCAACCCGCGAGTATGACGGCTTCACCTTGCCCGCGGGAAATTATCTGGCGCTGCGTGTTATTATTGGTGAAGGCGCGGGGCAGAATTGGTGGTGCGTTGTGTTCCCGCCGCTGTGTACCGCGGCTTCTGGCGGCGTATCCGAGGCGGCCTTGGCTGCGGGGCTGACGGAGGAACAAGTTGGGCTGATTACCGAGGATAGCCAGGGCTACATTTTGAAGAGCAAAGTTGTGGAATGGTGGCAGCAGCTGCGGACTTCCATAGAAGGATAGTAATGCAAAGCATCCCAGAGGAGAGGTTCCCCTGGGATGCTTTTTAATCCAGGTTCCGGACCAGGAATGCTTCTGGCGGAAGGGCGTCTGAGAGGGCCAGGAGGCTGCGGTTCAGGCCACCTGTGTAATCTTGGTCGAAGTCTGAAACTGTGGTGACTCCGCACTGTTTATTTGGAATCGACAGGGTAAAACGGGTACCCTTTCCCGCATGGGACTCCGCCATCATCATACCGCCGTGGGCAATGGCGATACGGCGGCACAGAGGCAGGCCCAATCCGACGCCATGGGGCGGAGAGGTTGGAACGTCGCTAGGCCGGAACTCAAAAATGGTAGAAAGACGGTCCTGGGGAATGCCGGGGCCATCGTCCTCCACAGAGAGCAGGACATTTCCGCGGGAGATCCGCAGTACAACGAAAATGTGTCCGCCAGGGGGAGTAAATTTGAAAGCATTGGAGATAAGCTGATAGAAAACCTGGTCCAACGCTGCTGGGCAGAAGGCGCAGATATGTTTTTCCATAGCACAGCTGTAACGCATATCCAAACCCCGCATTTTAGCAAGGGATTCTACTTGTTCAAAGATGTTTTCGACCCATTCAACAATATTTCCGTCCCGCAGGGGCAAGGGGGTGTTGCTGAAATATTTTGCGGAAGTAAAGCTGTTTACGAGGCGGACCAAGCGGTAATAGCTCTGTTCCAGCAGGGCGGCGCGAGCATCAAGATTTGGGTCATGTTCTCGTTTTTCGTGAGGGGCGAGCTGCAAGGCAGCGAGGTACAAGCTGCTTATAGAGTTCCGGATATGTGATGCGATATGGGGAAGCAGCAGGGACAGTTCTTCAGGATTCATGGGAAAAACGCTCCTTTCCGGCGGCCCAGGGAGGGGGCCTGGATTAGCTTTTGCGGCAGGACAGCGTTCAACACCAGGAAAAGCCTGCCTATACCGGAAACAGCATACCAAATGCCAAACGAAAAAACAAGAATTTTGTCGAAAAATGTCTTCTCCATTGCTTCCCAGCAATATCGGGCGCACCTGCGGTGGGCGCGCCTGGCGGCGCGGAGCATTGGATTCAGCCATTCCCATGGCTGGTGGGTTTGAACCCCCCATTTCTCTTTTCTCTCGCCAGAGAAAAGAGAAACGGGCCGTTCACGGTCCAAAGAGAAAAGAGCGCTGTGAGG
>JAAWGR010000013.1 GCA_022795445.1 Oscillibacter sp. | reverse complement strand
CCCCGTTTTTCTCCGTCTTTATCAGTCCTTAAAATTCAGCAATCCCTTGAAATTCAAGGGTCGCAACGGATTGAAAATTGAACACTTTCATGGTACAATAATTATGTAATTTTGTGATCTAAGGAGAGATATCCATGTATTCAATTCTGCTGGTAGAGGATGATCAGGACCTTTCCGCCATCACCCATGCTAACCTGACCCACGCGGGCCATTCGGCCGACGAAGCTTTTACTTGCGCCCAGGCAGAAGAATTCCTTTCCCAAAAAAAGTATGATATGATCCTGCTGAATGTGATGCTGCCTGACCGCTCCGGCGACGAGCTGTGCCGTTCCATCCGCAAAAGCAGTGACAGCCTATCATCTTCCTCCGCTGTCTGGAAAGCAGTAATTCCATCGTAAACGCCCTCCGCAGCGGAGGTGATGACTATATGGTCAAACCCGTCCGCTTCCCAGAACTACTGGCGCGGGTGGACGCCGTGATACGCCGCTCTAAGCAGAAAAAGGGAAACAGCTAGCGAGTCTTCCGCACCTTTACCATGGATATCCCCCACCGCCGCATCCTCCGGAAAGGCCAGGAGGTAGATTTGTCCTCCATTGAATTCGCCCTTCTGCAATACAGGACGGACTATCCAGACACCCTCCTGCTTTACCAAGACTTGTACCAAAACGTCTGGGCCATCGACAGCCTGGGGGATTTCCGCACGGTTATGGTACATATTTCCAACCTCCGGAAGAAAATTGACCCCGACCGCCGGGCATCATTGAAACCGTCCGGGGCGCAGGCTACATCTTTTCCGACGTTTGATATTCGCTTTGTGAGGAGGCGCTATGGATTTCTTCGATTTGAACCTGCGGGATGAGCCCTTTGTGGACTATCAGGATTATACAAACCACCTCTTTGCCTGTGTAAACCTACCGCTCTCTGCTTACATCCAGCGGTTGATGCCCCTGTTCGCCGAGGACAGCGGCGGCTTCAAAAATGTCCTCTATCCGGACATCGAGGTCGCCCGGGATTTGTGCGCACAGCAGCTTATAGACTTTCACCCTGCCGTTCCCGCCCTCAACGACAGTTCCAACGATGAGAAAGCGGAAGAAGTTTCTGACGAATTGGAGGCGTTGTTTGCGGACATCATGGAAGTAGAGCCAGAGAAGGAACCCACCCTTGGCCCAAAGGAACTGTTGGCGTACATCAACGCCCGCGCTGCGCTGGCAGAGGTCTCCCTTCCACTGTATAAGCTCTGCCGGAACTTCGCACCCTACACCTGCTTCTGCTTCGCTTGCGGCATCCTATTTTCTACCCAAACACGCTGCGCCTCTATTTTCCAGGTGGTAAACCAGAACGGCAGCCTCTCCGCCCCCAGTATCGAATCCGCCGCCCGTGTGTTCTTCGGCGAGCAATTTACTATCATACAGACCTACGGCCAGATGTCCCTAGCGCTGGTGGAGCTGCAGCCTGTGCTGTCCTTACAGGTCAACGGCGCAATGCCATTTTCGACCCTTATCTCTCCTGATAAGCGGATTATTGACTTTCTCTTCGGTACACACCCCATGCAAATCGATGAGAACTACATCCGCTTCTTCTCCCGTCTGCCAGAAACGGAAGACCCCTTCTTTGCAAATGGGCAAATCCTTAACGACCTGCGGATTTCCTTCCACGATGGCGTCCGCCTCTTCTCCCTTTTTGAAGGCAAAGGCTCCGGACGGGAATTCACCATCCAGCATTTCTGCCAGGAACAGAATATCTCCTGCATTCCCATCAATTGTTCCAAGCTCTTTGTCTATGATTTCCGTTTTGTGGAGCAGGTCCTTTGGGCCGCAGCACGGGAATGCCTCCTCACTGGGGCTTGTATCTGCATGGACAGCCTAACCTATAAGGAACCGGAAAAAAATAAATTTTTTTGCTGCATGGATTTAGCTTTCGGCAAATTTCTGCGGCGGGATTTGACGGTGTTCGCCGTCAGCAAGGAGAAACTGCCTATGTGAGATATGACCAAAGAGGATTTTACCCAGCTGGAACTGCCTACCCCTACAAACGCAGAACGGGAAACCGTCTGGAAATTTTACGCCAAACCCTATATCCCGGGTTCCGATGTGGACCTTTCAGAATTGGCGGTAAAGTTCCTGTTTACTCCCAGGGTGGAATTCCAGTTCCCCGACGCGGAGACCCGCAAGGTCCTCTGGACCACTACTATCCCTAAGTCCACCCCTCTGGCGGAAGACGTTGATATTGATTTCCTGGCAGAACGGTTCGAGTTCGTGGGCGGCAACATTAAAAACTGCATCCTCAACGCCGCCTTTCTTGCCGCGGCAGACCCGGAGACTGAAGGAGAAGTGCATATGAAGCATTACTACCAGGCCATCAAGTACGAATTTGTCAAAGCCGGCAAAGTCTTCACACGAGCAAACTTTGAATCCTATGCCAGCATGGTTTTGTAAAGGAGGCATTACACCATGCGTTCAGTCGAGCGGCTGAAACAGCAGCGCCGGATCAAACGGCAAAAAAACAACATCCCGCCTCCTGACAAGGAGACGGAAGAGGAGATGGAACCGCCGAAGTTCGTACCCCTGAACCGGACACAGAGCGCTTTTGACGGCGCAAACGGTGCAGGTGGGCTGAACACAGCCCCTTCGGTATTTGACGCACAGGCGGTTTTTCATACAGATCAGGGAGGTACTTTATTTTGAATTGTGACCAGTGCGGCGGGTGCAAAAGCTGCGGGGGATGTTCCAGCTCTGCTATTTTCCTCGCTCCGGAGGAAATTGAGATGCTCCGCCAGTTTGCCCAGACGCCTTTTCTTCCAGCAGCAGCAAAATCCGGGCCGGATGGGCCAGTCTATTTAGAAGACGCACAGCAAAATCCCAGAGACTGCCGGAGCGCCCTCCGTGGCCTTGCAAAAAAGGGTCTGATCCGCGTAGATTACGACATTCCGCTGTCTAATTTTGACTATCAAGCTTATGCAGACTATCCCCTTCACGGCAGCATGGCCCTGACCGCCCGCGGGCAGGCCGTTGCAGAATTGATGGAAATCCAGGGAGTTGAGGAATAAATATGTGGGAACCGTTTTCCAGAACAGCCCTTCTTCTGGGTGAAGCAAACATGGAACGCCTTCAGCGGGCACATGTGGCCGTGTTCGGCTTGGGCGGGGTAGGCGGCTGGGCCGCGGAAGCCTTGGCACGCAGCGGGATCGGGACGCTGACCTTGGTGGATGACGACCGGATTGGGCGGTCAAATCTTAACCGGCAAGTATTTGCCCTGACCTCCACCCTAGGCCGTGATAAGGCTGACGTTGCAAGAGACCGCATCCTGGATATCAACCCGGAGGCAGAAATCCATGTCCGCAAAGTCTTTTATGGCCCCCAAACTTCCAGCCAGTTCGATTTTTCGCAGTATCATTACGTCATCGACGCCATCGACACCGTTACTGGCAAACTGGAGTTGGTTCAACAGGCACAGCAGGCGGGAACGCCTATCATCAGCTCTATGGGGACCGGAAACAAGCTTAACCCTGCCGCCTTGGAAGTCGCGGATATCTACGAGACTTCCATCTGCCCCCTGGCCCGTGTCATGCGGAAGGAGCTGAAACGCCGAGGCGTTCGGGCGTTGAAAGTTGTTTATTCCAAGGAACCGCCCCTCCCTCCGCAAGGCACTGCTGTACAGGAAGAAGAACCTGACCGGGGAGGTACATCCAGCCGCCGTGCGATTCCTGGAAGCTGTGCGTTTGTTCCGCCTGCGGCAGGGCTGCTGATTGCCAGCGAAGTCGTGCGGAGTTTGATACAATTACCAGAATAAACCCCCAGGAGGACTAACTATCCTCCTGGGGGTTGCTTTTATAGGTGATGATCCCGCAGAAGCCGCTTGGCTTGCTCCCACAGCTCATCACTGACGTTCTGCACCACAATCACCCGCTCTACCAGCTCCGGCAGGGCGGCGGTCAGTTCGGCCTCCACCAGGGACTCGTTGGTCAAATCTGCCGACGGACATCCTGCGCACTGGCCCAACATCTTGACATACAACACACCATTTTCCAAACGCTCAACCTCAACCTCACCCCCATGATTCCGCAGCGAGGGCCGAACTTTTTCCTCTAAAACAGCCTCAATACGCTTCAAATCTTCACTCATGTGTATCCTCCTCCATCACTTTCGCTGCAGCGATCTCTTCGCGAATCCGGTGCCGGGTATCATCAAAGAGCAAATCCCGGTTGTGGCGGTAATAGGCGTCGCAGCCAAAGGTTTCCACATACCAGCTGGTATCATATCCAGCGGTGATCTCTGTCACAAAAATCACCAGTTCCTGCCCCTGTCCAAAGGTGGTTTCCAGGAACCGGAACGCGTTATCCAACAGTCTGCCGGCTTCTTCTGCCAACGCCTTCCGCTTCTCCACCTCACCGCGGAAACGGTTCCGCACAGCGTCCATCGCTTCCTCTGAGGCGGCCGGACTCTTCGCCAGTTCCTTATGGTAATCTTCCAGAACGTTGATTTCCTGCTGGATCAGGTTCTGCCGCTCCCGGTCCAGCTGGCCTGCGTCCCGGGCACGCTTCAGCGTATCACGGCGTTCCCCTGCAAGGCCTGCAAGGATTACCGCCGGTTCGCCTCCAGCTTCCAGAGACTCCTTGAACGCCGCCAACGCACCATGCAACGCCTCTGCAAGAGCATCCTGCCGCCGCGTCTCCCGCGCCGCCTCCGACAACCGCGACAGCAGCAGCCCCATCACCGACAACTTTTCGTCGAACGGTGCAGCCCGCAGCTCTGATACCGTTACCGGCCGCCACGTCCCTTGGAGAATATCGTCAACGTGGTAAATTTTCTGATATTTGTTATACAGTTCCAAATAATTGGCAAAGTCCCGGGCGATCCGCGGAAGCTGGATATACTGCCCAATCACTTCCCGTCCCGCTGCAAGGCCCAAGGTTTCATAAGCGCACAGCAGTTCCGACAAATCCTCCCAGCCACGGGCGGTGGCGAACTGCAAACCGTCCTGAGTGGTCTCTACCCGGTAAAAATTTTCCTTCTTGATATCCAGGTAGGACACCACAGCCCCATGCAAACCTTTACGGCGGGCATATTCCTTCCATACGGCGAAATCCTCGGAAACGTCAATCCGCTTCACGCGGTCCAGCGTCACCACGTCGAATTCCCGCACGGAACGGTTATACTCCGGCGGGTTCCCCGCTGCGGCAATCAGCCAGCCCTCCGGCAGTTTCTGGTTACCAAAGGTTTTACACTGCAAAAATTGCAGCATCATGGGCGAAAGAGTCTCCGATACACAGTTAATCTCGTCCAAAAACAAAATGCCCTCTTTCAGGCCCGTATTTTCCATCAGACGGTACACCGAAGCCAAAATCTCGCTCATGGTATACTCTGTTACAGAAAACTCCTCGCCGCCATAAGTCCGCTTCTCAATAAACGGCAGCCCTACCGCGCTCTGACGGGTGTGGTGTGTGATGGTGTAAGCAACCAGCCCTACGCCCGTTTCCGCGGCAATCTGCTCCATAATCTGGGTCTTTCCCACACCCGGAGGCCCCATCAGCAGTACAGGCCGCTGGCGGACGGGCGGGATCAGATAATTGCCCAGCGCATCCTTTGCCAGGTACGCCCGAAGTGTGTTTGTGATTTCTTGTTTTGCCTGTTTAATATTCATAATCGCTTTCGCCTCTCCTTCTCTCACGTTCGGGGCAGCTCGTCCCAATCAATCTCATCCGGCAGTTCCGCCGCAGCCTCCCTAGCGGCCCGTTCCAGATCCGGCAGTTCCAGTACCAGCCGGATGGCCCATGGCGGCATCCGCACCGACAGAGGCGGTTCCCCCAGAAGAATGAACGCCGTCTCGTAAGGCGGACGCTTTTCCGGGTAGACACCCATACCGTCGGTGAAATACAGCAGGCCGCGGAGGTTTGTAAATATCTTGGCATCCAAGAGCTTCGCCACATGATCAAAAACCGGACGGAAATCTGTGGTGCTGCCGCCGTTCAGCGCAAAATGATCCATATAATCCCGCAGCTCTTCCAAATCCTGAATGGCTGTATCAGAACGGATTTGGTCGTCGCACTGGATGATGTGGATGTTGACCTTCCGGGTAAATGTCCCAGCGCTCCGCAAGACGGCATAGGTGCAGGCCAGGAACTGCCGCACCAGCTCGCCGGAGGTGGACATGGAAGTGTCCACTGCGATCACAAAATCTTCAATCCGGTGGTCCTCCCGGGTTTCCGGCGGCTCCACCAGAGGCATGTTGCCATAAAGCTGGAGACCGTAGGTGTAAAAAATGTAATCAAAGGCATCGCCGTCTACCGCCACCACTTCCCGGGGCGCGGCAAAACGCCGCAGAAAAGCACGGTAGTCCACATCGTCCCGCACGGCTACCCGCACCTGCTCCAACACCGCTTCACCGCCGGTCCCATGGTCCGACATCATGGTTTCCAGACCCGTCTGGGTTTTACTGGATAAATCCTGCCATTTTTCATCCTGCCGTTTGCTTTGCTGCTCTTGTTCCTGTTCCTCCGGGGACCAGAGGATATGGTCATCCACCAGAAAACGACGCTGAAGCTGTGCAAGCTCATACTCTGGCAGCTTCTGGCGCAAAAGATGCCGGTAAATGCCTTCCGCTGTCAAAACCGGCATTTCCGCCCGACATTCACCGAAAAACTTCTGCTTCATCGGAACGGTTCCTTCGTCCAGACAAGGATAGTCCAATTCATCCAAAATGCTCTCCACTGCCGCATCGCAGGCAAGGTCCCATAGCTCTGGGACTTTTCCCCGCTTTTTCGCCAGATGCCGGAGCATACAGTGCAGGATGATATGCAGATACGCCCGGTTCGTCATCACGCGAGACCGCAGGTAACGGTCCGCAAGCCAAGAACCGTCGTAGTAGAGGTTTTCGCCGTCTGTTGCCAAGGAGAGGGTCACCTCCCCGCCGGGCAGGAACCGCAGGGCGCACAGCGCCACATCCAGGTACGGCAGGCTCATATACAATTCGTTCCGGGAGGCCATGAGAATCTCCTCCCCGATTTCCGTCAGGTTTCTCCCACGCTGGTTCACTTGCATCACCTACTTTGTCACAAATCAAAGCTTTTTGAAAAACCGACAGGGAAACGCCGGTGCTGTTCTTCCAGCAAAAGCGCCAATGCAGCTGTTGCCTGGCGTTCCCTCGCCAAACCGCACGCTTGGGTGAATGCCTCACGGTTCGGCTCTGTGTTCGCCAGCAGGAAGCGCAGGCCTCCAGTATCGTTCTCCGTCAGGAGCCACCGTAAAGTCTCCAGCACATGCTCACGGATGTATGCAAGGTAACGCGCCGCCGCGTTCTCCGCCAGCTCTACCGGATACCGCAGCCGCCACCACGCCAGTCGCAAGGCCGTAAATTCATCGTGTTCCATACCCAGGAAACCGCTCCACAACGCGTCGTATTCCTTCATCCGCAGCTGCTTCTGCCGGAAGCAATGATGGTAGGGATAACCTGCGCCGGAGATTTGATAATCAAAATGGTGAGCGGCACAGTTTTCCTCATAAATTTCCGTGAACTCCGGGAACAACAGCCGGAAAACTTCGCCGTCTGGCCCTGTGATGGTAACATCCAGCTCCCGGGACAGCTCTCCGGCAAAATAGGCAAGGGCTTCCCCTTTGCCGGAAGCCTCCCTTTTGCCGGAAACTGTCTGCGTAATATGGAAGGTGTTCAGCTGGCGGCAGTTCATCAGGGCGCCGCCGCCCCAGCGGGTTATGCTGTCATGAAGCCGTAAAGTTTTTAAACTGCCACAATTCAACAATGCGTAATCGCCCACCCGTCTCAGAGACGCCGGAAAGGTCAAATCCTGTAATTGCTGATTATCCCATTCACCTCCGCCGCCACAGGAAATCTGCACCGCCTCTCCCTCCGCCGCTGTACTGCGCGGGGCCAACGCGTGTCCGCCCAAAGCCGTTACCGGCAGGCCGAACAAGCTCTCCGGCAGGACCGCTCGCCGGTCGCAGGTCTCTGCACGCAGAATTTCAACGTCCCCCGCCTCCCGGCGGATGATCAGTTTCCAATTGCTTGCCCCGCTGAGAGTTTCCACATGTTCACCTCCATTTTCTGCCGGTAGTATACCACATTTTTCTTAAATTTCCTAGTGCGTTTTGCTCTTGGCAGAATCGCCTGTGAAAAAATTTTTGAGGGGACTTGACAAACCGTTCATTCTGTGTATACTGTTTATATACAGCAAAAACAGAAAACACAGTTGGAGGGATGCCTGTGGATATTATCATCCGCAACACCACAAACCAACCGATCTACGAGCAAATCTGCGCCCAGCTGAAAACGCAAATCATCGCCGGAAAACTTCAGCCAGGAGAGGCCCTGCCATCCATCCGGGCCTTGGCAAAAGATTTGAAAATCTCCGTTATCACCATAAAACGCGCTTACGACGAGTTGGAAGCCGACGGCTTCCTATACACTATAGCTGGTAAAGGCTGCTTCGTGGCGGAGAAAAACTTGGACCTGATTCGGGAACGGCAGGCAAAAGAACTGGAGACCCATCTTAACGCTGCAATCGAGCTTTCCAAAGGCTGCTGTATTTCGCTAACGGAATTGCACGAGATGCTGAACATTCTCTATGAGGAGGAAACTATATGAACGCAATTGAACTCTCACACATTTCCAAATCCTTTGGCTCCTTCGCTATCCAGGACTTAAATCTTACGATCCCCTGCGGAACCATCTGCGGACTGGTGGGCGAAAACGGCGCAGGCAAATCTACCACCATCCGCCTTATTATGAACGCCCTCCAGCCTGACAGCGGCACAGCTTTCGTACAGGGTGTGGATGTTTCCAGTCCAGAGTTCCAGCAAGTGAAAGAAGATATCGGTGTTGTGCTGGACGAGGCCTATTTTCCGGAAGTTCTGACCCCCGTGCAGGTTGGAAAGGTCATGGCTACAACCTACCGCCGCTGGGACCAGAAGCAGTACACGGATTTTCTCCAGCGGTTTGACCTGCCGGAGAAAAAGGCATTCAAGGATTTTTCCAGGGGCATGAAAATGAAACTTGCAATTGCCATCGCCTTGAGTCACCATCCCAAACTGTTGATTCTTGATGAAGCTACCTCTGGGCTGGACCCTATCGTTCGAGACGAGGTTTTGGAAATCTTCAACGAGTTTACCCGGGAAGAAGACCACTCTATCCTGCTCTCCTCCCATATCGTTTCTGACCTGGAAAAGCTCTGTGATTACATCGCATTCATCCATCAAGGACGCCTGCTGTTCTGTGAAGAAAAAGACCAAATGCTGGAAACCTATGGTATTTTTACCGGAACGGCGGAACAGGTACAAAGCCTACAGGAAGAAGCGGTTGTCGGCTGCGAAAACAGCGGTTACAGCATGCGGGCGCTGGTGCGCCGGGACGAAATGCCCGCCAGTCTGGAAGTCGAGCGGGCCAGCATCGAAGATATCATTCTCTTTATGGTGAAAGGGGCAAAGCAAAAATGAAAGCGTTACTTTTGAAGGATTGTTATGTGCTCTGGAAACAGATGCGTATTTTTGTTGTACTAGTTCTTGTCTTTACCGCAATCAACAACAGTTTTTACTCCCTCTTCGCAGTCGTTTGGGCCTCCATGCTCCCCTATACCGCCATCGCTTACGATGAACGGAGCCATTGGGATCAGTATGCCGCTATGATGCCTTACTCTACCCGCGACCTTGTACTAAGCAAATACGTGCTGGGCTGGCTCTGTATGACTGCGGCAATAGCGCTCTGTCTGGTATGCCAGTTTGTGCTTGGAATCATAAATCACACCAGCCCTGATTATGCCTCCATTACAACCTGCTTGTTTATCGGCATCATCGCGATTGATATCACGCTGCCATTGGTCCTCCGCTTAGGTGTGGAACGGGGCCGTATGGCACTCATGCTGGTGATCTTCGGGGTTGCGATTTTAGGCGGTTTGGTTGCGGAGATTTCCTTCGGCGACGGCGGCTCATTCTCCCTGCCTCTCCCGCTGGCTGTACTAATCCCTGCTGTGTCAGTGGTTGGAACCATCATCTCCATTCCGTTGTCTATGAAATTGTACCAAAGCCGCAGCTGAAAAGGAGACGATTTTCCATGAAAAACACACTGCACTGTCCAAAATGCGGTTCCGGGCATATCATCCGTGTGCCGGACGATGCACACCGTTACTTGGCCAACAGCATCTGCATTACAAGGATTGCAACGGTAAAACGAATTCCCGTCGCCCGCTACGTCTGTCACAGCTGCGGATACGTGGAAAACTGGGTCGAGCAGCCGCACGAGCGGGACGAACTTGCACATGCCTTTTGATAGACGGTTTTTTAAGACATCACAAAGGAAGGGAGGTAGAAACATGCCCCATATTCCAAATTGGCTTATTTTGATTTGCCTTTTGCTTCCGGTCGCCAGCCGCCTTTACAGTACCTGGAAAAACCGGTAAGGGATTTTGTAAGAAATCTGTAAGAATTTTGTCGACTTTTTTGTAAGAAACACCTGCTATGATAAGGCCATCAAACCGAATGGAGATGGTTCTTTTGAAAAAATGCATTCTGCTTCTTATCTGCCTGATCTTGCTGCTCAGCAGCTGCGGCGCAGAGTCCGGCACACTGGAAGCCGGAACAATCTGCCGCCATCCAAAAGCCGTTACAACATCCTTGATGAACGACCCGGATGTCGACGCAGGCTGGGGCGATTTCCGCTGCGCCGACCTGCGGGGGATGGACTTGTCGGATAGTCTGGACGACCTGCTCTCCGCCGATTTCGACACGCGGACCCAGTGGCCGGAAACCCTTCCAGAAGGCTTTGACCCTGCTGCATTGACCGAACTGGGCAAAGATCCCGGCTTAGGTCTACGAGCCCTTCACGCGCAAGGCATTACCGGCAAAGGCGTCGGAATTGCCATCATCGACCAGTCCCTGCTGGTTGACCACCAGGAGTACGGCGACCGCTTGCGGCTTTATCAGGAGTACCACACCGCTGCAAATGATGATGCCTCCATGCATGGCCCGGCAGTGGCTTCCATCGCGCTGGGCGCTACAGTGGGCGCAGCTCCGGAAGCCCTTCTCTATTACATGGCTGATGACGTTGGAACTGGTACGGGGGAACGGGATATGTCCTATTATGCCGCCGATATCGACCGCCTGATTGCCTTGAACAAGACACTTCCGTCGGATGAAAAAATCCGCGTGATTTCAATGTCTATAGGCTATATGGCGGACACGGCGGGGGCGGAGGAAATGGACGCCGCCATTCAGCGCGCCCGGGATGCAGGGATTGCTGTGGTTTGGGTCAGCAGCCGCGATCCCCTTATAGAACCCTATATCGGCATGGGCCGCACGCCCTATGGAGACCCAAACAACATCTCCGATGTATGTCCCGGCGCATTTTGGGAGGACTCCCTCTACACCGGTGAATACAGAGGCTCCGATGGTTCTGCGCTCTTGGTCCCAATGGACCGGCGGGCTGTGGCTTCCCCAGCCGGACCGGAGGAATACGCTTACTTCGCAGAAGGCGGCTCCAGCTGGACCGTCCCCTGGATCGCGGGCCTGTATGCTTTGGCCTGCCAGGTAAAACCGGATGTTACGTTTGAAGAATTTACCCAGGCCGCACAGGCAACAGCCCATCCAATATCTGCTGTCAAAGATGGTTCGGAATACCCTTATGGCAGTGTTATTGAACCAGCTGCACTGCTGGCATACCTGCAAAAATAAAAGGACCGCGTTTCTGCTTATACGCAGAAACGCGGTTTTCAACTTACTCTGTACGGTTTTCTCCCTCTGGTGGTTCCAGCTTCTCTGTAGTTTCCTCCTTCGGAGGTTCTGCTGCTTCCACAGGCGCTGCCGCAGAAGCGTCCTCCTGGGTAGACTCTGGGGCTTCAATCTTCTGGGAGATCATATGCACCTTCTTGGCAGGAGCTTCGATCTCTGAAGGACGCGTAGAGGCATACGGGTTTTCCACCAATTCCGGGTCCCGGCCTTCGATGATCGCCACCATCTCCGCACCGGTGATGGTCTCCTTCTCCAAAAGATATGCAACCACCTTGTCCATATCTTCCCGGTTTTCCCGGATAACCTCCACAGCCGTCTTGTAGGCTGTGTCCAACAACGCCTTAACCGCCGTATCCATCCGGGCGGCGGTGTCCTGGGCACAGTCCATGCCATAGCCGCCATCCAGGTACTGGCTGCGGCGGGAGGCCAGCGCCATCATGCCAAACTCCTCGCTCATACCAAACATGGCTACCATATTCCGCGCAACATTCGTCGCGTCCTGGATATCCTGGGAGGCGCCGTTGGTCATGGTATCCATCACCACTTCCTCCGCGGCCCGGCCACCCATGGAAACGGTAATCTTCGCCATCAGCTCATCTTTCGTGCGCAGTTCAGTCTTGTCCTCCTCTGGCATCAGCAGCGTATAGCCCAGAGAGCCTTGTGTGTGCGGCACAATGGTGATCTTCTGCACTGGCTCGGTGTTCTTCTGCTTATAGGCCACCATAGCGTGGCCCACTTCATGGTACGCCACCAGCTTTTTCTCAAATTCCGTCAACACACTGCCCTTTTTCTCTGTGCCAGCAATCACCAGCTCAAAGGCAGCAAGCAGATCTTCCTGGCTTACCAGCTTCCGCCCTTTGCGAACGGCCCGGAGAGCTGCTTCATTCACCAAGTTGGCAAGATCCGCACCCACACAGCCTGCTGTCGCTAAAGCAACCTTTTTTAGGTTAACGTCTTCACCCAGGCGTATATTGCGGGTATGGACTTCCAGCGTGGAAATACGTCCTGCCAAATTGGGCCGGTCGATAGTAATGCGGCGGTCAAAACGGCCAGGACGCAGCAACGCCTGGTCAAGGACCTCCGGGCGGTTTGTTGCTGCCAGGAGGATAACGCCCTTGGTTGGGTCAAACCCGTCCATCTCGGCAAGAAGCTGGTTTAAAGTCTGTTCCCGCTCGTCGTTGCCGCCCATACGGTTGTCACGGGATTTACCGATGGTGTCAATCTCGTCAATAAAAACGATGCAAGGAGCAACTTTGCTGGCCTCTTTGAACAAATCCCGGACACGGCTCGCACCCACGCCGACGAACATCTCCACAAAATCGGAGCCGGAAATGGAGAAGAACGGCACGCCCGCCTCTCCTGCTACAGCCTTGGCAAGCAGCGTCTTACCGGTGCCCGGAGGGCCTACCAACAACGCGCCCTTGGGCAGTTTTGCACCGATTTCCGTGTATTTTCCAGGGTTATGCAGAAAATCGATAATTTCCGTTAAAGATTCCTTCGCCTCATCCTGGCCGGCCACATCCCGGAAAGTCACGCCGGTGGATTTCTCCATATACACTTTGGCATTCGCCTTGCCTACGCCGCCAATTCCGCCCATGCCGCCCATGCCCTTTTTCGCCATCCAGCTCATAAGCAGGGACATCACCAGCACAATGATCAGGAACGGCGTCAGGTTAATGAGGAACAGCAGAACGGGGCTGATGGGAGGCTGATAGTCCTCATTGATGCGGATATCTGCATCCTGTTCTTGTAGAAAGGCTATGGTGGCGTCATTGGTCTGGAGCTGGACGGTAAAGAAATCCAGATGTGTTTTCTGTTCCTGGCCCAAGGCGTCGGTGTAAGTGAAGCCGTCGAAAGCCTCCGCCTCTTCGCTCTCCTCCTGGGTGACCTTTGTGTAAGCAATACCTGCATCGTCGGTATAAACGTAGCCATCAGCAGGTATGATGTTCAGGATCGCCTCGTCCGTATCGAAATCCACGGCGACAACCTGTCCATCCTTGACCATCGTGACAAAATCGCTGTACTCCAACTCGACAGAAGATGCGTGCCTCCCAGCGCTGGTCATATAGTTCCCAGCATAGCTGACGGCAATCGCCAGAACTAAAGCCCAGCCAATGAGGTAGATAAAGTTCCGCCAATTATTATTGTTATTTTTCCCTGGCTTTTTGTTTTTATTGTTTTGGTCCATGTATGGAAAACTCCTTTCAGAGGTAAAACAGCGCGTTAGGCGCTGGGACGGGAAAGCATAAAGCAGTATAACACAGAAGTTCCCAGGCCACAAGGACAAGGTAAGATTTTTTTCATGAAGTTTCTGTAAATTCACCTTTCCAGTCTTCCTCATTTATGGTATACTCTTGTCGGAAAGCAGATCAATTTTGAGAAAAATAAGGGAGCGGCTATGGATAGACTGCAAAGAAACGATACTGGGGCCGACGGTGTGATCGAGGGGAGAAACGCCGTTTTGGAAGCTCTGCGGGCCGGTATGGCCTTGGATAAGGTATACCTGCAAAAAGGAGAGACAGACAAAACCCTAGGGCACATCGCCTCCAAAGCCCGTTCGACAGGAGCTGTCGTCGTAGAGGCGGACCGGCGGAAGCTGGACGCCATGAGCCAGACACACGCCCATCAAGGCGTGATTGCCTTGGCAGCTGTGCGTGAGTACGCCAGTGTGGAGGACATCCTGCATTTAGCGGTGGAAAAGGGCGAAACGCCTCTTTTGGTCATCTGCGATGAACTTTCCGACCCCCACAACCTGGGGGCTGTGATCCGTACAGCGGAGTGTGCTGGAGCACACGGCGTCATTATCCCGAAACGGCGCAGCGCAGGTCTGACCGCTGTGGTGGCAAAAACCTCCGCCGGAGCGGTAGCTCATTTGCCGGTAGCGCGGGTTCCAAATCTCCCATCGCTGTTAAAAGATTTGAAAAAGCAGGGTTTATGGGTGTTCGGTACGGCAGCAGATGGAACAACGCCTCTCTATGAAGCTGACCTGAAAGGCCCTGCCGCCATCGTCATCGGCAGCGAGGGCAGCGGCATGAGCCGCTTAGTAGCAGAAACCTGTGACTTTCGCGTCAGCATTCCCATGCAGGGGAAACTGAATTCCCTGAACGCTTCCGCGGCAGCGGCAATTCTTTTATATGAAGCGGTCCGGCAGCGCCTTGGCTGACGGACAGGAGAGCATAGCAATGGCAGACAATCGAGACATTATCCCCCTTACAGACATCGATACTGATGTACCTGCGGCAGAGGAGACTTTTTCATTAGAGGAAATCCTGGCAGAATATGGCGGCGGGTTAGAACGGCAGCTTTTTCAAAATACGGAAGATCCCCTCCCCGAACCAGTGGAAAAACCTCCGATCATGGAAATCCCAATCGAACCAGAGCCTTCCAACCCGGAACCTGATATTCCAGAAGAAGCGCCCCAGGCGGAACCAACTCCAGAACCGGAACCGCCTTTAGAAACGGCAGAACCTCTGGCAGAAGAACCCACAGAGGAACCCACAGAGAAACCTGAGCACACCATAGAAAGCATTATTGAGGAAATGGCGGATGAACCTGGCCCGCCCCTTGAGATTCCTCCGGCGGTTCCAGGCGGCCCCGCCGCGCCGGAGGCTGCCCTGCCGGTAGTGGATGTAGAGCAATTAGACGTACCCAGCGCACCTAAGCCTGTCCCACTGGAAACAGTGGTGGAGCACACGGTCGAGGCTGTGATGTATGAACAACACGAGGAGGCCATCCGCGAGCAGCTGGAACCGCCTCTGCCTGCTCGGTTTTTCAAACGGCGCAAGCCTATGGAGAATACGGAAGAAATTCCTCCTCCCCCAGAGCCGGAACCGGAACCGGACCCAGAGCCTATTGGCCCAGAACCGGACCTTTGGACGGCGGCCATGCGCCACCATAAAGCCTTTGCCATCCGCACCCGGACGCGGTTTGCAGCTCTGGCGTCCGCGCTTCCGCCGACGCTGGCACTGCTGGCAGAACAGTACGGGATGGAACTTCCCCTCTGGACGGGAGACTTGAAATTCCAATCCATTGTTTTGCTGGTTTGCCTGACACTAACGGCTTTTTTCAGCCGCCATGTGTTCGCCAAAGCCATCCGAATGCTGTTTCGGGGACGCTGTACCGCAGAACTGGCAGCGTCGCTGTCGGCCTTGGTCGCCGCAGCGGACTGCGGCTCCTGTCTCCTCTTCACCGAACGGACTGCGGCAGCCCCTTACGGCGCCGTAGCCTGTCTGGCGCTGGCCATCGCCCAGTGGGGTGTCGGCTGGGAGAGCCGGGGAACCTACGACATGTACCGCGCTGCTGCCGTGGACAGCAACCCGCCTTACCTTGTAACCGATACTCCGCGGGGAGCTTGCAAGCAGCAGGGTTCGGTTCCCGGATTTTACACCACCGCCTCCCGGGACAATGCCGCAACCATCTGGCAGGCTGTACTGCTGCCGGTGTTTCTTGTCGCGGCGTTTGTGTTTGCGGGTCTTAGTTCCTTTGGCCAAAACCGGAACGCGGATTTCCTTTTGAACTGGTCCGCCATTCTGGCCGCGGCGGCAACTTTTTCCATGCCCTTGAGCTGGAGCCTGCCTTGGTCAAAACTGTCACGGCACCTGCAAAAAACCGGCTGCGCTGTGGCCTCTTGGTCCGGCGCACAGAAAATCAGCGCCCAGCACTGCATGATTTTAACCGACACGGACCTGTTCCCACCAGGAACCGTCCAGATGAATGGGCAAAAATTCTACGGCGAAGAGCCCGTCAAAGCCATCGCCTACGCCGCCGCTATGACCCGAGCCGCCGGCTGCGGCTTGGAACGGCTTTTTGAGGATTATCTGAAAGGTGAAGGCGGCTCTTATGAACTTGCGGTGGATTTCAGCTTTTACGAAGAAGGAGGATATGCCGCCACGATTCGCGGGGAAGCCGTCCTGTTAGGAACAGCCTCTTTTATGCGCAAGATGGACATACGCCTCCCGGGGAACCTGAACCTGAAAACCGGCATTTATCTGGCAATTGAACACCATTTGTCCGCAGTTTTTGCCATCAAATACGAACCATCGGAGAATGTGGATTTTGCCTTAAAAATGATGCGCCGGAGCCATCTTCTGCCAATCCTGGCCTCTCGGGACCCAAATATCACCCCCGCCCTTTTGCGGCGCAAATTCAGCAAAAACATTCGGTTAGAGTATCCTGATCTGACGGACCGGGTAGCGCTCAGCGAAGCGGAAAACGACCACGGCGACCTTCCCCGCGCCTTGGTGTTCCGGGAAGGGCTGCTGCCCTATGCGGAGGCCGTGGCGGGAAGCCTGCGGCTTTGTAAAGCTGTACGCCGGGCGGCCGTACTGTCGCTTTTAGGCAGCTGGGTGGGAACACTTTTGACCTTCTACCTTGTTTCCTTGGGACAGTACGAACTAATGAATCCCCTGATCCTGGAACTTTTTCTGTTTCTATGGACCCTGCCGGTTTTGCTTATGGCAGACTGGACAGGGAGATACTAAAACTATGCCCTTTGTTGGATAGAAAGGATTTGATGTAATATGGAACCCCTCGGTCATCCGGACATGCCAGAAAACAGCAAAAAAACACGAAGCAATCAACAAATCGCTTTTATCGCGATAGCGGTGGTTATCGTGCTGCTGGCCTGCGGCTTTGCCTACCAGAGCTGGCAGATTTCCCAACTGAGGGCCCAAACGCCGTCTTCGGTCCTGAATGCGGGGAGCGATGCGTTGGGCGAATCGGTCTCTGCGGAAAAAACCGCTTTGATCAAGGAAATTCTGCGCCTGAACAGCGCACTGGACGCCAAGGCGTTAGCGGAACTGTCAGAAGAAGAACTCCGGCAACTTCAGGCCGCAGGTGCACCGGGAATGCTTATTGGGCTGAACACCGCCGCTTATGCCGCTGAGGAGTACGCCGGGACTTTGGCAATCGACTCTGTTACTTGGACAGGGGAACTGAAACTGGACGAAACACCGCCGCATTATGAAATTCAATTGCACATTACAAAGGGTGATTTTAATTACAAAGTGGATGCTTTCAGTGGGAAAATACTCAGCGGAGCTGAAAATATCTGTGCGCTTGGGATTACACTGGACCCTGATTCGGATCTAGAGGGAGTTGTGAGCGTTCCCTATCCCGACTCTCACGATATCCCCGAAGCGCCGGACATTCCAAACGGCATCAACCGCGTCCAAGCAATGAAAAATGCGCTCTACGATGCAAACCTTGCCGAAGAGGATACCGAATATTGCAATGTTTGGCTGGAATATGATGACGGGTACCCGGAATACAAGGTGGAGTTTTATGCAAACGGCGTGGAATACGAATACGAAATCGACGCCTATACCGGCGGTATCCTGAAAAGTCAGCAGGAAACCGGCTATGTGCCCCCCTCCTCCGAAACCCTTCTCACCACGGATCAAGCTGCCGCGATTGCCTACGCCGATGCTGGCGTCGAAGCCGCCAACATCACCAACCTGCGAACAAAACTGGATTGGGACGATGGCGTCCGGATCTATGAAGTCGAATTCATCTGTGATGGTACGAAGTACAAATACGAACTGAACGCTGTTGACGGAACCATCCGAAAATCCGAACAAGAAGCCGCTTCCCGCGCACCAGTCAGCCAATCTACCCCTGATAACTCCTCTGCCAGTTACACCTATATCGGCAGCGACGCGGCAAAAGCCGCCGCATTCCAACACGCCGGTATCAACGCCAACGAAGCAAAATATGTGAAATGTGAACTTGACAAAGACCATGGCCTGGCTTGTTATGAAATCGAATTTACCGTTGGCCGGACGGAATATGAATACGAGGTTGATGCCGTGACTGGGGCAATTCTGAAGGCAGAAATCGATTAACCCATTGCAAAATCTTTTGAAATTTGGTATAGTTTCCGTAGGGATTTTCACAATGTTGCAAAAACCGCAGGGAAATCCCGGTATTTGGCGTATACTATTATAATTGTATAGAAGGGGGCAGAACCCTGGTTCTGCGGAGTACGAGAGAGCGCCAAAGGCGCGTGGAGGTTGACATGGAACAGTTCAAGCCGGTGACAAAACAAGACGCGGCTAAGCTGCGGAAATACTATAAAGACTGCAACTACGGTCTGTGCGAATACTCCCTGGGCACTAAGCTTATGTGGCGGCCTGTACTGCACCCGGCCTGGACGGAAACGGCGGGCTGCCTGGTCGTGCGGAACGAACACGACGGCAGCTGGGTATTCGACTACCCGATTCCCGGCCCAGAGGGCGATGAGGATGCCGCACTCTCCTTCATCGAAAAATACTGCCTGGAACAAGGCCGCCTGCCAGTGATATCCGTCGTTCCAGAGTGCAAAGCGACGCGGCTAATGGCCCGGTACCCGTATGTACGGGTCAGCGACATCCGCACTTGGCGAGATTATGTTTATTACCGGGAGGATTTGCAGTATTTTACCGGGCGACGCTACTCTGGACAGCGGAACCACATCAATAAATTTCGGGCGCAGTGGCCCGATGCGTCTATCCGGCCTTTAACGGCTGAGGATGCGCCTATCATTGAACAATTTTGGCGGGATTATGAGGCAGAGTTTCCTAAAAGCAGCAACGCCAAGGCCCAAGAGGAACTGAAGCAGGCGAAGAAAATGCTGAAGCTTGCAGGTAAGTCTTGGTTTGTCGCCGGAGGCATGTTTGACGGCGAAAAGCTGATTGCCCTCTCTTTGTCGGAGCGCTGCGGGGACACCTTGATCATCCACATCGAAAAGGCCCTCTACTCCTATACCGGTATCTATCCAACGTTTGTCCAGGCCTTTGCCGGGGCTTTCGGCAGCAACTGCCAGTGGATCAACCGTGAGGACGATGCTGCCGACCGTGGGCTCCGGACCTCGAAGCTGCAATACGGCCCAGCAAAACTGGCGTCGAAATACTGTTTCGAACCAATGAATGAACTCATGCGGCACATCACCGCAATCCCTGAACTGAAAACGGAGCGCTTGACCCTTTCTGCCCTGACGGAAGCGGATATCCCCGCTTACAATGCCCTTGTTTTAGACAAAGAACGAAACCGTTGGTGGGGCTATGATGATGTGGGCGGATTAGGCGGTCCTGTTGAGGAACGCAGCTTTTTTGACGTCGCCCAACGGGATTTTGCAAACCGTTTCGCTGCAAATTTTGCCGTTCGGCTGGATGGAAAATTTATCGGTGAAGCCGTCCTCTACAACTTCGACTGCCGGGGCGGCGCGGAACTGGGATGCCGTATCGCTCCAGCTTATGCCGGAAACGGTTACGGTACGGAAGCCTTTGCCGCCGTCGCTGAATGGGGGCTTTACAAGCTCCATCTTGGCCGGGTATTTGCCAAGTGCTTCAAAGAAAATACCGCCTCTATAAAAATGCTCTCTGCCTCCATGCGCCGGAACGGGGAAGACGAAACTTTTTACTATTTTGAAAAACTCGTTTAATTCTGCATAGGCCGCCCTTTCGGGTGGCCTGCACATTATTCAGCGTTTTCTCTTCCACTTAACAAACGCCCTTTTCTTTTTTTGAAAATATGTTATGCTGTGTGAAAGCACACACTTACACCGCGAGGAGGAACCCTATTATGCCGGCTTCTGCCAAAACCGAAGACCCCATACTCTCCCACATCCGGACAGCTGCGTCCCACGGGGCCTTGTCCCATGCCCTGCTGATCACTGGCAGCGGCGACCGGCTCCATGCCGCCCGTTATGCCGCCGCCGCACTGGAATGTGAGAACAATCAGGCCCCTTGCGGTACCTGCGCCGCCTGCCGCAAAGTATTTGCAGATATCCATCCGGATGTATCCACTGTCCAGGATACGCAGCACAAAAACATTGCCGTGGAAATCGTCCGTGACGTTCGGGCGGACGCCTATGTTCAGCCTAATGAGGGACGCCGGAAGGTTTACCTGTTTCCTGACTGTACACTGTTGACCGAACAAGATCAAAATGTCCTCTTGAAGCTCGTAGAAGAAGGCCCCCCTTACGCTGCCTTCCTCTTCTGCGCAGAAAATCCGGCAGTGGTTCTCCAAACCCTCCGCTCCCGCTGCGTCGAACTGAAATTGCGGCCTGCCAGGACAGAGCTGGCAGACGTCACAGAAGATACGGAAGCTTTGTGCCGTGCGGCAGTACGCCGCCGGGGAGCGGCAGCGGAAGTCGCGGTGCGGCTGGAACGGCGGAAAATCAACCGGGAAGAACTGGCAACCCTGCTGGACCGCTGCCGGGAGGCTTTCGCGGCCGCATTGCTGCTGCAATATGGACGGGAACCGGAGGCTTCTAATCGGGAAATCGCGCCATTTTTAGCGAAGAACTTGACAAATGCACAAATTATGCGCACAATAGAACTGCTGAAAAAGTATCATGACGAATGCGCTTATAATGTTGGCACAGGCCACGTGCTGGGCGCGCTCGCCGCGGAATTGGAGGATGAACCCTTTTGACAGAAGTAATCAGCGTCCGTTTCCGGAACGGAAGCAAAAACTATTTTTTTGATCCCCAGGGTGTGCCGGTACGGATGGGCGAACAGGTAATCGTCCAGACTGCCCAGGGATTAGAGATGGCTATCTGCACCCAGGGAAACCACGAGGTTGAAGAGGAAGACATCGTAAAGCCCCTGAGCATTATGGTGCGGATTGCCAATGAAAACGACCTCCGCATCCTGGAGTACAACCGAAAAAAAGAGCTGGAAGCTTTTGACATCTGCGAGCGAAAAATTGCAGAGCATGGGCTTGTCATGAAGCTGGTAAACGTCTCTGCCGGCTTCGACAGCAACAAAATCGTCTTTTACTTCACCGCCGACGGCCGAGTCGATTTCCGGGAATTGGTGCGGGACTTGGCTTCCGTCTTCCGGGCGAGGATCGAGCTGCGGCAGATTGGTGTGCGGGATGAGGCAAAGATGATCGGCGGCTTGGGCATCTGCGGGCGTCCCTTCTGCTGCTCCTCGTTCTTGGAAAGCTTTATGCCTGTCTCCATAAAAATGGCCAAGACGCAGAACCTCAGCCTTAACCCCACGAAAATCTCCGGTACCTGCGGGCGGCTGATGTGCTGTTTGAAATACGAGCAGAATGTGTACGAAGACGCCGCAAAGCGGATGCCAAAGCTGGAATCCTTTGTACAAACCCCTGACGGTCCTGGTAATGTAAAGGGCGTAGACCTCCTGCGGGAGATGGTAAAGGTCTGCCTGGACAACTCGCCGGAGGTCCTTAAAACCTACCGCAACTGCGAAATCCGGGTCCTGCGGAACGGTAAAGGCAGCCGGGACGGCATTGAGCTTCCAGAGCGGCCCGCCCGGTTCGTGGAAGAAAAAGAGGAAGAAGAACTTGTACCGCCAGTCTTTTCCATCCCCTTCCACATGGATACGCCGGAACCTCCAGAAAAGACGGAAGAAAAACCCTTCCGCCGTCGTCACCGGAGCAACAGCAATAACAACCGAAAACCTCCTCGTCCCTCCGGTGGAAAGCAGCCCCGTTCCAGTAAACCGCCGGCAAAAGGCGAAAGCCGGAGCAGCGACAGTAAACAACGCCATCCGCCTTACCGCGGAGGCCGCCGCTGGAACAAGGGCGAACAACCAAATAAGGGCTGATTCAAGGGGGTAACAAAGTTATGGGAAAATTTGACGGCGTTTTACTCGCCAGCGATTTTGACAACACCTTAATTTACACCGAGGACGCCCTCCGTTCCGGTACGCCAGTACCGCCCCTGCCGGAACGGAACCGAACGGCGCTGGCGTACTTTATGGCAGAGGGCGGACGCTTCGCCATCGCAACGGGCCGGGCGCTGGCGGCGTTCATCAATTACGCGGACCAAGTGCCTATGAATAGTCCTGGCGTGGTATGCAACGGCGCGGCGCTTTACGATTTTGAAAATGCGGCATATCTGGAAACTGCCATGCTGGACGAAAAAGCCCGGGAACGAGGACAGGTCATCCTTGACCGCTTCCCTGAGGCGGCCATTGAGGCGTATCATATTGATAATATCATCCATGCAGTACATCCCAACGCGATCACCCGGCAACACGAACGCATCACCAATGTTTCCGTCGTGGAATTGCCCACCATGGCAGATGTTCCTCTGCCACTGGGAAAGCTGCTTTATGAGGCGGACCATGAAACATTGGAAGCCATTAAAACCTTCCTGCAAGAGCAGGGCTGGGCGGAAGATTACGAATTGATTTTCTCCGGCAAGACTCTTCTGGAAATGACTTCCAAAGGCGCTAACAAGGGCGGCATGATACAGCTCCTGGCGGCGCGGCTGGGCATTTCCATGGAACACGTCTACTGCGCCGGTGATGAGGCCAACGACATTTCCATGCTCACCGCGGCCGCAGAAGGTTTTGCACCAGAGAACTGCATCCCGGCAGTACGGGCTTGTGGAGCCACGATTGTCCGCCATGCAAAAGACGGGGCCATCGGCGATGTGATCGAACTCCTTGACCAGAAATACAACGGCAGACGCTGATACTGGGAATAAAAAAAACCGGTGTGATTTCTCACACCGGTTTTTCACGCCCCAAAGCAGCGGCGTACAGCTCATTTTTCGACAGCCCCGTGTGAACCGCAACTTCCTTCGCCGCATCTTTCAGCCGTATCCCCTCTCCTTGAAGGACCAGCACCTGCCTTACCGCCTCTTCCAGCGTTACGGCAGACTCTGCGCTTGCCTCCGCCCCTGCCACTACCAAGACATACTCTCCACGGGGGGGATGTTCCGCATAATATGCAGCAGCTTCGCCCAACGTGCAGCGCTGGGTTTCCTCATGAAGCTTCGTCAACTCCCGGCAAAGAGCCACACGCCGCTCCATGCCAAAGGCTTCCGCCAGGTCCGCCAGCGTCGTCCGCAGTTTGTGGGGCGCCTCATGAAAAATCATAGTACGCTGTTCATTCCGCAGGCTATCCAGATGCTCCCGGCGATTTTTCTTATTTACAGTAAGAAATCCTTCAAAAGTAAACCGTCCCGTTGGCAGACCGCTGACTGCTAAGGCATTTACCGCCGCACAGCAGCCAGGAACCGCCAACACCTCTACTCCGTTCCCAGCGCACAGGTGCACCAAATCCTCCCCAGGGTCCGATATGGCAGGAGTACCCGCATCTGTAACCAGCGCGCAGGATTCTCCCGCCAGCAGCCGGGCCAGGATGGATTCTCCTGCGGTCACATGGTTGTGCTCGTGATAACTGACAAGGGGTTTTTTTATATGAAAATGATTCAGCAGCTTCAAGGATACCCGGGTATCCTCCGCCGCTACGAAATCCACGGTTTGCAGCGTTTCTACAGCCCTGGGGGAAAAATCACCCAGGTTCCCGATAGGCGTTGCAACAAGGTACAGCGTTCCGCTCATAATGGGACCTCCTGTCGAAAATAAATACGTTCCAGTTCTGAGGACGGACTGCCGTCCGGGGTTTGTAATACTAAAGGTGTTTCAATAGTCAAGCCAGGTTTGCCGCCCCGACGGGCTTCCAGGAGAAGGAGCGACGGCGCGGCCTCCACCGTCTGGCTCACGAACCGCAGACGTTTGGGCTCCAGGGCGTTTTCCCGGAGGGTACAGAGCAAATCTGTCAGACGCTCCGGCTTATAGACAAGACAGAACGCCCCGCCCCATCGGGTCAGACGCGCTGCCGCACGGCAGACGATGGCCAGCGTACATACAATCTCCGAACGGGCTTTCCGACGGGCAGCATCTTCAGATGTGAAGCCGCTTTGCAGGGAATAGTACGGCGGATTGCAGACCGTCAAATCAAAGCTCCCGGCAGGCAGCCCACTTTCCCGCAGATTTTCCAAACGGACGGCAAAGCGGTCCTGCAAGCCATTTTCTTTGACGGCTTTTTCTGCCAGCGCCACCGCCTCCGGCTGAATCTCCAAGCCTGTGACGGATATATTCGGTTCCTTTTGAAGCAGCAGCATCCCCAGCAAACCTGTACCGCAGCCTAAGTCGCACACCCTCAAACCCGGTTTCAGGCGCGGCAGAGACGACAAAAGGAACGTGTCTGTTCCTGGACGGAACAGGCCATCGGACCACGCAAACCGCAAGCCACCGGGTTTCAGTTCTTCCCAGTGCTCCATCGTCTCCTCCCTCCTTGAGATGGGCCAGCGCCTTCTCCACCACATTTTTATAGCGCTTTATTTTTCACATATTTTCTAAAGAAAAGCTTCTTCGCCTTTCGATCTTTTCAATTTTACCGCAGAAACCCTTCCCTGTCAATTGTCCAGCCTATGCCTTGCATCCAAAGGATTCCTATGCTATACTGGAATCAAAAGAAAGGGGTTGTTTCCATGTATTACGGACCTTCTGGCGGGTTTTTCAGCGATTTCGGATTCTTTGGTATTGTTTTTGCAATTTTCTTTGTTCTGTTCATCTGTTTCTTTATATTTATTATCTCCCAGGGTGTACGCGAGTGGAGAAAAAACAATAACTCCCCCAAACTGACGGTTTCTGCTACCGTCGTCGCCAAACGCACGGAGGTTCACGGTAAGCATGCCTCCACTTGGTATCACGCCACCTTCCAGGTTGAAAGCGGCGACCGGATCGAGCTGACCATCGATGGTAACGAGTATGGCCAGCTTGTAGAAGGCGATCAGGGCAGCCTTACCTTTCAGGGCACCCGCTATCTGAGTTTTAAGCGCGGCTGAGCCTATCCTGTTCCGATAAAACAAAAAACCCTGCAAGTCAAAACTTGCAGGGTTTTATGTATCCCGTTCTTATTCCTCGGGGACGATGGCACCGTTGGGGCAGGTGTCGCAGCAGGAACCGCAGTCCAGGCAGGCAGCGGCGTCGATGACATAAGCGTCATCGCCCTGGCTGATCGCGCCGGCGGGGCAAGCGTCCGAGCAGGAACCGCAGCTCACGCACGCAGAAGTAATCTTGTAAGCCATTTGGTAGCACCTCCAATTGATTTGTATTCTCATTGTAGCATAGAATTCAGAAAATGCAAGGGGGTTGTTAAAATTCTAACAGGAAAATTTTTAGAAAATTCGGAAAAAACCAGAAAAACGCGGTTTGTTACAACTAACTATTCACAATTTGTTTGCAGATTAGTCAAAGAAAGTCAAATTTCCCCCCTTGACTTTTCTTTCAATCGTGGTATACTAACGTCAGAAACAAAGATCAAAGAAAGTCAAAGTCAAGCAAGAGAGGAGCGTTCCCTATGGGGATTTCCGATTTGATTGCCAGCTTCCTGCAAGACTGCCTGAACGAGTCCAGCGACGGTGTGCTGGAGGTCCAGCGGAGCGATTTGGCCCAGCGGTTTCAATGCGTGCCCAGCCAGATCAATTATGTGATGTCCACCCGCTTTTCCCCAGAGCGGGGCTACATCGTGGAAAGCCGGCGGGGCGGAAATGGATACATCCGGATCACGCGGGTACAGGTAGACCGGCAGACCCTGCTGATGCATGTGATCAACTCGCTGGGTGTGCAAATTGATTTGCCCTCCGCACGTGCAATCTTGGGCAACCTCGCCCAAGCCGGCGCGCTGGATGAGTCCCTCACCCGGACACTTCTGGCTGCTATCAGTGACAAGGCGCTAGCCGCCGTTCCACGGGATCTGCGCGGTCAAGTTCGTGCCGACATCCTAAAAAATGTCCTTATCCTGCAAGTGTAGCCTTCCAAACGCCTGAACAGGCCCTTACCATTCGTCAATATTTTATTATTTATAGATCTTGGAGGTATTGATTATGAAATGCGAAAATTGTGGCAAGAATGATGTTACCTTTGTTTACCAGAGCAATGTCAACGGTCATGTGACCGAAAAACATCTTTGCAGTGAATGCGCTGAAAAACTGGGCTACACCCGGCAAATCGCCGCCCACAGCCAGCGTATGATGCAGAACCTCTTCTCCGGCAGCCTCTTCGATGATTTCTTCTCGCCCGTCCCCTCCCTGTTCAGCCGTATGAACCGGATGCTGGAAGATCCCTTTGACGACTTGTTTGCCGGTATGCCCGCCCTCGGTGCACCGGAAACCCCTCAGGAGCCAAAGAAGGAGGAGCTGCTGAACCAAGAAGACAAGAACGAATTTGACAAAACCCGCAGGCTGAATGCTTTGCGCATCGAAATGCAGCAAGCCGTTCAGCAAGAGAATTTCGAGCGTGCCGCCGAGCTGCGCGATCAAATCCATGCCCTCGAAAAAGAAAGCCAGTAAACCTAAACACGTTTCCAAAGAAAGGAAGTTTAAATGCTATGAATGAACGTAAATTCAGCCCAAAAGCGGAAGAAGCCCTCCGGTTGAGCCAGGAGGCCGCCAGTGAACTCGGCCATGGTTACGTTGGTACAGAGCACCTCCTCCTTGGCCTTATACGCCAGGAGAACTGCATTGCCCACTCGGTCCTCCTGGAAGCCGGTCTCACCGACCACATGATCGTTTCTATTATTAAAAAGAGCATCGGCGCGGGCCTCCCCGGCGGCAATCCTGCCCAGGGCCTTACCCCCCGCGCCCGCCGTGTCGTGGAAATCGCCATGGAGGACTCCATCCGCGGCAAGTATAATTATGTTGGCACCGAACACCTCCTTGCCGGACTCCTCCGGGAGGGTAACAATATGGCCGTCCGCATCCTCCGCGCCGCCGGCGTGGATGCCCGCAGCCTGTATTCCTCCCTCATGCAGAAACTGAACGACGCTCCCCGCGGCAGCCAAAACAAGGCGGCGGCGGCAAAAGAGGATTCCGGTAAGGGCGGCCCGAACAAAACTCTCCGGGAGTTCACCCGCGACCTGACCGCCGACGCCCGCGCAGGCAAACTGGACCCCGTAATCGGGCGCGACACGGAAATCCAGCGCGTTATCCAGATCCTTTCCCGCCGCACAAAAAACAACCCTTGCCTCATCGGCGAGCCCGGCGTAGGCAAAACAGCCATCGCAGAAGGCTTGGCACGTAAAATCGTCATGGGGGATGTGCCAGACGACCTTCTCGATAAGCGCATCCTGTCCTTAGACCTCAGCGGGATGGTTGCCGGCACCAAGTACCGCGGCGAATTTGAGGAACGCATCAAAAAAGCCTTGGAAGAAGTGCGCCGCTCCGGCGACGTGATCCTGTTCATCGATGAGCTGCACACCATTGTGGGCGCGGGCTCCGCTGAGGGCGCAGTGGACGCCGCCAACATCATCAAACCCGCCTTGGGCCGCGGTGAAATTCGCGTCATTGGCGCTACCACTTTGAATGAGTACCGCCGCTATATCGAGAAAGATGCCGCCTTAGAGCGTCGTTTCCAGCCCGTCCAGGTGGGCGAACCCAGCCAGGAGGCTTCTCTGGAAATCCTCAAGGGTCTGCGGCCGAAATACGAATCCCACCACAAGCTCCAGCTGACAGATGAGGCGCTGGAAGCTGCCGTTACCCTCTCCAGCCGCTATATCAGCGACCGCTTCCTGCCGGACAAAGCCATCGACCTGATGGACGAGGCTGCCTCCCGTGTCCGCATGGAAGAGGAAGAATTGTCCCCAGAACTGAAAAGCCTTGAGGAAAAAGTTGCGGCGCTCTCTAAGGATAAAGAGGCCGCAATCCAAAATCAAGATTATGAAACTGCTGCTAAACTGCGGGATATTGAAAAAGATTACCAAGAACAGATTGAAATCGAGCGCGACAAGCGCCGCAAAAACCCCCAGCAGCACCGTCCTGTGACGGCAGACGACATTGCCGCCGTTGTATCCGGCTGGACCGGCATCCCTGTCACCCGCCTCACTGAGGATGAGGGCGCACGGCTTCTGCGGATGGAAGATATTCTCCATGAGCGCGTCGTTGGACAGGACGAGGCCGTCCAAGCGGTGGCGCGGGCTATCCGGCGGGGCCGGGTCGGCCTGAAAGACCCCAAGCGGCCCACTGGTTCCTTCCTGTTCCTTGGTCCCACAGGCGTGGGCAAAACCGAACTCTGCAAATCCCTGGCGGAAGCTATGTTCGGCGACGAATCCGCTATGGTGCGGATCGACATGTCGGAGTATATGGAACGGCATACGGTTTCCCGCCTGATCGGTTCCCCTCCAGGCTACGTCGGCCACGACGAAGGCGGCCAGCTGACGGAAAAAGTCCGCCGGAAACCATATTCTGTCATTTTGTTTGACGAGATCGAAAAGGCACATGAAGATGTTTGGAATATCCTCCTGCAAATCCTGGACGACGGCCGGATTACCGACTCCCAGGGCCGGACGGTAGACTTCAAAAACAGCGTGATCGTCATGACCAGCAACATCGGCGCAAAGAGCCTGACCACTGCGGGAAGCCGTCTTGGCTTCTCCGACGCCCAGGACGGCGCGGATGATGCCAAGCAAAAATTCCAGCAGGCTAAGGAGACTGTCATGGCAGAGCTGCGCCAGACCTTCCGGCCGGAATTCCTGAACCGCATTGATGATATCATTGTCTTCCGTTCCCTGAACGAGGAGGATATCCGCGAGGTTGCCCGGCGGATGCTGAACACGGTTTCCGCCCGCATGGAAGGTATGGGCCTGCACCTGGAAACCAGCGACGAGGCCGTTGCCGAACTTGCTAAGGAGGGCTTCGATCCCAAGTACGGCGCGCGTCCTCTCCGCCGCTGTATCCAAAGCAAGGTGGAAGACGCCGTTGCCGAGCGGATGCTGGACGGAACCCTCAAGGAAGGCGACACAGCGGGACTCAGTCTTGAAGGAGGACAGGTCTGCGTCAAAAAACTGGAATCCCCAGCCCTATGTGTAACGAAATAACCCAGCTTTACCGGAGAACACGCATAAAATTTTCCGACGCAATCATCTGACGTTCCTGGGCACTCATACCCATACGCTCCAAGCAGTCGAAAAACGCCGGGATATGGCTGCAATCCTTCAGGACGCCTTCGTTCCCTGGGCCAAAATACTCACAAAAGTCAAAACCACACCCCACGTGCTCCACGCCAATCACATCTGCAATGTGTGCGGCGTGGAGCGCTAACGTTTCCGCCGTTCGCTTTGCCTGGTCGGTATGGACAAAGCTGTCGCATACGTTCAGGCCTACTACACCTCCGGCGTCCCGAATGGCCCGGAGCTGATCGTCCGTCAGGTTTCGGGGCACGGGGCACACGGCCCGGCTGTTAGAATGGGAGGCAATCACAGGACCTTGGGCCAGCTTGAGCACATCCCAGAAGCTGGCGTCGTTCAGGTGGGATACATCCATTACAATCCCCCGCTCTTCCAAACGGCGGACAGCCTCCCGGCCCAGCGCCGTCAGCCCCTGGCTGGGGTCTTGCTTCGCTCCGGAGGCAAACTGGTTCTGTTCGTTCCATGTCAGCATGGCAATCCGAACGCCAAAATCCGCAAGGCAATCAATCCCCTCCATATCTGGTATGGCAGACATGCCCTCAATGCATAGAAATGCATACATCCTATCCGCTGCACGGGCCTCCGCCGCCTCCCGCTCTGTGTGGACGACGCTCAGCCAGGGACACTCGGCGAATTCCGCCTCCGCACAGTCCTGCATGATTTTCAATCGAGCTGCAGCCGTATCAGCACCAGGGATATTTTTCCAGAACATTTCGTCCTTGTCACCTTTGCCGTACCAGAAGGCTAAAACCAAACCCTCTACTCCGCCCTGGCGGAGACGGTCTAAGTGGCGTCGTTCCAGCACATGGGTCTCGCCTGCCAGACGGCAGCGGGTTACATCACAAAGCAAATCCGAATGTGCGTCAAAAACCATCGAAAAATCTCCTTTCGAGCCCTTGTGGGGCATCTTGATTCAGTATAGCATGTCATGACCTGTTCCGCAAGCGGTGGATAGGCAAAGAGAACTGCAGCTACGACTACATTGACACGGAGGAAGAGCAGCCGCCGCTTCTAGGCGCCTGTCCGAAAACAGAGGGCGCAGAAACAAATTGGCCCAGAATCCACCGGCTTTTTCTGCTTGAAAAGCTTCTGGACAACGGCCTCTCCCTGTCAGAAAATATCGGATATACTCGCGCCATCTTACAACAGATACCCAGTAGAAAAGAAACAATCGAAATAGTTTTCGAGTTTTTGGATGTATTTTTACAGGCAAACCGATTTCTATAGGATACTTTGTAGCAAACAAAGAAAATTTTCGTCGTTTCTTTAAATTCTTCCACTTTCTCCCTTGACAAGCAGGAAAAAATCTTGTAAACTGTTCCTTGTTGTAAAGGCGCTGAACTTTACAGAAGGAGGCAGCCTCGTGAAAAACCAAACCTACCGCATGACGATGCTCTTTGATTTTTACGGGGAACTCCTCACCGAACGGCAGAAGGAGTTCTTCGACCTCTATTATAATGAAGACCTTTCCCTTGCCGAAATCGCGGAACTCGCCGGGATCTCCCGCCAGGGCGTTCGCGACGTGATCGTCCGCGCCGAGGCCGTGATGCAGGAGGTCGAGGATAAAACCGGCATCATCAAGCGCTTCCTCTCCCGCGGCGTTCACTTGGACGCGATTGTATCTTCCGCCGCGGAAATCCAGAAAATTAACTACCGCTATTATGATGACCGCCGGATCAGCCAGCTGACAAACATGATCCGCACGGAAGCGGACGCATTGAGGGAATGAGCTATGGCATTTGAAGGATTAACCGAAAAACTAAACGCTGCATTCAAGCGCCTCCGGGGCAAGGGCCGTTTGACCGAAAACGATGTGCGGGAAGCCATGCGGGAAGTCCGCTTGGCCCTTTTGGAAGCAGACGTCGGTTACAAAGTCGTGAAGGAGTTTGTGGCCAACGTTACCGAGCGTGCAGTCGGCTCTGATGTTCTGGACAGCCTTACCCCCGCCCAGCAGGTCGTCAAGATTGTCAACGAAGAACTGACGAACCTCATGGGCGGTTCCAACGCCCGGCTGACGATGGCCAACAACGGCCCAACCATCGTTATGATGGTTGGCCTCCAAGGCTCCGGCAAGACAACCACGACGGCAAAATTAGGCGGATATATGCGGAAGCAGTACCAAAAGCGTCCTCTGCTGACTGCGTGCGACGTATACCGTCCCGCCGCAATTGAACAATTGAAAGTTGTTGGCGGACAGCTGAACCTTCCAGTTTTCGAGCAGGGCCAAGGCGACCCTGTGAAGATCGCAGAAGCCGCCGTTCGGCACGCGAAAGACCACGGCAGCGATATGGTGTTTTTGGACACCGCAGGCCGCCTGCACGTGGATGAAGAATTGATGGACGAATTAAAGCGGATGAAATCCGCTGTCCACCCTAACGAAATCCTTTTGGTGGTCGACGCCATGACCGGCCAGGATGCCGTCAATGCCGCTACCGCCTTTGACGAAGCCCTCGGTATCGACGGCGTCGTCCTCACCAAGTTGGATGGCGACGCCCGGGGCGGCGCGGCCCTTACCATCCGTGCGGCTACTGGCAAACCCATTAAGTTTACAGGTACCGGTGAAAAGCTGGATATGATCGAGCCGTTCCATCCGGACCGTATGGCTTCCCGGATCTTGGGCATGGGCGATATGCTCTCCTTCATCGAAAAGGCGGAGGCTGCCTATGATGAAAAACAGGCGGCCAAGTTGGAGGAAAAATTGCGGAAAAACCGCTTTACCCTTCAAGATTACTATGATCAGCTTCAGCAGCTCCGGAACATGGGCGACTTGAGCCAGCTTTTAGGTATGATACCCGGCGGCTTGGGCAAACAGTTGGAAGGGGCTTCTCTGGATGAGAAAATGATGTCCCATACGGAAGCAATCATCCTCTCTATGACCCCTCTGGAACGTGAGAATCCACAAATTTTGAACGCCAGCCGCAAGAAGCGCATCGCCGCAGGCTGCGGCTTGGAAGTTGTGGATGTAAACCGGCTGCTCAAGCAGTTCGATATGATGCAACAGCTCACAAAACAGATGTCAAAAGGCCGTGTACCCCAGATGGGCGGTATCAAAAATCCCCGTCTCCATGGCTTTGGCCGCAAGAAGCGCTTCCGTTAAGCCGGCAAAGGCAGGGACAGCTATTAACTGCCCGCCTCCCTGGGTCACACCTTTCCCGTTGTATCAAGATGGTTTCAACCGTACAGGTGAAATATAAAATACCAAATGAAAGTTTTTTGGAGGTTTACACATGGTTAAGATTCGTCTGCGCCGCATGGGCGCGAAAAAGGCTCCCTTCTATCGCATTGTGGTTGCCGACTCCCGTTTCCCCCGCGACGGCCGCTTTATTGAAGAAATCGGCACTTACAATCCCTGCGTTTCTCCTGCTGCCATCAAGATTGATGCTGAGCGCGCACAGGCTTGGATCAAGTCTGGCGCTCAGCCCACGGACACGGTTAGAGCGCTGCTGAAAAAAGTGGATGTCCTCTAATTCAGGGGGACCGCCATGAAGGACTTGCTGCTCTACATCGCCAGAAACCTGGTGGACAACCCCGACGCGGTTTCCGTTACGGAAGTCCAGGGCAGTCAGGAGCTGACTCTGGAATTGCGGGTAGCGCCAGATGACATGGGCAAGGTGATTGGCCGTCAGGGCCGCATTGCCAAGGAGATTCGGACCGTTGTCCGCGCCTATGCCCAGCGGCTCGGCGTGAAGGTTTCGGTGGATATTGTAGACTGATGCGGAAGGTCCCGACGAGAATTGGAAAACCAGTTCTCGCCGGGACTTTTTCGTGGGGACTCCGCCCCCACACCCCCGCCAGGGGAACCAAGTCCCCCTGGACCCCTTTTACATGGGTTATTTTTTATAGCTATCTTTCAGGGATACACTGCGGTTGAACACCAGACGCCCCGGTTTCGCATCCTTGCTATCCAGGCAGAAGTAGCCTTGGCGCAGAAACTGGAAGTTCGCCGGCGCGGACGCGTCCGCGAGGGACGCTTCGACCTTGCAGTCGGTCAGCACTTCCAGAGAGCTGGGATTCAGACACTCGATAAAGTCTTTTTCCGCTGCGTCGGGGTCCGCGTCTGTAAACAGGTCGCTGTATAGGCGGACTTCCGCATCTGCGGCAGTGGCTGCGTCTACCCAGTGGAGCGTCGCGCCCTTGACTTTGCGGCCATCGGCAGGGTCTCCCCCCCGGCTCTCTGGGTCGTACTCGCACAGGACTTCTGTGATGTTCCCTGCCTCGTCCCGCACACAGCCTGTACAGCGAATCAAGTATGCGCCTTTGAGACGGCACTCCGGGCCTCCCGGATACAGCCGCTTATACTTCGGTACCGGTTCCGGCAGAAAGTCGTCGGCCTCAATCCACAGGTTCCTGGAAAATGGGACTTCCCGCGTTCCGGCGGCTGGATCTACGGGGTTATTTTCTACGGTGACGGTTTCCGTTTTGTCTTCCGGGTAGTTCGTGATTGTCAGACGAATTGGCCGCAGGACAGCCATGACACGCTCGGCGGTTTCGTTCAGGTCCTCCCGGAGGCAATGCTCTAAAAAGCCGTATTCTACCACGCTTGCCGCCTTCGCAACGCCAATCCGTTCACAGAAATTGCGGATGGAACGGGGAGTATAGCCCCGGCGGCGCAGGCCGCACAGCGTTGGCATACGCGGATCGTCCCAGCCGGAGACGCGCCCCTCCTCTACCAGCCGCCGCAGCTTCCGCTTGCTCATAACAGTATGGTCGATGCCCAGACGGGCAAACTCGATCTGGCGGGGCTTGGCAGGTAAATCACAATTCTCTACAACCCAGTTGTAGAGCGGCCGGTGGGCCTCAAACTCTAAAGAACAAAGGCTGTGCGTAATGCCTTCCAACGCATCTTGGATGGGGTGGGCAAAGTCGTACATAGGATAGATGCACCACTTATCCCCGTGGCGATGGTGGGGCAGATGGTTAATGCGGTAGAGCACGGGGTCCCGCATATTGAAATTGCCGCTGGCAAGGTCAATCTTGGCCCGAAGCGTCATGGCTCCATCCGGGAACTCCCCAGCCCGCATACGGCGGAACAAATCAAGGCTTTCCTCAATTGGACGGTCACGGTAGGGGCTGCGGGCAGGTACGCCAATACTGCCCCGGTATTCTTTGAACTCCTCCGGCGTCAGCTGGCAGACATAAGCCAGACCTTTTTTTATCAAACCCTCCGCCTGACGGTAATCCTCTTCAAAATAATCGGAACCATAGAAGAACCGATCGCCCCAATCAAAGCCAAGCCAGTGGATATCCTCTTTGATGGCCTCTACAAACTCCTCATCCTCTTTTGTGGGGTTGGTATCGTCCATGCGCAGGTTACAAAGCCCGCCGTATTTTTCCGCTGTGCCGAAATCGATGGTCAACGCCTTACAATGGCCGATGTGAAGATAACCATTCGGCTCGGGGGGGAAACGGGTGTGGACGGTCATGCCCTCATACTGTCCGCCAGGGCCGATGTCCTCCTCAATGAAAGTGTGGATAAAATTGCGGCTTTCTGCCGGTCTGATCTCGTCCGCCATATCTCTCGTCCTTTCGTGTTCAATACATGGAGGGTATTATACTAAATTCCTCCACCAATTGCAAGAGGGCGGTTGTTCTGGTAAAATAAAAGTGAGAATGAGGTGGTATGCATGACAGAACGGCAGCGGCTGATCGCCCGTAAGCAGGCAATGCAGGCGGCGAAAAATAAAGTGCGAAAGCTGGAAGGAATCCAAGTGCTGGATCTTTTTGAACGCGAAACAAATATACCGCTAAACGAAGCGTACCGGAAAGGCTGCTCCGCGATTTGCAGTTATTCGCAGCTGCCGCACAGCCGGCTGCCGCATGGGTCTTCCGCTTCACAGATTGCCGTTTGGATTCTTCAGACGATGGATTTGCAAGAAGGATACGAATATTTTTATGAAATTGGCTCCGTATGGGCCAGGATCAAGATCTTCAATTTGCCCTCCGCCGTCCCTTCCTTATGGGAGGCTGGCCATTACGGTTTTCTGCTGATTGACACGGATTTCAGCCAAATACAAATTGCAGGGTTTGATTCGCGGGACGAGGACCATTATTTGATCGATATCATCAAGCTGTAAAAATCAGGGAGGAACTGTATGAGCGCTTACATTTTTCTTGCTTCTGAGACACCTTTAGAAGAAGTCTGGGAACCATCGGAACGGCCTGTTTTTATAGACCTGGACCGCGGAACAACCGAGGGCGGCGCATTTGACAGCAATTTTTCCGTTCTGCACACAAATGCCGTTCTGGAACTTTCAACGGACAAGCCATGTTTTGCCAGCTTGGAAATTTATAAACCCGGCTGCGAGGCTGAAATTGTGGAATATTTAAAAACCCAGCTGGAAAGCGCACATGAAATTGAAATCTGGCACACTTGGCTGAACGGAGACTTTGATCACAAAATTCGGAAGGTTGAAATCCCAGCGAACCGTTTGATCCCAGAAGATATCCAGGAACTGAAAAATTTAGAAGTTTACCGGGAACCGCTGACGGATTATTGCTATCAGATCACCGGCGGAGAACACTACCCTTGCATTTCTTGTTAAATATGCTACAATAGAGCATAGGGAAACAGGAGAGCCGCCTTTCGGCGGCATTTTTACTTAAAGAGAGGGTGACAAACTATGGAATGGACAATGACAGCCAACGTCCCCGGTGAGGTCTGCCTCATGCAGGGCAATGAGGCCCTTGTGCGAGGCGCGGTAGAGGCTGGGATCAACTTCGCGGCCTCCTATCCCGGCTCGCCTTCCTCCCAAGTCCTGGGGATGCTTGGAAAAATTGCCAGAGAACGAAATTTTTACGCAGAATGGTCTACAAACGAGGTCTGTGCATTGCAGGCCTGTATCGGCGCGTCCTTGGCGGGCGGACGGGCGCTCTGCATCGTAAAGCAGAACGGCCTCCTATGCACCGCCGACGCACTCCACTGTGCTGCACAGCACGGCGTCAAGGGCGGGCTGGTAATCATCACCTCCGACGACCCCAGCGCCCACTCCAGCACTAACGAATTCGATTCCCGCTGGCAGGCCATTTCGGCAGGCATCCCCTTGCTGGAACCAACGACTATGCAGGAAACCAAGGATATTATCCCTTACGCCTTCCAACTCTCCGAGAAAATCGGGCAGCTGGTCTTGGTACGGGTGACAACCCGCGTCTGCCATGGACGGGGTAACGTAGCCCTAGGGCCGCTGCCGGAGCATCCGAACCCCCTCCAGCGGGTGCGGGAATGGGACCGGATGGTCTGCGTTTGCTATATGCACACTCCTGCCTTGGAAAAGCTGGAAGCACTGCGGCAGGAATTTGAGACCTCCCCCTACAACCACTACAGCGGTCCAGAACAGGCGAAGCAGTTGATCATCTCCAGCGGCACTGGACGGCTCTATGCGCAAGAGGCTCTGAGCCGTCTGGGAGCTGCAGATACGGTGGGCCTGCTGAGCTTGGGAACCCTCTGGCCGCTGCCGGAGAAAGCCATCCTCCAATACCTGAAGCCAGCGGAAAAAGTGCTGATTTTGGAGGAGGTCGACCCATTCCTGGAACAAGGCCTGGAGGCCCTCGCGGGGAAAAATCGGCTTTCTATCACCTTCCTGGGCCGTTCCGCCGCCGGTCTTCCGCCAGTGGGCGAGTTAGACCCAGATAATGTAATGGCGGCCATTTCCGCCTTGACAGGCACAGTGCTGCCAGAAATACCAACGCCGGAAATTTCCATCGACTTGCCAGAGCGTGAGATGACCTTCTGCGCTGGCTGTCCCCACCGGGCAACCTTCTTCCTTTTGAAAAAGACCTTGCGGCAGGAGAAAAACCCTGGCGTAGTTGTAGGCGACATCGGCTGCTATTTCATGGCTGGGCAGTCTGCGGGGCAATATGCTTTCCAGGTATGCAACTGCATGGGTTCCGGCGTCAACATCGCCGAGGGTCTAGGCCAGTTGACCAACTACGGCCTCGACCAGAAGGTTGTCACCGTCTGCGGCGACTCTACCTTCTTCCATACCATCCTTCCCGGCTTGGTGAACGCTGCTTATCACAACGCCAACATGCTGCTTATCGTTTTGGACAACTCCGCCACGGCTATGACTGGTTTCCAGCCCCATCCTGGTACCGGCCTGACGGCCATGGGCGACCGGGTAAAGGCCATGGACATCCCGAAGATTCTGGACGCTGTAGGTTGTTCTGTAGAAACTGCTGATCCCTTCGATGTGGCAGAATCTGAGAAAACCTTACGGCGGCTTCTGCAAAAATCTGGCATGAATGTGCTGATCATGCGCCAACCCTGCGCGACCCTCAAGGCCAAAGAGCGGAAAAAACCCCTCCGCGTATGGGTCGACCAATCCAAATGCATCGGTGACGGCTGCGGATGTGACAAGTATTGCAGCCGTGTATGGGGGTGTCCCGGCAACACCTGGGATTTCAAAAACAACAAGGCGTCTATCGACCCCGTAACTTGCGTGGGCTGCGGCGTATGCGCCAAGCTCTGCCCTGGCGGGGCCATTCAAGTGGAAGGCGGTGAAGAAGGTTGAAACAGCTGAATTTTGACCCGTTAAACATTGTTGTGTGCGGCATCGGCGGACAAGGCAATGTGCTGGCCTCAGAAGTCCTGGGCAGCGCCATGACTGACCGCGGTTATCATGTTGCCGTAGGCGAAACTTACGGCGCGTCCCAGCGGGGCGGCTCCGTTATGAGCCATGTACGGGTTTCGGCGGATCAAGAATTGAGCGTTCTAATCCCCTCCGGCGAAGCCCATATGATTATCGGCTTCGAACCGCTGGAAACCTTGCGTATTGCCCGCAAATATGCCAATAACGGCACTACCATCGTCTACGACCCCCGGCCGGTATACCCGCTGGGCGTTTTGCAGGGAAGCCAAAGCTATCCCAGTTTGGACGAAATCACAGCGGCCATTCAGGGGTTGTCGGCAGAGGCTTTTGCTGTACCTGCCGCACAGATCGCTATGGACGCAGGCGACGCCCGCGCTGCGAATATCGCGCTCCTGGGCGCGTTCACCCAACTCCCCGGCGCACCTTTGAACCGGGAGGATTTGGAAAAAATCTTGTCCCAGCGCTTTCAGGGAAACGTTTTGGAACTGAACCGGAAAGCTTTTGCGCAAGGCTGTGAAGCCGTCGGGAAAGGAGGCGTTGTCTGATGGATACCATTCAAGTACATTTTCACCTCCCTGGACGGCAGGACGTGCTGACCCTGGCCTTGCCCCGTGAGACAACCTTCTCAGCCCTTACCGGGCGGCTGTACGCAGAAAATTTTATCAAGCCCCAGAAACCCGGCTACCGCTTTTTGTACCAGGAGCATTTGTGCGGGATGAAACACATCCTGGGCGATTACATACCAGGAACCGCAGTGGAAATGGATTTAGAGATTTTCCAATTCCCGGCGGTCCTGGTATAAGGAGGGATGCAAGATGCTTAGTACCATTGCCCTGGATACCCAGGTCATTCGCCCCGGACTTTGCACCGGCTGCGGCGCATGCCAAGGAATGTGCCCCTATTGGGGGTCTATGGAAGGACGTACCATCTGCTATTTCGACTGTGAGCGTAAAGATGGGCGCTGCCAGCAGTTCTGCCCCCGAATGCCCACCGATTTAGACGCTCTACGATGCCGCTTTTTCCCGGCAGAGGCAGTCCTGCCGGAGATTGGACCATTCTTGGGCCTTTATCTGACGCGGGCAGCAGACGCTGATATTCGCGGCGGCGCACAGCATGGAGGAACCATGACCGCACTGGTGGAACTGGCTTTACAGGAAGGTTTGATTGATGCTGCCGTCCTGACCCGCTCCCAGGGCGGGTTGGAAGCAGAGGGCGTCCTTGCGTCCACGGCAGAGGAAGTCCGCGCCTGTTCTGGGAGCAGCTTCCAGATTCCGCCCACCTTGGCGGTTCTGAACAAGGCACTACAAGAAAATCGTTATCACAAAATCGGCGTGGTTGGCACACCTTGCAAAACTCTGGCGGTTTATAAAATGAAGTCGAAACCCCTGGCGGAAAACGATAGCCATGCGGACAACATTGGTCTGGTATTTGGCCTGTTCTGCGGCTGGGGGCTGGAGTGGGACGGCCTGCGGGATTTGACGGAAAATCACCTTAACGGCGGCAGTCTCTCCCACATGGACATTCCGCCCAGCAAATACCACTCCTTGGAACTGCGGAAAGCGGCTGGTGAAACCATTTCTGTAAACTTGGACGAAGTGACACCGCTAGTGCGTTCCGGCTGTCGGTATTGTACGGATATGACTGCTGAATTTGCCGATCTGTCTGTGGGAGGTGCGCGGAGCGCTGACGGTTGGGATGTAGACAAAGGCTGGAATCAGGTGATTGTCCGCTCGGAGAAAGGTGCAGAATTGTTGAATTTGGCTCGTAAAAAGGGTGTTTTAGAGTTCAAAGAAACGCCGGAGGGCGCATTGGACAAACTCAAAGGCGCCTCCCTCGGCAAAAAGCGGACCGGCAGCGAGAATCTGCGCCGGCTAAGAGAAACCGTATGAATCTTTGTGATTGGAATGAGCTGCGGGCGCTCCTGACACGGCACGGATTCCACTTTTCCAAATCGATGGGGCAGAATTTTCTGACCGATCCTCAGATACCAGCGGACATTGCCGCCGCCTCAGGGGCCACGGCGGACTGCGGCGTCTTGGAGATTGGCCCTGGTGCAGGCTGCTTGACGGCCGAACTGGCCCAGCGGGCAGGCAAGGTGGTTTCTGTGGAACTGGACAAAGCGCTTCTGCCTGTGCTGGCAGAAACCATGTCGCCATATCCCAATGTGGAAATCCTTAATGCCGATGTTTTACGGCTGGACTTGGCTGCGCTGGCAACAGAAAAATTTGTAGGACTGCGGCCTATCGTCTGCGCTAACTTGCCCTATAATATCACCTCCCCCGTTTTGTCCCGGCTGGCCGAAACACCTTGCTTTCAAAGCATTACGGTTCTGCTCCAGCGGGAAGTCGCTCAACGGCTGGCAGCGCCCCAAGGCTCTGGGGACGGCGGCGCGTTTACACTCTTTTTGCAGTACTACATGGAAACCAAACTGCTCTTTGATGTGCCGCCTGACCGTTTCCAGCCCCGGCCCAAGGTCCATTCTGCTGTGCTCCACTGCGTTCGGCGGGAGCGGCCCGCTGTGGCGGTAGATGATGAGGTATTCTTTTTCCAGGTGATCCATGGCGCATTCCTTCTGCGCCGTAAAACCTTGGTCAACAGCCTCGCCGCTGCACTGCCTGGATATGAAAAAGCCGACATCCAGGCTGCTCTGGAAACCTGCGGACTTCCAGAAAACATCCGCGGCGAACGTCTCACCTTGGATGACTTCGCCCGCTTGGCTGTACAGCTCCGTTGAAGCGAAAACAGTTTAGCCGGATGGGAATCCCATCCGGCTCTGTTTGTTTCATGCTTATTTCTGCTCAACCAAATTGCGCAAAGTCTCCCATACCTCTTGGAACTCCTTGGCCGTTGCACTTGGGTTGGCCCGCAGAATACGCAGGGAGCGATGGTACGCATTCGCTGGGCGGCTGCGGATCACCGCCTGACGCTCCTGCACATGCCGGATGATTTCATCCAACTCGACGCGGCGGATTTCCAGCTTTTCCGGCGTCATATTCGGCAGGCTGTCCAGGTGCTTCCGGCAGGTAATCAGGGCCTCGGCGACCGTCTCCAAAACGTCCAGCTTCGCTGCCGTGCGGCGTTGGACCATTGCCTCCACCTGTGCTTTCCGCTCTGCGCGGGCCTGACGCTGCTCCTTCAGTTCCATGTCGATGCGTTGCTGAAGCAGACGCTTTTCCACTTCTGTCCGCTCCCGAAAACGCTGCAAATCATCATTTGCGAAAGCTGCATAGACCTCTGCACGCTTAGCCAAACGCCGCAGCGCCTCATTTTCCTCCGCCAGCTTAGTAAGGATCTCCCGCAAATCCAGCGCCGCCTGTACCGACCGCACCACGTCTACAGTGAAACTGGCGGTCAACGCCAATGCCAGCGGGTCCACACACCATGCAGGCACCCGCAGCAGCAAGCGGGCAATGGGCGGATGGATAAACCGCACCATTAAGATGGAGAAAAATCCCCAGGCGATGGAACTGCTGAGGCAAATATACCCATTAAGGTTCCATTTTTGATTGGAATAATCCCAGTAACGCACCCGAAACAGCCGCTCCATTACTGCGCCGGTAACATATTCCAGTACCGTTGCGGCAACCATGCCAAACAGGTAAACCAGCCGCAGGTCATCCTCGACAGGGATCGTAACCAGCAAGATGATGACCGCCCCTGTGCCATAGATCGGCAGCAGCGGGCCATGCAGGAAGCCACGGTTCACCCAATGCCGCTGCCGGGCAGAAACATAGCAGCATTCCCAAACCCAACCACAAAAACAATAGAAGAAAAATAGCAGAACCCACTGCCCACTTGTGTAGACATGCATAAATCTAATCTTCCTCTCTCATCAATTTCATCCCATTACAGCGTTGTTTTAGAGCCGGATGGAGATTTCCTCTCCATCCGGCTCTTTCGTTCAGTTCATCTGTTTGCGGCGGCTGAGGTTCATCGTGCCGTCCTGCATGTTGTTGAGGGATTCCAAGCTCTTTCCGGTACCCAGCGCCACACAGGAGATAGCGTCTTCTGCAATCACCGTATGGATGCCAGTCCGGGCTGTCACCAGCTTGTCAAAACCATCCACAAGGCTTCCGCCGCCGGTCATAACAATGCCGTTAGTAGACACGTCCGCCACCAGCTCCGGCGGCGTCCGCTCCAATACGGAGTGAATCGCTTCCATGATCCGCTCCACTGGTTCCTCAAAAGCGTCCATCATCTCGGTTGAGCTGACATTTACCACTTTCGGCAGGCCCGTCAGGAGGCAGCGGCCTTTCACATCCATGGTCTCCTCTTCTTCCTTCGGGAACACGCAGCCGATCTGCTTCTTCATTTCTTCCGCCGTACGCTCGCCCACCAAAAGGTTGTGCTTCCGCCGCATATACTTGACAACCGCCTCATTGAGCTGGTCTCCTGCGATCTTAATGGAAGCCGACTCGACGACGCCGCCCAGAGAGATCACAGCAATGTCAGCGGTACCGCCGCCAATATCCACAATCATATGCCCATCCGGCTTTTCAATGTCGATGCCTGCGCCGATAGCGGCGGCAACAGGTTCCTCGATCAGGAACACCTTACGTGCGCCCGCTTGGATGCCCGCGTCAATTACAGCACGTTCCTCGACCTCCGTAATACCGGAAGGGATACAGATGATTACCCGGGGTTTAAACAGCGAAACGCTGGAAACCTTATGGATAAACTCCCGAAGCATCCGCTCCGTCATATCGTAGTCGGAGATGACACCCTCACGCAGGGGACGGATTGCAATGATATTGCCTGGAGTACGGCCCAGCATCGCCTGAGCCTCAGAGCCGACTTTCAACAGCTTCCCGGTATTCTTGTCCAGCGCCACAACGGAAGGTTCATTCAGGACGATACCCTTCCCCCGCACGAAAACTAATACCGATGCGGTACCCAAATCGATACCGATATCTTTTGCCATGGGTAATTCCTCCACTTTTTCAACAGTCGTTTATTTGCAGCCAGGCGGTACGTCGCCCGAAAACTTTTCGCGTATCTTACATTATACTGTCACTCTTTCCAGAATGCAAGTCTATTCTTCCCCAAATTCCACGCTTTTTCCGGTCACTGCCGCAGAAGCGCACAAAACACGCTCCGCACCGGCGTCTAAAAGCGTTTGGGCGCAAGCGGTTAAGGTAGAACCGGTGGTGCAAATGTCATCAATCAGGAGGATTCGCTGCCCGCGGGCTTCCGCAGAAGCTTTGTAGACGCCCTGCACATTGAATTGCCGCCGGGTTGCGCTCTTCAGGCTGGACTGGGCAGGATTGTCTTTGACCTTCCAAACCAAACGGACCGGTTTCATTCCCCATCGCAGGCACGCGCTGCGCGCCAAGAGTTCCGCCTGATCATACCCACGCTTTTTGTACCGCTTGCGGCTGACAGGCGTCCAAGTAACCACATCAAATTTACCGGAATAGTATTCGTCCACACACCGTCCGATATAAGCGCCTAATGGCACGGCATTGGAAGCACACCCATGGAATTTCAGCTGCAAAAGCGCATCACGGACACACCCCTCGTACCACAGCGGCGCAATGCAAAGCAGTCCATCATCCAGTCTTCGCAGTACGTCTCCTTCTCCCGTCCGCGGAAGGACGGCTCTGCACTTTTTACAAGTGCCTGGACGATCCAATACCTTTCCGCAAAACGGGCATTTCGGCGGAAACAGCAGGTTTAAGATACTTTCCAGCAAGTTCCTTACGAGCTCCAAACAGCTCACCTCTATATAAGCATTATGGCTCCGGCATTTGATCCGCAAACGGATTTACATAATCTGGCGGACAAAGGTGTTTCTCGCTCCACGCCATCATTTGATTCAAGACCGGAATAAAACTCTTTCCCATCTCCGTTAATGTGTATTCCACCTTCGGCGGAACTTCTTTGTATATTTCCCGGTGAATAAACCCATCCATCTCCAACTCCCGCAGCTGCTTTGTTAAAGTGGATTGTGTAATACCATCCAAACGGCGCATCAGTATTCCAAATCGCTGAACTTTATAAAACGCTATATACCATAAAATCAGAATCTTCCATTTCCCGCTGAGTACAGCTTGCAAACTGCTCATTGGAACGCACCGCGCCATTGCATCATCTGATCGAAACTTGTTACTTGTCATCGTGCGTACCTCCTTTTCGGATTATATTCCAGCAGCGAACAAAATGCAATGTGCTCAACAAACTAATATATCGTACAAAAAATAATACTATCTATTAAAAAAGACAGTACTTGTATAAATTCACGCATTATTTTATCATAAAAAGGCCCCATAAAACATCATCCTAGTTCAGGAAGGAGCTATCTTCATGCATTTTACAGGAACCATCTGGAGGCCACCCTATGAAGCTTACAGCGCACTGGTGCAAGTAACGGCCGGCTGCACGCATCATAAGTGCAAATTCTGTACGCTATATGAGGATTTACCATTTAAATTCCGTATGTCCCCCTTGACGGAAGTGGAAGAAGACATGAAAGAACTTGGGCGCTATTCTCATAACGCCAGAAGAGTCTTTTTTACAGGGGCCAATCCGTTTGTATTAAAATTTGAAACACTCAAAGAACTGGCAAATCTTGTAAAGAAATATTTTCCAAACGCAGAGTCTATCGGGTGTTTTGCCCGCATCACCGACGTTACAGCCAAAACAATGGAACAACTTCAGGAACTGCGCAAACTGGGCTATAACCATATTACAATCGGCGTTGAAGCCGGAGACGACGAGGCTTTGTCATTTATGAGAAAAGGCTTTGGAACAAGCCAAATCCTCACAGAAACAAAACGTCTGGATGCGGTTGGTATGGACTATAATTTTTTCTACCTCACGGGGATTTATGGCGCTGGGCACGGTGAAACTGGCGCGCAAAAAACAGCAGAGATCTTCAATCAAACGCATCCAAAGATTATCGTAACTTCCATGCTGACAATTTATCAGACTTCTGAATTGTATAAAGAAATCGAAAAAGGAAACTGGATGGAAGAATCCGAACTCGAAAAACTCTGCGAACTGAAAACGTTAATCCAAAACCTGGACATTCCAACCTATCTTGCAACAATGGGCGCATCGAACTGCATCTTCGTTGAGGGATCTTTACCGGGAGATAAAAACAAAATGGTGAAATTATTGGAGGAGGTGATTGGTTCCGCAGACGAAAAGGAACTGAGACAATACCGTGAAAACCTGCCACATCTTTAAGTGCATATGCTCATTTTTTACCACATATAAAAGGTATCAAATCACAATCTTACACTTTACAGATACGCAAGCTTGTGCTAAAATGAAAACGATACCTGACATTAAGGCTTCAGCCTGCGTGAAAGGTGCGGTTTTGCGAATGAACAGCTATGCCGTACCGATTGCAGGTACGGCATTTGTTTTTGAAAAAGGAGTGCGCAAAATGAGTTCCAGAGTAGCAGTCATGAGCATCATCGTCGAGAACAGCGAGACGGTGGAGAAGCTCAACGGAATCCTCCATGAGTACGGATCATATATCATCGGCCGTATGGGCATCCCTTACCGCGAGCGGAAGATCAACATCATCAGCATTGCCCTCGACGCGCCGCAGGACCAAATCTCCGCTATGGCGGGTAAAATCGGTAATCTGCAAGGAATCAGTGTCAAAACAGCCCTTTCCAACGTAACCACAGATGACGCCTGAACTGTTCGCCCTGATCGAGACCCTGACGGCAGCCCGGAGCCTTCCCCTGAATGGATACCAGCGCTTGATTGAAGCCCGCTGTCCAGAGAGCGCGGCACTGCTAGCGAAACAGGCTGTCCAGGCCCGGAAAGAAATCTACGGCAACACGGTCTATGTGCGTGGTCTCATTGAAATCAGCAATTTTTGCAGAAACGACTGCCTCTACTGCGGAATCCGCCGGAGCAACCGCCATTGCCAGCGTTACCGCCTTACGCCGGAGCAGATTTTGGCGTGTGCGGATGAGGGCTATCTGCTAGGGTTTCGTACTTTCGTCCTGCAAGGCGGGGAAGACATCTTTTTTACAGACAAAATTCTATGCGAACTGATCTGTACCTTGAAACAGAAACACCCAGACTGTGCGATTACCCTCTCTCTAGGTGAACGGAGCCGTGAGAGCTACCAGCTTTTGCGCGAAGCGGGGGCCGACCGTTATCTGCTCCGCCACGAAACGGCGGACCGTACCCATTACCAATCGCTGCATCCGCCGGAGATGTCCTATGAACACCGGATGCAGTGCCTGCAAGACCTGCGGGAATTGGGCTATCAGGTAGGCTGCGGCTTTATGGTGGGTTCCCCAGGCCAGACAAGCGCAGAACTGGCGCGGGATTTGAAATTCATGGAAGAATTTAAGCCGGATATGTGCGGTATTGGTCCCTTTGTCCCTCACCGGGATACCCCCTTCCGGAAGGAACCAGCCGGCACGGTAGAATTAACCTGCTACCTGCTGTCTATCCTCCGGCTGATTTATCCGCCGGTACTGCTCCCTTCCACTACGGCCCTTGGCACCATCGATCCTCAGGGACGGGAAAAGGGCATCCAAGCAGGAGCAAATGTAGTAATGCCCAACCTGTCTCCAGTGTCTGTCCGCAAACAGTATGAACTTTATGACAACAAAATCTGTACCGGGGAAGAATCGGCACAGTGCCGGGACTGCCTTGACGCCAGGATGCGTTCGATTGGTTATGAAATCGTAACCAGCCGCGGTGATATCAAAACATTCTGAGGGCAAGAGAAATCTGCTCCCAAAGAAAGGAACTGACATAAAATGGCAATCTATAACCCTAAATCCCTAAAAGCGGAAGAATTTATCAACGATGAGGAAATCCAGGAAACCCTGGCCTATGCCGAAGCCAATAAGGCGAACTTGGCGCTGATTGACGAGATTCTGGAAAAAGCTCGTCCAAAGCCTACCGCCACTGGCTGCGCCTGCGCAGGGTTGACCCATCGGGAGGCGTCGGTTCTCCTGGCTTGCGAAGATCCGGATAAAATCAAGAAAATGTATGAAATTGCGGAAGAAATCAAGCTGGCCTTTTATGGCAACCGCATCGTCATTTTTGCTCCCCTTTACCTGTCTAATTACTGTGTGAATGGCTGCCTGTATTGCCCTTACCACTTGAAAAACAAGCACATCTCCCGCAAAAAGCTGACCCAAGATGAAGTCAGGGCTGAAGTGATTGCCCTCCAGGACATGGGCCATAAACGGTTAGCAATTGAGTCGGGTGAGGACCCAGTGAACAATCCCATCGAATACATCCTCGACTGCATCAACACCATTTACAGTGTCCACCATAAGAACGGCGATATCCGGCGGGTAAATGTGAACATCGCGGCAACTACCGTGGAAAATTACCGGCGCCTGAAAGATGCGGGCATTGGTACTTACATCCTGTTCCAGGAGACCTACCATAAAAAGAGTTACGAAGAACTCCACCCCACTGGCCCCAAACACAATTATGACTACCACACTGAAGCCATGGACCGGGCCATGGAGGGCGGTATCGACGACGTAGGCCTGGGCGTTCTGTTTGGACTGGAAATGTACAAATACGAATTTGCCGGGCTGATCATGCATGCGGAACATTTGGAGGCCGTTCATGGTGTTGGCCCTCATACCATCAGCGTTCCCCGGGTCAAGCACGCCGATGACATCGATCCTTCTGCCTTTGACAACGGCATTGATGATGAGACGTTTGCCAAGATTACAGCTTGTATTCGTTTGGCAGTTCCATACACCGGTATGATCATTTCCACCCGGGAAAGTGAGGAAGTACGCACAAAACTGCTCCGCTTGGGGATTTCCCAAGTCAGCGGCGGCTCCCGTACATCGGTGGGCGGTTACACAGAGACAGAGCGTCCCCACGACACGGAACAGTTCGACGTTTCTGACCAGCGCTCCCTGGATGAGGTGGTCCGCTGGCTGATGGAACATGGGCACATCCCCTCCTTCTGCACCGCCTGTTACCGGGCGGGCCGGACAGGAGACCGCTTTATGAGCCTGTGCAAAAATGGGCAGATATTGAATTGCTGCCATCCTAACGCCTTGATGACCCTATCAGAGTATCTGGAGGACTACGCCGCGCCGGAAACCAAGGAAGCAGGCTATGCCCTGGTTGAACAAGAACTAAAGCGGATTCCCAGAGACAAAGTTCGGGAAGTTGCAGCACAAAATATCCAAGAGATTCGGCAGTCGAACCGCCGGGATTTCCGCTTTTAAGCGGGAGGTATGGCATGAGCTTACAGGATACGGTATCCGCCGAACGGCTCCACATCGGATTCTTCGGCGTATGCAATGCCGGAAAGTCCAGCCTTGTTAACGCCGTAACCGGCCAGGGGCTGGCGGTAGTTTCCCCTGTGAAAGGGACTACAACCGATCCCGTGCAAAAAGCGATGGAGCTTCTGCCCCTTGGCCCTGTAGTGATCATCGACACGCCGGGCCTGGACGACGCAGGCGGTCTGGGAGAACTGCGCGTTCAACGGGCAAAGCGTGTTTTAGCAAAAACAGATATCGCTGTGTTGGTAGTCGACGCGGAAAAAGGAATCTGTCAAACGGACCAGGAACTGATCACGCTTTTAGAAGAAAAGAAACGGCCCTATATAATTGCGTACAACAAGGCCGACCTGCTGACAGAGCCGCCACCGCTTCCGGAAAACGCCATCTATGTCAGCGCCGCGGCTGGAACACACATCTGGGAGTTGAAGGAAAAAATCGGTGCACTTGTCACAAGTTCCAAAAATCAACGGCGCATTGTGGCAGACCTGCTGTCCCCAGGCGATTTGGTTGTTTTGGTGGCCCCGGTGGACGAATCCGCTCCCAAGGGACGGCTCATCCTTCCACAGCAGCAGACAATCCGGGACATTTTAGATGCCCATTGCGCCATGGCAATCTGCCAAGATACGGAATTTCGGCAAACTTTGTCCTCCCTCGCCCAAAAGCCTAAGCTGGTAATTACGGATTCCCAGGCTTTTGAGCGGATAGCAGAGGAAACACCGCCAGACGTAATGCTCACATCCTTCTCCATCCTGTTTGCCCGGTACAAAGGGGACTTGGAGCCTCTGGTACGGGGCGCAGAGCGGCTGTCAAAACTTCACGATGGCGATCAGGTTTTGATCTCTGAAGGCTGTACACATCACCGGCAATGCGGCGACATCGGGACGGTAAAACTTCCATCCTGGATTGAACATTACGCAGGCGGGAAGCCGGAATTCCATTTTACTTCTGGCGGTGAGTTCCCTGAGGATCTTTCCGGTTATGCGCTGATTGTCCACTGTGGCGGCTGTATGCTGAATCAAAAAGAAATGGCGTCTCGAATTGCCCAAGCTGCCGCCGCTGGTGTGCCAATCGTCAACTATGGCGTAGCGATTGCGCAGATGAAAGGGATTTTGGCGCGGAGCTTACAGCCATTCACCATTTTGGGCGCTGAATAGTAGAAATCTAACGGCATTTATAGTACAATAGCTGTTATACAGCTATTGTACTATAATTTTCTTTTTTACGATTCTATGGCAACTTATACGCAGCCAAAGGAAGGGATGGGCGGAAGCATGGATTTGGGCTATTACTTTATGCATCTTGGTGCTTTAATTGGCGTAGGGCCGCTTGTATGGCTTTATGGTTGGGGACTGTCCTGTTATTATCCCTTCTTGCTGTCCGCCCGGTTTTATTGTGTTGTGAATCATCCAATTCTGCAAAAAATCTTGATTTCGACGCAGTTAACCCGCTCTCAAAATTCCAGAACGCGAATAGAAGACCGAAATAAGCTCTCCGCAATTGGGCTGCTTTATTACATCATTGGCGCGGTTTTCTTGGCAGCGTTCTATGTTTCGGACATCTGTGTCTTGATTCGGGATACAACTGGTATGGCTGCGCCGGTCATCCATACCCTTGCATTTTTCTCGCCATATTTGATCATTGGCATGGCAATCCTTTGTATTGTCACGCTCGTTTTTTACTGGATTGATTATACGGTGGGAAAGCGGTTTGATTCCAAACAAGGGAGGCATTGACTGCCATGAGAAAAAACGTCTGCGCCTCCACCGCCCGGAGAGAAATCCGAATATCCTTATGGGCCGGAGCCGCTGCACTGGCAGGCGGGGTATTCTTTCTTTGCCTGGATCTTATCACAGGGGAATTTTGGGATTTAAGGAATCTCGTCACCAACAAAGCTATAGAAGCATTTTTGATCATCGGCGGTGTGTACATTCTGTACCGCGGGCTGCGTGGGCTGTTTAATCTGGACACCACGGATATTTGCTTATCTATACGCCCTCAGCTCCGCGCAGAGGAAAAACATCTGACAGCAAAGGAAATGCTTGCCCTGGTTGATCAAGACCTGGAGTGTGCCCTGGATTTTGCTGGAGGACGCGTCTTGGTTGGAGAAGAATGGCTGTTTCTCTGCAAGTCTATGGGAACGCCCATTATCCGGCTGGAAAATATCCATAGGATTGAACATCGGGTAACGAAAAACCATGGTTTGTATCTGGATTTCAAAGATCAACAGGGTCACGGCCCAACTGTTGGCGTCTCATCCATTGAGGCAGGCGTCATTGAGGCGTACCTGAAAAACCATGCACCTAATTTGATCCTTTGAAAGAAACCACAGCCGCTATTTAAACCATCTACTCGCGTCCTTGTAAGCCAAGGTTTACAACACCTCATCTAAGAGCATCCGTACCCGGCTTTGAACAGTACCTTCCCCGGTACTGGCATCGTAGTCCACGCTAACCAGACGTGCGTCGGGGAGTTTCCGCTGAAGAGCGGCATATTGGCCCTTACCAAAGACATGCCCTGGCAAGCAGCCAAAAGGCTGGACGCAAAGGATTTTCCGATAGCCCAGGTTTGCCCAGGCCGCTGCCTCAGCAGTAATGAGCCAACCATCAGCCACGGTACAGTTCAGGGGTGCAAACCCCTTTGCTTGGCGCTTCATCTCCACTAGCGGCGGTAAAGTATGAAACCCCGCCTCTGCCAAGATTGTCCGCAGCTCTCGCTGAATTCCATCCAGATAACGAGCCAGCAGGCGGTAAATCCTTCGCTGGTAAACGGGGCCTTTTAGGCGGTGAGAATCCATGTAGTAAAGCGTGTACCAAGTGATACCACCCACTCCAATCTCACAGTGTTCTTTTGCCAGGTATTTTATCAAATTCCAGTTGCCAAGATGGCAGTATTTGGTATAGATTTCCCCCACAACAGCAACCTTTTGAACCTTCCGGCGCACTACCATAATCCGGCGGAAGGACTTCGCAATCTCCCGGCAGCGCTCCAAAATCTGGCGTCGGGAAAAACCTGTATTTTGGCGCAGATTCTTCCCCAACACCTCTATCCACTGTTGCCACAAGGCCTCTGTATCGCCGTCGTTCGCCTCGTAGGGCCGTACTTGGTTTCGCACAATGGCCAATGCATCTCCCCAGACGGCAGCAGCTAATGCCCGTCGAATCATCGTCAACGTGATAGGCAGTCCAGTATCCCGGTCAATGTCCCGAACATTCAAAGAAAGCAGGACTACCTCCGGATATCCAGCTTTATCTAAGGCCTTCCGGGTCAGGCGGATATTACAGGAGCCACGGCATTCGTCACCAGCTTGTCCCACCAGCACACCGCAAAGAGCTGGGTCATACTTACCAGATTCCAGCGCAGCCAACACCTGCCCTGCAACCAGGAAGACAGGATAACATAGTTCATTGTGAAAATACCGCATTCCACGATCAGCTAACCCTTGTTCCTCTTGCAATAGTACCGGTTCCCACTCCCGGGAGGAAAAGGCATATTGCAGCAGAGGGAACCAGTCGTCAAGCAGCGCAGGGATCAACAATGTGCGAGGCATGGCGAACCTCCTCTCTGGTGTCTGCTTGCATCATAACAGTATTCGCTATAAAATACGAGAGACCTCATCGCTATTTATGATGCCGCCTCTTGTATTTTTATACATTGTGTTTCAACAGTGCAACCGTTTCCACATGTGTCGTCACTATGATAGGAACATATTGTATCTGCCTTGTCAGTAGGATGGGAACACAAACCGGCAGACTGCTTTGCAGCCCTGCTGTTCTTGCGGGGGCGGCTTAAAGTTTGCTCCGTCCATGTGACTTTGAAAACCTGTCTTGTAAATGAATGTCAGCTTGGCCGGGTCT
>JAAWGR010000100.1 GCA_022795445.1 Oscillibacter sp. | reverse complement strand
GTTGGTAGGCACAGTAGGATTCCACCGGACTTGAGACGCCCCCGCAGGGGCGTCTTTTTCTCTTTTGGACCGTGAACGGCCCGTTTTCTCTTTTTCTTCACGAAGAAAAAGAGAAAATGGGGGTTCAAACCCACCAGCCATGGGAATGGCTGAATCCAACGTGCCGCGCCGCGAGGCGCGCCCACCGCAGGCGCAAAGGGGTTGACATTTTTCCATGAAATCGCTATAAATAGATGGTACATTTCGAAAAGAATAAAAAGGCGGTGAGCATCCTGGACCCGGTATTTGAGAACGTGAAAGAAAAAGAAAGCCCATTGGCAGAACAGGCGGCGGGGCAAATCAGCCAACTGATTATAGACCGCCAGCTGGTGCATGGGGAAAAACTGCCAAACGAGTTTGAACTGGCGCAGCAGCTGAACGTCGGCCGGGGCACCGTCCGCGAAGCCGTCAAACTGCTGGTGGCCCGAAACGTCCTTGAAATTCGCCGCGGCCGGGGCACCTACGTCACCCAGCAAACCGGTGTTGTCCGCGACCCCTTAGGCTTCGCCTATATGCCCAACCAGCCGCGTCTGGCCCGTGAACTGCTGGATATCCGCCTCACCCTGGAACCCTGGGCCGCCGCCTTAGCCGCCCGTCAGGCGGACGAACAGGACGTGGCCGAACTGCGCCGGCTCTGCAAAGAAATCGAAGAACTGATCCGCGCCGGAGAAAACCACCTCGAACGGGATGAGGCACTCCATGTCCGGATTGCCCACTGTACACAAAACCGTGTTCTCCCAAAACTCCTCCCGGTCATTGCCTACTCGGTCCAGCTGTTCGGCGCCCTGAATGACACGTGCATCTACGAAGAAACCATCGAAACCCACCGCCAGATCATCGACGCCATTGCCGCCCACAACGAAGAGGCCGCCCGCAGCGCTATGCGCCGCCATCTCACCGGTAATCTCCGCGCCATCGAAGCCGCAAGCCAGAATGCCTGAGCTGTGCGGCTGTGCAAAGAAGCGCCGTCCCATTCGGGACGGCGCTTCGCTTTGTTAGAGAAATCCTCAGAACGCGCTTGCTTCAATCACCTGCGCCTTGATCAGGTTCGTCGAACCGCTCCGACCCAGAGGTACGCCGGCGGTAATGACTACCGTGTCACCCGGCTGTACAAGCCCCTCTTTCACCGCTACGTCCGCGGAGAGGGAAAAAATACGGTCGGTGGAAGTTACCTCTCCCGTCAGGAACGGAACTACGCCCCAGCAGATTGCCAGCTGCCGCCGCACCTTCTCATGCATCGTCAGCGCCGCCACCGGGCACGCGGGCCGGAACCGGCAGATGCTCCGCGCCGTCCGTCCAGAGTTCGTGGCCGCAATGATTGCCGTTGCGTTCAGATCCCTCGCCGTCAGGCAGCAGGTATGGGTAACGGCGTCGTGGATATTCGGGGAAGTGACCATCTGCCGCTTCTGGAACTGCCGCCAGAAATTGATGGACCCCTCTGTTTCCTCAATAATCTCCACCATCGCTTTCAACGCTTCCAGCGGATACTTGCCGCCGGCCGTCTCGCCGGAGAGCATTACGCAGCTGGTGCCGTCAAACACGGCGTTCGCCACGTCCGAAACTTCTGCCCGGGTAGGCCGGGGGTTCCGCATCATGGAGTCCAGCATCTGCGTCGCCGTGATGACCGGCTTGCCCGCCTGGAGCCCCTTGCGGATCATCTGCTTTTGCAGCACCGGGACCTTGGACGCCGGAATCTCTACCCCCAGGTCGCCCCGAGCCACCATAATGCCGTCCGCTGCCGCCAGGATGTCGTCGATGTTGTCTACGCCCTCCTGGTTCTCGATCTTGGCAATGATCTTCACTTCCTCGCCGCCGCACTGGTGGAGTACATCCCGCACAGCTTCCACGTCCGCGGCACGCCGCACAAAGGACGCCGCGATAAAGTCAAAATCGTTCTCCACGCCGAAACGGATGTCGGCAATATCCTTCTCCGTCAGCGCGGGGAGGCTGATATGCACGCCGGGGATGTTAAGGGATTTGTTTGCGGACAGCGTGCCGCCGTTTTCCACGGTGCAGAGGATGTCCTGCCCCTTGACCTGCTCCACACGGATGGCCACCAAACCGTCGTCAATCAGGATCACCTGGCCAGGCTCAACCTCCTCGCACAGCTTCGTGTAGGTCACCGATACCTTGCTCTGATTGCCCACAATGTCCTCGGCGGTCAGGGTAAAAGTGTCGCCAGCTTCCAGGGTGATGGATTTTTCCTCAAAGCTCTTGATCCGGATTTCGGGGCCCTTGGTGTCCAAAATCGTCGCCACCGGGCAGCCCATGGAATCCCGGACGGCCTTCAGCCGGTTCAGCCGCTCCAGGTGCTCCGGGTGGGAGCCGTGGGAGAAATTGAAACGAGCCGCGTTCATGCCGCCGCTTAACAATGCCTGGATCATTTCCGGCGTGTCCACAGCGGGACCAAGGGTGCAAATGATCTTCGTCTTGCGTAAATCTTTCATAATCATCATACCTCCTATAAGTATGAATTCACGTCGAATCGGGACGCGGAGAAGAAAAGAAAACGATTACCTCCGCAAAAACAGTTTTAAAAACGGTTGGATCTATTATACAGGATCGCAAAACCTTTGGAAAGGTGAGTTTTTCATAAAATTATACCCAAAGACCTGTGAAAAATCAGCAAAAACCGAAGTGAAAGCAGGTGTTCGCGGGATATTTACAAAATATTAACGCTTTGCACCGGTGAAAGCAATTGACAGTATGGGATACGGCAGCTATAATAAGTGACAACCTGTCACTTATGCAGACATATTTTACAGTGGGAGGGGATATCTTTTTTGTGGAAAATTACACATTGGAAACGGACTTCGCAGCCCTGGACGGGCCAGGAGCAAACCGCTGGCTGAATTCATTCCAGGAAATGGCGGACACTGCTTTTGCGGACAGCGGCGACCGCTGCCGCCTGCTGGGGAACCTGCTGGTTTTGGAACGGTACATACACACCATCCAGCAAGGGCTGCGCACAACCGGCGGACAGATTTCCAGGGGAACGCAAAGCGCAATTGACCAGCTTTGGGCGTACTTGGAGGGCCGCGCCGTCCCGGCGGATTTCGCGGAGTTTGCCAACAACCTCTACGCCTGCCTGCTGGCTTACGACGTTGGGGAAAATCTGACGGAGGAACAGGAGGCGTTCCAACAGCAATATTTTGGTAAGATCGACTACCTGCGTGCGGGAGAGAATACCGCGGCAGTGTGGGCGTTCTGTCTGCTTTTGCAGTTGGTGGCTATCGAGGGAGGACGGCTGGATTACCAGGAATTCCGCAGCTGTAAACAGGTTGATTTTGTCGGAATTGAGGATATGCTGAACCTGTTTGACGACACCTGCATCGAGTTGACCGGGACATCCTGCCCATCCGACCGGGGAGGCGACATTCTGAGGGCCATGGAGGCGGGGCACCTGACTCCACTGTACCGTCAGATTGTCGCCCATATCCAAGGGGACTTGCATACGGCTCTCGCCGCTCAGCCGGAACAGTACGGGGCCTTGCGCGAGGCGTACCAGGAGATGGCCATCCTGCCGGAGGAATACGCCGTCCAGATGCTGGAATATTGATGGTTTTACCTATGTATTGAGGAGAAAAGGAATAAAGAGGGGATTGCATTGGGTACGGATCGTTTTTTCCGGCTGCCAGAAGAAAAGCGGAACCGTTTTCTGAAAGCTGCATGGGAGGAGTTTACACAGACCCGGTTTATGAATGTTTCCATCAACCAAATCGTCCGGAAAGCCGGGATTCCCAGGGGAAGTTTTTACCAGTATTTCACCGATAAGGAGGATTTATTCACGTACTTGCTGGAAGGCGTCCAGGAGCATTTCACCGAGAGCTACCACCAAATCCTGGCGGAAGCAAAGGGCGACCTCTTCCAGGCCCAGGTGATCTGTTTTGACCGTATGACCGGGAAGGAGACAAGCACCGACCCGCTTTTGGAGAATTGTATCCGGTTTCTGCGGAACAATCCGGGGCTTGACCTGCAAAAAATCCTGCCGGTCAAACCAGGATGCATTATGCTGGATCACCTTTGGGAGGAATTGGACCTGCAAGGATTCCGGCGGAAAGATAAGGAACCTCAGCGACCTGATGCCTACGGCCATGATCGCCCTCATGGGCGACGATCTCTCCCAGCTCCAGACCCTGGCGGACGACATCGTTGTCCCTGCCTTGGAGCGGATCGACGGCGTGGCCCAGGTTACGGTCAGCGGCGGCGTGGAACAGCAGATCGCCGTGGAACTGGACCCGACGCGTTCCGCAGGTTATGGGTTGTCTACTTCTTACGTGTCCCAGTTCCTCGCGGGGCAGAACCTGCTGTATCCCGGCGGCGACCTGCAAAACGGCTCCCAGAAGCTGACCGTCAGCACGGATGCAAAATTCCAGACCTTACAGGATGTGCAGGATATGATCCTCACCCTCCCTACCGGCGGGGCCGTCCGGCTGTCGGGGGTTGCGAACGTGACCTTGGAAAACAAGGATATGTCGGCCATGGCCCAGGCCAATGGGACCGCCTGCGTGGTGCTCCAGGTCTCCAAGCAGTCCTCTGCCAATGAGGTTTATGTTTCCGAGGAGGTCATCAAGCGCCTGGACTCCCTGAAACCCGAAAATCCCAGCCTGCAATATGCGGCTCCCTACCTCGCCAGTGATTACATCAACCAGACGGTGGACGCCGTTTTCCAGAACATCCTGCAAGGCGTTCTGCTGGCGGCGGCGGTGGTGCTGCTGTTCCTCCGGCGGGTTACGGAAGCATTCAACGCCCTTTACCTCAAAATTCTGGGCTTCTTCATCCGGCGCCTGTTCCTCGGGATGCTGGCATCCTTCGCACTGGTGGTTGGCTTCGGCTTGACGCTGGTGAATACAAAAACGGTTCTCATGCCCGACATGGACCAGGGACAGGTGACGGTAAACGTCAGTATGCCCATTGGCGCGCAGCTGGAGGAAACCGCTGCAAAGGCCGACCAAATCAGCGGCATTGTAGAGCGGACGGTGCCGGAGATTGTGGATATGTTCTATATCGCGCAAAGCGCGTCCGTCACCATGATGATGGACGTTGGCTCCAAATCCCAGCGAGAACGGAGCAGCAACGACATTGCCGCCGTCCTGCGCACCGCCTTGGCGGACGTGGCGGGCTGTGAGATTACAATCTCCGCTTCCAACTCCGACTCCATGATGGGCAGTGGGAGCGATATGGGCATTACCATGATCAGCGGTATGGTGATCTCCACGGTAATCACGCTGGTGTTCACACCGGTGTATTACTCCGTAATCGACAATTTCTCCCGACTTTTCCACCGCCGGAAGAAAAACGGTGGAAAACCCGAAGCGCCCCAGCCCGCGGAAGCGGAGGCGCAGCCGGTATAAGCGTAAAAACGGACGTTGTTCATACGAACAGCGTCCCTTTTTTTATTGGCATTCAATCACCCAACGGATAAAACTTTCGGTCAAATCCAGCTGTTTCTCGTCCATTGCCCGCAGCAGTTCCGCGACGTTTTTCCAGCGTTCGCCCTCCACACGGGCGGCCCCAATGAGAAATTCATCCGGCGTGGTGTCTAACGCGAGAGCCAGCCGCATGACAACCTCTGTGGAAGGGATGGATACGGCGCGTTCGATGTTGGAGAGATATTGTTCGCTAATTTCTACTTGTTCTGCAACTTTCACTTGTGTCAGTGCAAGTTTTTTCCTGCGTTGGGCAATGCGCTTGCCAATCAGCTTGTAATCCAGGCCCACGGAATCCCCCCTCTAAATGCTGCAATTTCTACATATCTGTATCATATGCAAAATTTGTCGAAAAATTGAAGCGATCTAAAGTTTGAAATAATCTTGACATTCTAAAAACTAGAATTTATAGTTAGAAGTAACTTTAGTAGATGGAGGTTTCATATGAACAGGAAAGAAGGATATAAGCTCAGGGCAAAAGCATATTATAAATTGATGACAACGGTTGGCCAAATGTACGGCACCGTTTTTAATGCCGGGTCGGAAGCGATTATGTGCATGAAATTTGGGGATATAGAACGGGCAATTGCCGTTATCCAGAAATCCCAGATGGACGCGGAGGACCTGTTTCTTGAGGGAAGCGAGGCAGTCGGGTCTGAGACATGGAGGAAAATATTTGGTGAATTCGCGTTTGAAAGTCCGGAAGACATGTAAAAGAAACGTAAAGGAATCCCGCGTTCCCTTGCAAAAGGCTGGATTTTTGTGGTAAAATTATGATAAAATTTGCAGGGGGTGAACGCGTGGTCAACATCAGGCGGTGGAGGGACAATGTGGGGCGGACAAAAACCGTTCTGGGGGAAAAAGTGCGGGAGGCGCTGGCCTCTGTGCTGCCCATTACCGTGATCGTGCTGGTGTTGTGTTTTTCCTTCGCTCCGCTGCCGGTCGACATCTTGTTAGCATTCCTGGTGGGCGCGGCGCTCCTGATCGTCGGCATGGGGTTCTTTACCCTGGGCGCGGAAGCTGCCATGACCCCCATCGGTGAGCAGGCCGGCGCAAAAATGGCAAGTTCCCGGAAATTGTGGCTGATCGTCCTGCTGAGCTTCCTGATCGGCGTGGTGGTCACCATCTCCGAGCCGGATTTGCAGGTCCTGGCAAACCAGGTGCCCAGCATCCCCAATATGCTCCTGATCGGCGCGGTGGCCGTTGGGGTGGGCGTTTTCCTGGTGGTCGCGCTCCTGCGGATTCTGTTCCAGGTCCCCCTGCAATGGCTGATCGTTGGCTCTTATACCATTGTTTTCCTCCTGGCGGGCTTTTTCGTCCCGAAGGACTTCCTCGCCGTGGCTTTCGACTCCGGCGGCGTGACTACCGGGCCGATGACCGTCCCCTTTATTATGGCTTTGGGCTTGGGCGTCTCCTCCATCCGCAGCGACGAGAGCGCCGCACAGGACAGCTTCGGCTTGGTGTCGCTGTGTTCTGTGGGGCCGATCCTGGCAGTCCTGCTGCTGGCAATGCGGTTTCCCGCCTCCGGGGCCTACACCCCCTCCGCCATGCCGGAAGCGGCGGACAGCCGCGCCCTGGGCGGATTGTTTTTTGCGGCCTTCCCGGAATATGCGAAAGAGGTCTTCCTTTGCCTGTTCCCCATTGCGGCCTTTTTTGCCATCTTCCAAATGGCGGCTTTGCATTTAAATTTCAAAAAGGTATTGAAAATCATAGTCGGTCTTCTGTATACTTATATAGGCCTCGCTGTTTTCCTCACCGGCGTCAACGTCGGCTTCCTCCCGGCGGGCACTTACCTGGGCAGCCAGATTGCGCAGCAGTCTTATTCCTGGGTCCTGGTGCCGATCGGTATGCTGATGGGCTGGTTCATCGTCCAGGCGGAACCGGCCGTTCATGTGCTGAACCGCCAGGTGGAGGAAATCACCTCCGGAGCCATCCCGGGCAGCGCGATGAGTACCAGCTTGTCGGCGGGCGTGGCGGTTTCCATCGGCCTTGCCATGGCGCGGGTGCTGACGGGGATCTCGATTTTCTGGTTTTTAGTGCCAGGTTATCTGGCGGCGGTGGTCCTCTCCTTCTTTGTGCAGAAAATTTTTACCTCCATCGCCTTTGACTCCGGCGGCGTGGCCTCTGGCCCGATGACAGCAACGTTCCTGCTGCCCTTTGCCATGGGAGCCTGCGAGGCGTTGGGGGGCAACATCGTGACGGACGCGTTCGGCGTGGTGTCCATGGTAGCCATGACCCCGCTGTTAACGATCCAGCTTTTGGGTCTGCTGTACCAGTGGAAGCAGAAGCGCACGGAGGCGCCAGAGGAAGTTGTGGACGACGAGATCATTGAGCTGTAAGGGACCCAGGGTCCCTGGCCCCTCGCAAGCTGCCGGAAATTCCACAGGAATTTTTCGCTTTTGCGGATTATGAAAGCAGGAGGCGTGTGCATGGGCGGAGCCGTTCTCATGATAACAATAACCGACCGGAGCCGGGGCGTGGAGTTTGCGTCCTGGTTCCAGGAGCAGGGAATCCCGCTGGTTTTGGCGGCGTTGGGCCGCGGGACGGCCTCGACAGAGATTCTGGACTATTTGGGTTTGGAGGCCACGGAAAAGGTGGTTTTGATGCTGGTTGCGCCCCGTTCGCCGCGCCTGGTGCGGAAGGCGGAACGGGAGCTGTGGCTGGATGTGCCGGGCCGGGGCATTTTGATGACCGTGCCAGTGTCCGCCATTGGCGGCGCGAAGACAAGGGATTACCTGCTGCGTCAGGAGGCGGAGGAAGTCATGGAGAAGGAGATCACCCACGAGTTGATCGTGATTATTACGAACCGCGGGCATACGGACCGTGTGATGGACGCGGCGCGTTCGGCGGGAGCCGCCGGCGGCACGACGATCCACGCGAAAGGGACGGGTACGGAGCTGGCGAAGAAGTTCTTCGGCGTGTCGATTGCGGCGGAGAAGGAAATGGTGTTCATCCTGGCCAGGGCGGTGGACCGGAGTCCGATCATGAAAGCGGTGATGGCCCAGGCGGGGATGCAGACGGAGGCGCAGTCGGTGGTGTTTTCCCTGCCGGTGAGCGACATTGCGGGGCTGCGCCGTTTGGATTTGGAAAACGAACCTTGATAATATGACCGCCTCAAGAATTGAGCCAACTGGGAAACCGGTTGGCTTTTTGTATAAATTTGGGAACATTTTGTTTGACGTTTTTGCCATTTTGGAGTATAATGGAAATACCGGAAGGAGTGATTTCAATGAAAACGGTATTAACGATCGGACGGCAGTTTGGAAGCGGAGGCAAGGAAGTTGGCATCCGGGTAGCGAAGGAATTAGGGATTCCGTTTTATGATAAAGAGCTTTTGCAGGAGGCTGCGAAGAAGAGCGGGCTTTGTGAGAAGATTGTGGACCACTTTGATGAGCGGCCCAAGAGCTTATTGTATTCGATTGCAATGGACTCGTACATGTTTGCTCTGCCGGGTGCAGGGGTAGGGGATTCGTTGGAACAGCAGGTGTATTTGGCGACGTTCAATACGATCCGGCAGCTTGCGGAGGAAGGTCCTTGTGTGATGATTGGGCGTTGTGCGGATTATGCGCTGGTGGACAATCCGAACCATCTGAGCATTTTTATCCATGCGCCGTTGGACGACCGGATTGAGCGTGTGGCGAAGCGGCAGAATTTGCCGCCGGACAAGGCGCGTTCCCTGATTATGAAGACGGATAAGCGCCGCGCCTCGTATTATGAGTATTATTCGTCTAAGCGTTGGGGCTCGGTTGAGAGCTATGATTTTTGTTTGAACAGCAGTTATTTAGGCCTTGGAAGAACCGTCGAACTGATCCGCGCCATCATCGACCACAAAGAAAACCCCATCCCCAGTCCAACAGAGGTTGACCCGAATTCATGACTTGCAGTCATGCCGGGCTTGCCCTGCGGTGGGCGCGCCTGGCAGCGCGGAGCATTGATTTCAGCCATTCCCATGGCTGGGAGGTTTGAACCCCCCATTTCTCTTTTCTCTCGCCAGAGAAAAGAGAAACGGGCCGTTCACGGTCCAAAGAGA
>JAAWGR010000099.1 GCA_022795445.1 Oscillibacter sp. | reverse complement strand
CTTTTCTCTTTGGACCGTGAACGGCCCGTTTCTCTTTTCTCTGGCGAGAGAAAAGAGAAATGGGGGGTTCAAACCTCCCAGCCATGGGAATGGCTGAAAGAGAAAGGAAGTCTTGTAAAATGTTAAAGACGTGATATAATACAGCCAGAATGCCAATTGAAAACTGACAAAGAATAGGAGATTGCTATGAAGTATACGAAGATTGCGGCGGTCTTTGCCGGAAAAGAAGCCTTGGATGGCCAAACAATTACCGTCGGCGGGTGGGCGCGTACCATCCGCGATATGAAAAATTTTGCCTTCATTGAACTCAATGACGGTTCCTGTATGAAAAACCTCCAAGTCGTCATGGATAACGGCACGTTAGACAATTATCGCGAAATCGCCGCCCAAAACGTCGGCACAGCTTTGATCGTAACCGGTACTGTGGTCCTAACCCCAGAAGCAAAACAGCCCTTAGAACTCAAAGCCTCCCAAATCGAAGTGGAAGGCCCTTCTACACCAGATTACCCCCTCCAAAAAAAGCGCCATAAAGTCGAATTCCTCCGTACCATCCAACACCTCCGGCCCCGTACCAACCTGTTCTCTGCCGCCTACCGCGTGCGGAGCGCCGCCGCTTTCGCGATCCATGAGTTCTTCCAGAGCCAAGGCTTTGTTTACGTCCATACGCCTATTATTACCGCCAGCGACTGCGAGGGCGCAGGCGAAATGTTCCGCGTTACAACGCTGGACCCCCAAAACCCGCCCCGTTTGGAGGATGGCAGCATCGATTTCAGTCAGGACTTCTTTGGCCGTCCAGCCAACCTGACGGTCTCCGGACAGCTGAACGCTGAAAACTTCGCTATGGCCTTCGGCGACGTTTACACCTTCGGCCCTACCTTCCGTGCCGAAAACTCCAACACCGCCCGCCATGCCGCGGAGTTCTGGATGATCGAGCCGGAAATGGCCTTCTGCGATTTGCAGGGCGATATGGACGTTGCAGAAGCTATGATCAAATATGCCATCCGGAAAGTGATGGAACGCTGTCCGGATGAGCTGGCGTTCTTTAACCAGTTCGTTGATAAAGGACTGCTGGAGCGTTTGGAGCATGTTGCATCTTCTGACTTTGGACGCGTCAGTTACACCGAAGCAGTGGAAATCTTGGAAAAGAACAATGAGAAGTTTGATTACAAAGTATTCTGGGGCTGCGATTTGCAGACGGAGCATGAGCGCTACCTGACGGAACAGGTTTATAAGCGGCCGGTGTTCGTGACCGATTACCCAAAGGAGATCAAGGCCTTTTATATGCGGCTGAATGACGACGGCAAAACCGTAGCCGCGGCCGACTGCCTGGTGCCAGGCATCGGCGAGATCATCGGCGGAAGCCAGCGCGAGGAACGTCTGGATATTTTGGAGGCCCGCATCCAGGAATTGGGCATGGACCCGAAGGATTATTGGTGGTATTGCGATCTGCGGCGTTACGGCTCCTGCCGCCATGCAGGTTTCGGTTTGGGTTTTGAGCGTTTGGTGATGTACCTGACGGGGATTGCCAACATCCGCGACGTCCTCCCCCACCCCAGAACCGTCGGCAGCGCCGATTTCTAAACAAAATCATCATCAATATAAAATACAAATGCCGCAGGTCCTGCGGCAAATCGGAGGTTATCCCATGGAACACGACAGCGCGCTCCCGCTTTTGATGGCTGAGTCATTCGGAGAAGACGTCTTCCTGCGCCGCCTGGGCCATAACCGGGCAGATATGAACCGGCTTTTCGGCGGTATGGACTGGCGCTCCCTGCTGGCCCCCCTGCTGCCCATCACCGAACGCCTCTCCTGTGCCCAGGCCTTGGAGGTCTTCCTGCCGCTGCTGGACAAAATCGCCCTGGCTCCGCCGGAGGGCTGGCTGAAATATGCCTACCAAACCGCCGTGTCGATCCTGTATCCCCAGGACGACTTAAACCATGCCCCCGCCCAGCGGGACGCCGCTATCTGCTTCCTGCAATTCCTCCGGACCCTCTTTGACGCAGAACGGAACGCGCTTCCTTTCGACCCTTGGCTGGATTTCGCATTCTGCACGGAAGAAGAACTGAAAACCTGTACCCTGGCGGACGATTACCGCCAGTTCCTCCGCCGCTTCCGGGAGGAGTACGTTTATGAACTGCTCCGTCTGGGCCATGAAGTCACCCCCTTCCGCACGCTGGAACATATCGCCGGCGTCCATCACGTCTCCATGACGGTCTCCCGCGCCTTTAAAGCGGAGGGCGGCTTGATTGATCTTGCCCTCATGTCCGGCGCGGCAGCTGGGCACGACATCGGCAAATTCGGCTGCAAGCCCGGCGAGCGCGTCCCTTACCTGCATTATTTCTACACGGATCAATGGTTTGCCGCCCATAACCTCAAGTCCCTGGGCCGTATCGCGGCAAACCACTCCGTTTGGGATCTGGAGATCGAAAACCTGTCGTCAGAATCCCTGGTGCTGGTGTACGCTGATTTCCGGGTGAAGCAGTCTCGTGGCGAGGACGGGCAGGAGCTTGCCCGCCTGTTCTCCCTGAAGGAAGCGTTTGACGTGATTTTAGAGAAACTGGACAATGTGGACGACGCCAAACGCCTCCGGTATCAATACGTCTACGCCAAACTGCAAGACTTTGAGGACTATCTGACCACTTTCGGCGTAGACATCACCCTGGAAACCCCCGGCGGCCCCGCCCTTCCCCGGAAGAATGCCGCCTTGATGACAGAAGAGGAAGTCGTCTGCGGCCTGCGGCGGACAGCGGTGGAACACAATATCCGCCTCATGCACCGCCTCAGCCGAGAGCGGCTGTTCATCGCCACCCTGGAGGCCGCACGGGGCGAAAAAAACCCCGCCCGCATCCGGGCCTATGTCTCTATTTTCGGGGAGTATTTTACCTACTGGAGCACCGCGCAAAAGGAACAGACCTTGGAGTTTTTATACGAGCTGCTCCTGCAGCCCGACGGTGACGTCCGCCGCCAGGCCGCGGCGCTGATGGGCCGCATTCTGGCGGGCTTCATCTCCGGTTATAAAAAGGAGCTGCCCGCCGGAACGGCCCCCAGCCCCCAGGAGGACCGGCCTTTCGTCCTGTGGGCGGAATACCTGCAAAAGCTCATCCAGCCGGACCACCGCCTGACTGCCCGGCAGATCAGCATGATCCGGTATCAGGCGAAAAACGTTGCCGACGCGCTCCTGGACGCCTGCTCTGCCAGCGACCTCTCCCGCTTCGCCAACCAGCTGTTCCAGCATTACCAGGACCCCGAGGCGGTGGATGCCGATGCGGCCTTCGCCCTGATGGACGCCATGCGCAACATGCCTATGGAGCGGTTCTTCTCCGGCGATTGGGGGATGCCCGTCCGGTTTGCCGTGTGGTGGCTGGAACGGGGCGACGCCCCCCAGCAGGCGGCCGCCATGGGTTTGATCCGCCAGCTGCTGCCCTATCTGCCAGAGGACGCGCCGGAACGGCAGCAGATCTCCGACGCTGTGGAAAAGGCCGACTGTGTTTCCAGTATTCCACTGCTGTTCCTCCAGGCCCGGCTGGGGCATTCCCTGGGGCTGGACGTTTCCGCCCAGTATGTCCTGCTGGACCGGCCGGAGGCTGCCAGCGGCGTGTTCCTGGACAACTTGAAAACTGCTACCCATTGGCTGCTGAAGGCCGTGGGCGTGGAATACCTCCTGGATCAGGCGGGACGCCGGGACCCGGCCAGTTCCCTCCATATCGCGACGCACTTTTCCAACCTGCTGAAGGTCGGTGAGAACGTCGTTGTCCGCCGTATGGCGGGCGCGGCGCTGCTGAAAATCGCCCCCATGCTGACGCCTGACCGCCGCAACGAGGTCGCCGTGGAACTCTCCGAAGCCCTGGAAACCGGACAGGCGGAAATCTCCCAGTACATCCCCCAGTATCTGGGTCAGTTCGTCCTGTGGCTCTCTCCCCGGGAGCTGGATGAGATGGTGGAACAGATGCTGCAATTCCTCTCATCCTCCAGCACCAGCGTGGCGGCGGCGGCCCTGTCCACTGTGGGCGCGATTCTGGAGCATTATGCCATATACGCCGAACGTTTCAGCGAGACGCCGGAGGCCTTCGCGGCCCGGCGGCGGCGGATGGCGGGACTGCTGCTCAAGGGTCTTGCATCCTGCATGGAACCCGTGCGGCAGGAAGCCCTGCGGGTGCTGGGCGAGGTGCTGTTCGCCTCCAAGGTGCTGTCCTACGAGGAGCAGACGGAGCTGTTCACCCTCCTGGCCAAAAAAATCCTGTTCCTGATCTCCGAGCAGCCGGAAGAGGAGCTCACGTTCTTCTACACCGCCGCTGCCCTCTCCCATATCTACCGCTTCGCCGTCCGGCACCGCATCGAAACCGGCCCCTTCCAATTCAAAAGCCACACAAAGGTGGCCTTCTTCCCCGGGACCTTCGACCCCTTCTCCCTTTCCCACAAGGGCATTGTGCAGGCCATCCGGGACCAGGGGATGGAGGTGTATCTTGCCATCGATGAGTTCTCCTGGTCGAAAAAGGCGCAGCCGTCCCTGATCCGACGGCAGATCGTCAGCATGTCTGTAGCAGACGCTTTCGACGTGTACCTGTTCCCCCATGACATACCCGTCAACCTTGCAACCCCCGAGGACCTTATCCGCCTGCGGGAAGTCTTCGCGGGACGGGAATTGTACCTGGCTGTGGGGTCCGATGTGGTTGCAAATGCGTCCTCTTACCAGGTCCCGCCCCAGGAGGGCTCCGTCCATTCCCTGAACCATATCATTTTCCGCCGTTCCAGCGACCAGAACGGCCAGGCCCCAGAGCCGAATTTCTCCCAAATCACCGGTCAGGTGATCCGTTTGCAGCTCCCGCCGCACTTGGAAGATATCAGCTCCACCCGTATCCGGGAAAACGTCGATATGGGCCGGGATATTTCCAATCTGGTGGACCCCACCGTCCAGGACTACATCTACCGCAACAGCCTGTATCTGCGGGAACCGCAGTATAAGCAGCTGGTTCAGGCCAGCAGCCTGAAATTCTGCCGGGTAGAGGCCCCGGATGAAGCTCTGATGGTGGAGCTGAAGGAATCTATGGGGAACCTTCCGCCCCTGGACAGTCGGGACGCCTTGTATGTGTTAAAGGCAACCAAGCCGCAACCCTGCGTCCTTGGCGTTTTGACGGCGCGGATCCTGAACTCCGGCGGGCTGTATTCCGCCTTTGGCAGCGAAGCCCTGGCCGATTACGTCCGCACCCACACGGCGGGCCGCATCCTGCTGCTGACGGGACTGTACAGCGTACAGAACCCGATGGGGAACTACAACGTACGGCAGCTGCTCTTGACGGAAGCGCTGTTTAAGGCGCTGGCCCAGGATTGCGGCTACGCCGTCTGGTGGGGCGGCGGGGAGGATGATGAAGCCATTGCGCTTTTGAAGCGGCAGGGGTTCGTTCGGGCCGATATCGAATCGCCCCGGCCGCTGCTGTTGGTGGATATGCGCTCTCCTGTGGTGCTGCTGCAAAACATCCCCACCACTTTGAAAGAACCCTTCTCGTCGGACCGCCAGGTTCTGGCGGCAATCCTGAAGGCTCACCTGCGCCTCCAAGAGGCCGCCTGCGGGCTGTACCCGAACACCTTAGTGCTGTCCATCAACGCGGAAGTGATCTATCACCGCATGGTGCGGATGCTGACGGAGGAGAATGGCGTTCCTGCCGAGCCTTTGGAGAGACGAACCTTGGGGCCCAAAATGTGCGTACCCTTCGGCAAAATCCTGCGGGGCAACGCGGTGCCGAATACTGTCACAAAAACCATCCATACGGATAAGGAATACGGTTCGGACCTGCAATCCTTTACGATCCGCCCTTACCCTGGCTATCCGCCGCTGGAAAGCCAGGTGCGGAGCATCCGTTCGTTCCGCCGTCCGGTGATGCTGGTGGATGAGCTGCTGCACTCCGGCAACCGCATTAAGACTCTGGCCCCGCTGTTTGAGGATTCAAACCTGGAAATTGACCAGCTGCTGGTGGGCCTGCTGTCGGGCCGCGGCCGGGACCTGATGGCCGCCAATGGCATGCATGTAAGCAGCGTCTATTTCGTGCCGGATTTGCAGGCGTTCTTCACGGAGTCCACCCTGTATCCCTTCATCGGCGGCGACGCTGTGAATGGGGCGCGGCCCTCCGTCCCGGGCTTGACCCCGGCGGTGAACTTGATTTTGCCCTACGCCTTCCCGCGCTTCTGCCAGGCTTGCGACCGGCAGGCGGTGTTTGAATTCTCCCGGGTCTGCATTGAGAACAGCCGGGACATCCTGCTGGCCTTGGAACGCTCTTACCGGGAGCGGTATTCCCGCAACCTGACCCTCTCCCGGCTCAGCGAGGCGGTGATTCTGCCGCTGTCCCCAGACAAGGGCATGGCGCTGCATTATAACCCGAACCTCTCCGCCTCTGTCTGCCTGGACGGCGATCTGCGGCTGCTGCTGCGGATGCGGGAGCAGACGGAGCAGGACCAGAAGAACAATATCTTTTTCTGATCAAAAGACTTTCCAGGAGGCGTTATGTATTATTATCTTGAGAACCGGGATGCCTGGGCAGGGCCTGTGGCGTTCCGCGTCACGGACGCCCGACAGTTGGCGGTAAAAACGCCCAGCGTCTCTTGGCTGGACGCAGGGCGTCTGGACACGGTTCCGCCGTCCCTGTCGCCGGAGGCTTCCGCCGCCCTGGCGGCAGGGACGCTGACGGGAGTCTGCACCCAGCATCCCCGTTGGAAACAGGCGGTGGAATTTACCACACCCAGGCCAGGGAAAAAACGGGTACACCTGCTGGCTGTGGGGGACGTAGGTGGAACGCTGCTGACGGCCTTGAAGCTGCTGGGCGGGGACTGCATTTCCGCCATTGGAATCTGCGATTTGAACGAAAACACCGTTGCCCGCTGGACGGCGGAAATGGGCCAGATTGCGTGGCCATGGGATTACGGCGGGCTTCCAGAAGTGGAACCGGTGGGACCGGAGCGCCTTTTCGCATGCGATGTGTTCATCTTCGCGGCAACGAAAGCCATTCCGGCGGTGGGCAGCGGCGTACAAGATGTGCGCATGGCCCAATTGGAAGCGAATCGCCCATTGGTGGAATCTTTTGCGCGGCAGGCCCGGGCAGCGGACTTCAGGGGGCTGTTCATGGTGCTCAGCGACCCGGTAGACCCCTTGTGCCGCGCAGCGTGGCGGGCATCCAACACCGGCGCGGACGGCGAACTGGACGGCTTGGGTCTCCTGCCGGAGCAGGTGCAGGGCTTTGGCCTGGGGGTAATGACGGCCAGGGCAGCCTACTTTGCCAAGCAAGACCCGCGTTTTGCCGCCTACTTGACGGAAGGCCGCAGCTTCGGCCCCCACGGTAAGGGGCTATGGATTGCCAATTCCGTACAGCATTATGACGACGCGCTCTCTCAGGAACTGACCAAGCAGACACTGGAAGCAAACCTCCGCATCCGGGACTTAGGATTCAAGCCCTATGTAGCCCCAGCGGTATCCTCGGGGGCGATGCAGCTTCTGCTGGCCCTACGGGGAGTATGGCATTGCAGCTCAGTGCCGCTGGGCGGCGTCTGGTTCGGCATGCGGAACCGTTTCACGCCCTATGGGTTGGAAACAGAGCTGCTGGAGCTGCCAGACACACTGTTTGCCCGTCTTCAAGAGACGGAGCATATTTTGCATTCGACCGGATGAAGCGTGTTTACATCAAACAGGTTGCGGCCCTTGTTCCAGCGGCGGTTTTCACAGGTTTGACGGGAATGCCTGTGGCGTACGTCCCCATTAAGGTTTCTGAAAATACTGCGGCTCTTGTACCTGTTTTTGCGGTTTTGGCGCTAATATTGGCCTGGATTTCCCTGGCTGTCTCCAAGCGCCGCAGGCGGGATCTTTTCGCAGCCTTTGCCTTAAACCTTTTGACGGTTCTCTTTCTCTGCCAGGCCCTAAACGATTTGGGCATGTGCTATTCCTACTATGTAACAGGCTGAAGCACCGGAAAGGAGGCCCATGGAACCGGAATTGATGATTCTCCACGCGGGCCGTCCCGGCCAGCTTACCGGACGCTTGGCGAAAACCTTGTCTTTCGCTCTGGATGGTAAAAATGTCCGTTATTTTGCGGGCAGTCCGCCCTTAGAGAACCGGCGGCTCCTGTTTGCCTTCTCCCTGCCGGAGAACGGGATGGATGTCCGTTTATACAGCCTTTTGGCATTTCTGCGGGAGCATCCTGGCTGTCTGCGCGGGAGCGTTGGCGGCGTAGTGATTGACGGTGCCGGTGATTTATATACCAAAGCCGTAGGGCGGGAGTTGGTTTTAGCGGCCAGCCTTGCGGGGTGTACATTCCCGGGCCGTCCGTTGGTGGAGGCGACTGGGAGGCTGCAAAATTTTACTATACAAGCGCACAATGCCGGCTGTTCTCTGGAAGAGGCTTACCGTCTAGCCGTTCGCGGTTTAGCGGAGCGGGTGCTGGAGTTTACGCCGCCAAGGAAGGCGCGTCCGCATCTGCTGGTGCTCCATGCTTCCAGCCGGGGCATTTCCAATACGATGGACCTCTGGTCCTGCTGCCGCGAGCGTCTGGAAAGTGTTTGTAAGATCACGGAGATTGGTTTGCGGAACGGTACTATGGAGGACTGTGCGGGATGTCCATATACGATGTGCCTCCATTACGGGGAGAAGGGAGGCTGTTTTTATGGTGGTGTGATGGTGCAGGAGGTTTATCCGGCGGTTAAGGAGGCGGACGCGCTGATACTGCTTTGTCCGAACTATAATGACGCGCTTTCGGCCAACCTCACTGCGGCGATCAACCGGCTCACAGCCTTGTACCGCACTACATCATTCACGGACAAAGCGGTATTTGCTCTTGTTGTTTCCGGTTATTCTGGCGGGGACATTGTTGCCAGCCAGGTGGTATCGGCGTTGTGCATGAACAAAGGGTTTTGGCTTCCGCCCCAGTTTTGTCTTTTGGAAACCGCCAACAACGCAGGAGAAGCCCTCACCCTCCCCTCCATCGCTTCCCGCCTAGCCGCCTTCTCACAAAATATATTGCATAGTTGCCTTCTTTAGCCATTCCCATGGCTGGTGGGTTGAACCCCCCATTTTCTCTTTTTCTTGGCGAAGAAAAAGAGAAAACGGGCCGTTCACGGTCCAAAAGAGAAAAAGACGCCCCTGCGGGGGCGTCTCAAGTCCGGTGGAATTCTACTGTGCCTACCAACGAAAACGAAGAAGACCACACGGATTTGACGTGCCTCTCCTTCCGCTGTCGCTGCTGCGGGGGCCGTTGGGATTTGATACGTCTACCGTTTGGCATTCTGGCAGTTCGCAGAATTTATCGATAGATAGTAGAGAGCGGTAGAAGTACAATCCTCAGCGGGCACCGCAGAGCGACAGCGGCGGTAGACGCAGAGTCAAGTCCGTGTGGTCTTCTTGTGTTGAATGGTACAACCCGGCAGCAAACACGGCACCTCACAGCGCTCTTTTCTCTTTGGACCGTGAACGGCCCGTTTCTCTTTTCTCTGGCGAGAGAAAAGAGAAATGGGGGGTTCAAACCCACCA
>JAAWGR010000098.1 GCA_022795445.1 Oscillibacter sp. | reverse complement strand
CCTGTGTCGATTCGAAGTTCCGCCCTGCCGCCGTCTTCCCGCAGCGCGTGCAGCTTGTCAAGACAATAACGCCAGTCCTGCACAACATATTGGTACTTCTCGCTGTTTTCCAGTGCGAGAACCGTCTCGTTCAGTTTTTTCACGCTCTCCTTTGGCCCCTGGAAAAACATATTCCACAATCCTTGCATAATATGACCTCCTTGGCTGAAATACATATGTACGATCAAAACTGTGTATTATATAACACGCTTTCTCCTTCGTGTCAAGTGAAAACCTCTTTCAGGGAGTGTCCTCTTGCGCATTTTATAACGGAGATGTGATGCAGGGGAGGGACTCTGTCCCCTCCCGTTCTTTCGGGAACTCCATACTTTCGGGGGACAGGGCGGGACAGAACCCGCCCCCTGCAAAAAATCTCCGGATAGGACACTCCCCCCCTTTTTTCATCCTCCGTTTCCCCGGTTGTTTTTCATATAACCAAGGGGTTTCTTACGCTCAATCTTACAAAACTGTAAGATACACCCCCAAAACTGTAAGGTAAATCCATGGCTGACGCCCGCGGAACCTGCTACAATAAAGCCAGAATCCAACAAGGAGGCGCTTGCCATGACATTATTAGAAGTGCAGCATCTGCAAAAGATTTATACCACCCGTTTCAGCGGCAGCCAGGTCACAGCCCTGTCGGATGTAACCTTTTCTGTAGAACCTGGGGAATACGTCGCCATCATGGGCGAATCCGGTTCCGGCAAAACGACCCTGCTCAATATCCTGGCAGCGCTGGACCGTCCCACCGCCGGGGACGTCTTTCTCAACGGACGGCCCCTCTCGGCCATCCGGGAGCGGGACCTCGCTGCATTCCGGCGTTCGCACCTGGGGTTTGTGTTCCAGGATTTCAACCTGTTAGACACATTTTCCCTGCAAGATAATATTTTCCTGCCCCTTGTACTGGCCGGGACGGGCTACCAGGAAATGCGCCAAAAGCTCCGCCCCTTGGCAGAACAGCTGGGTATCAGTCAGCTTTTAGCAAAATACCCCTACGAGGTCTCCGGCGGGCAAAAGCAGCGGGCCGCCGTAGCCCGGGCGCTAATCACCGACCCACAACTCATCCTGGCCGACGAACCTACCGGCGCACTGGATTCCCGGGCCTCCGACAACCTGCTGGACCTGTTCGGTGAAATCAACGCCGGCGGCCAGACTATCGTTATGGTTACTCACTCTGTCAAGGCTGCCAGCCATGCCAAGCGCGTCCTGTTCCTGCGGGACTGCGAAGTCTACCACCAGCTGTACCGGGGCGAGCAGACCCCAGAGGCGCAGTTCGCCAAGATATCCGACACCCTTACGGTGCTGACGCAAGGCGGTGAGCCCCGTGCGTAAATCTGGATTTTTCCCCCGCCTTGCCCTGGTGAACCTGGTACGGAACGGACGGTTTTACGGGCCCTACCTTCTCTCCTGCGCCGCGACGGCCGCTATGTACTACATTTTGCAATTCCTGGGCCGCAATGAAGGCCTGGACAATGTTCGGGGCGCGGTATATCTAAAATCCTTTGCGAGCATTGGCTGTTTTGTGGCGGCGCTGCTGGCGGCGGTCATGCTGCTGTATGCCAACAGTTTTGTGATGAAGCGGCGGCAGCGGGAGCTGGGCCTGTACAATGTGCTGGGCCTGGAAAAGCGGCATATCGCCCAAATGTGTTTTTGGGAAACCCTGTTGTGTGCTGTAATAGGCATTACAGGCGGTGTCGCCATGGGCGTACTGCTTTCCAAGGCTATGCTGCTGCTCTTGCTGAAAATCGCCCGGATGTCGGTACAGTTCGGTATGGAGGTTTCCTGGGAGGGCATTCTCCATACGGTGCAGTTGTTCGGCGTGCTTTTTCTGCTGACGCTGATCGTAAACCTGTACCGGGTGAGCAAATCCAAGCCGGTGGAGCTTCTGCACAGCGCCCAGGCCGGTGAGCGGGAGCCGCGGACGAAGTGGCTGCTGGTGGTCCTGGGAACGTTGACCCTGGGCGCTGGTTATGTCCTTGCTGCTGTCACCCAAAATCCCATTGAAGCAATGCTCCTGTTTTTCGTGGCGGTTATTTTGGTGGTGATTGGCACCTATTGCCTGTTTACCTCCGGTTCTATCGCGGTTTTGAAACGCCTGCGGGCAAACCCGAAATTTTACTATCAAACCCGGCACTTTACTGCCGTTTCCGGCCTATTGTACCGTATGAAGCAGAACGCAGTGGGTTTGGCAAGCATCTGCATCCTGTCCACCATGGTTCTGGTGACCATCTCCACAACCATTTGCTTGAATATCGGTTTGGAAAATTCTTTGAATACCATGTTCCCTTATGATTTGGAATTTATCCAGAATTTGGATCAGCAGCCGGAGGATTCTATGGAGTATCTGGCACAGATCCAGCAGGAGGCCAGCGACCTTGGCGTGGACAGCGATATGCGGTACTACACCCGTTATACGGCCTACTGCGGCCTGCGGAACAATGAAATTTCCCTGTGCCTGGATGAGGACTGTACCCAGGTGCAGGTGGAGATCGTGACGGCGGCAGACTATGGCCGCATCACGGGGAAAGACGTGATTCTTGCGCCGGATGAGGTTCTTGCTTATCTGGATCTTCTGGATGATTTCCCTGCGGATTTCACCATTGCCGCCCGCCTTGGCGAAACCGGCCTGCCGTTCCACATCCGGGACACCTTGACGGACTATATCCGCCATGGCAGCACTATCTTGATCACAGAAGATACACCCTTGCTGTTCCTGGTGGTTTCCGACCAGGCGGCCGCGGAGAGGATCACGGCTTTGGATCCCTCCCGTTCAACCCGTCAATTCCGGGTCCAGATGAACCTGAAAGGCACATACGAGCAAAAAATGGCGCAGACGGAGGAACTTATTTCCCGCCTGAGCTGTCTGGAAGACGGCATCAGCTTTACCGGCAAGCAAGATAACGCCGTCGACTTTTACGCCATGTACGGCGGATTCCTGTTCCTGGGCGTCTTCCTTGGCGGACTGTTCCTGCTGGCAACAGTGCTAATCATGTACTACAAGCAGATTTCCGAAGGGTATGAGGACCAGCGCCGCTACCAGATCATGCGGCAGGTGGGCATGACGGAACGGGAAGTGCAGGGCTCCATCCACAGCCAGATCCTCCTGGTGTTCTTCCTGCCCCTTGGGGCGGCGGCCATCCACAGCCTGGCGGCATTCCCCATGCTCTCCCGGATGCTGCGGCTGTTCCAGATCAACAACGTAGGCCTCTTTGCCGCCTGCTGCGGCGGAACCATCCTGGTGTTCTGTGTGATCTACGCCCTGGTATTCCTCCTGACGGCCCGGACTTATGGCCGGATCGTGGGCACATCGGAACGGCGGTAGCCTTTCCAGCCCGGCTGGGGCATTGCCCTGGCCGGGCTTTTTCTGGGATTCTTTCAAATCTGTTAGATTTCCGAAAGAATTCAGACAGATTTTTGTGATACATTCATAAAATCAGGGCGTGGGAACGTTTTTTTGCCAAATTGTACCTGTTTTGTAACTTTCTCATCCCGTCCTTGTGCTATTCTTCCTCTCAGGAACGGGGGATTGCTTATAAAAGAAATTCGCAGGACCCTCTTGACAAACTGTATCAACTGTATTATTATATCTAATACGATAGTACAATAAGACAAGGAGAAATTTTCTCTGGATTTTTGAAGAAACATCTCCCGCTGTCTCGTTACATAAGCAGACAACGGCAGTAAAGCGAGGAATCAGCTATGAAAATCTTAATTACTTCCGATTGGTATATCCCCGCGGTGAACGGCGTCGTCACCTCGGTTAAAAACCTGCGGCGGGAACTGGAACGGCGGGGCCATGAGGTCCGCATCCTGACCCTGTCCCAAACTACCCATTCCTGGGAGAAAGACGGCGTTACCTATTTAGGCTCCATCGCCGCGGGCTTGATCTACCCTGGCGCACGCCTCCGCACGGCCCTGGGCGGCAAGTGGGTGCGGGAACTGGTGAAATGGGGACCGGATGTGGTGCACTCCCAATGCGAGTTCTCCACCTTCTTCCTGGCGCGGCGCATCGCGGAAGAACGAAATATCCCCCTAATCCACACCTACCATACCGTCTACGAGGATTACACCCATTACTTTTCCCCCAGCGTCCACTTCGGCAAGAAGGCAGCCGCTATCTTTACCCGCTGGGTCGCCCGGCACACCGACTGCCTCATCGCTCCTACGGGCAAGGTCCGGATGCTGCTCCAGAATTACCGGGTGCAGCGGCCCGTGTTCGTAGTGCCTTCCGGGATCGACCTGGAACGCTTCCAAGAAGGACCGGACCCGCTGCGTTCCGCCGTGCTCAAGTCCAGCCTGGGCATTCCCCAGGAGAATACCGTCCTGGTGTTTGTGGGACGCTTGGCAGAGGAGAAGAACCTGAGCGAGCTGCTCCGCTTCCGTGCGAACCTGGGCCCCGGCGGCGTGACGCTCCTGCTGGTGGGCGACGGCCCAGCCCGGCAGCATCTGGAGGCGGAAGCCGCGAAACTTGGCCTGGAGGCTCCGGATGCTGTGTTTGCGGGCATGGTCGCCGCGGAGCAGGTAGTGGATTGGTACCAGCTGGGTGACTTGTTCGTCAACGCCTCCACCAGCGAGACCCAGGGTTTAACATATGCGGAAGCTCTGGCGGCAGGCGTACCGGTGCTGTGCCGGGCGGACCCGTGTTTGATGGGGGTCGTCCGGGACGGCGAGAACGGTTGGCAGTACCGCGACGAGGCGGACTTCCGGCAGAAGCTGGACGGCTTTATATCCCATCCCCAGTACCGGGAGCAAATGGCCCGGCAGGCCCGTGCGTCGGCGGAGGAATACTCTGCCAAACGCTTTGCAGAGCGGGTGGAAGACATTTTTCTGGAACAGATTGCGCGCTGCGCGGCAAGGAGGATTTCGGCATGAAACAGCTGCCTGTTGAAAAACGTGCATTGCAGATTGCGTCCATGACCGGCTTCCTGATTTGCGTGGCGGTGGCTGTGTGGGGATGGCAGAGCGGCGTGCTGACCTCTCAGGACCGGTTACAGGCGCTGGTAGACCGCTGTGGCCCCGCTGGGGCGCTGCTGTTTACCGTGTTCCAGGCAGTGCAGGTGGTGGTGCCGATCCTGCCGGGCGGGTTAGGCTGTTTGGTGGGTGTGATTTTGTTTGGACCGATTTGGGGGTTTGCGTATAATTATGCAGGGATCTGCATTGGTTCGCTGATGGCTTTTGCGGTGGCCCGGAGCTGTGGGAAGCCGCTGCTGTCCCTGTTGTTTTCGGATAAGACCATCCAGAAATACAGCCGCTGGGCGGAGGAACGGGACCGGTTTGCGCGGCTGTTTGCCCTGGCGATTTTCCTGCCGGTGGCCCCGGACGATTTCCTCTGCTATCTGGCGGGGACGACGGACATGAGCTGGCGAAAGTACACCGTGATTATCCTGCTGGGCAAGCCCTTTGCAATTGCGCTTTACAGTTTGGGCCTGACGGCCGTCTGGAACGCGCTGGTAGGCTGAGCCAAAATCGCCGCCGCTTGTACCTGGAAGGGGCATGGAAAAGGCGGGCAAACCTACAATAAAATTTACCGTCATAGTTTGGCGGTTTTTGCGGGAAACTATCCATATTGCAACGAAAAAAAGCGGGCGGAAACGCCTGCTTGGTAAAGTGCACGCAAAATGCCGCTCCATCGGGCGGCGGAAGTGGAGGACGTCATGGAGAGTATTTATATTTACAGCGGCGGAGAAAGCTTGGTGGGCAAGAGCGGTGTTGGACAGGCAATCCGCCAGCAGCGGGAGTGCCTGCGCCGTTCCGGCGTGGCGACCACCGACCGTTGGACACGCGGGACGGCTGCCGTCCATGTCAATACGGTCCTGCCGGATTCGGTTCTCGCTGCCCTGGGAGCGAAGCTGCGGGGCCGGAAAGTCGTCTATTACGGCCACTCCACGATGGAGGATTTTAAAGGTTCCTTCAAAGGGTCGAACTTGCTGGCCCCGCTGTTCCGCCGCTGGATTACATTTTGCTACGGCCTGGGGGATGTGGTGCTGACGCCGACGGATTATTCCAAGCGCCTCTTGGAGAGTTACGGGCTGAAGAAGCCGGTTTACAACATCTCCAATGGCGTGGATGTGGATTTTTTCGCACCCGACCCCGCAAAGCGGGAAGCCTTCCGGGTGCGGTATGGCCTTCAGGAGGGGGAGAAGGCGGTCGTGTCTGTCGGCCACACCATCGCCCGGAAAGGCCTGCCAGAGTTTTTGGCGTTGGCCCGGTCCTTGCCTCAGACACGGTTCCTGTGGTTCGGCTGGACAGACCCGCGGCTGATCCCCCAAGAAATTGCGGAGGAGATGGAACATGCGCCGGAAAACGTCGTGTTCCCCGGTTATGTTGGACGGGAGGAACTGCGGGAGGCATACTGCGGGGCGGACGTGTTTGCATTCCTGAGCCATGAGGAGACGGAGGGAATCGTCGTTTTGGAAGCCCTTGCTTGCGGAATTCCTACTGTTTTGAGGGATATTCCGGTCTACGACGGCTGGCTTTGCCATGCTCAAAATGTATACAAAGCGTCGAATTTACTCGAATTTCAACAGATGGTATCCGGCGTTTTGGATGGTGAACTTCCAGATTTGACCGCCGCCGGACGGGCTGTAGCGGAGTCCCGGAGCTTGGAGCAAATCGGCAGCCGCCTGCGGGAAATCTACCGGGAACAGAGAATCCTGCCGCCGCTGTCTGCTGCCTTGCCCCAGAAACATGCCCATATTTGAGGAAACCGGTGATCCGGATTTTCCAAAGGTAAACGCCATTCCCGCATATGTGTGGAGAGTGGCGTTTTTTTGATTACATGAGTTGTGTTTTTATATTTTAATTGACAAAAAGATGTAAAAAGTGTAAAATTACACCCGTAAGAAAGGGGAGGAAGCTCTATGACACGGGAGATTTTTGCACAGGAGATGAACCAGCAGCTCAAGCTGGTGCGAACAGAGTACGGTTTTACCCAGGAGGCCATGGCGCGTATTTTGGGATTGTCCAAAAAGACGCTGGTGGAAATCGAAAAGGGCCGCAGCTCGTTGGGCTGGATGGGTGCGGCGGCGTTTGCCTCCATATTCTCCGGCAGCCAGGTACTGGCGGGCGTATGGGGCGGTGAGGCCAGCGATATGATCCAGGCCCTCGCATTCCAAGAGCCGCCCCGCTTCCGAAAGACTATGGGCGGCAAAGTCTGGTGGAGAACCGTGGAAGAACGCGGAGGCTTCTGTATTCAGCAGAATATCCTCTCTCAACACTACCGAGCGTTAGACGGCAGTAATGGCCGTGTTTGTTCTTCTTTTGACTTGGAGCAGGTGCGGGCGCATATTGACGCGCTGCGGGAGGAGGTGGCGTCATGCCGTTCAACTGGCGAAAAGCCCTGAAGGCCATAATACAAACCGCATTGATTGTGCTTTTTTACGGGGGATTCCTTTTTCTCCTGTTCCTCTTTGGAAGCCTGGGCGCATTCCCGGTTTATGTGACGAAAGTCATCCCATTTGTGGGGATTGCAACCATGTTGGCCCTTGTCCTGGCAGCGAGCGGCTATCTGGGAAGAAAGGCCCTGAAATGGCTGAAACGCGCCACGCTGGCTGTCTGTGCCCTGACGCTTGTTTATATGGCTTGGGGTGCGTACACCGAGAGCATCCCCACCGTGGATGACCGGGCAATTCTTCTGCATGAATACGACCCTTTTGTCCCGGAAAGCCGTGTGGTTTCGCTGGAGGAAGAAAGCACGCTGCAATTTGGCCCCGCAACGGCTGGCCGCCTCCGTTTGGACGGCGCAACGGCGCTGTATCCAGTTTATTCGGCGTTTGTACAGGCCGTTTTTCCGGACGGACATCCAGGTTCTCCTTATGCAGACATTGCGGCTTGCAGCAATACGGTTTATGCTTATGAGAATTTGATCAACCAGGATGTGGATATGATTTTTGCTGCCGCGCCGTCCCAAGCGCAACTAGATGCCGCGGAGCGGGCCGGGATGGAGCTGCATTTGACCCCGATTGGACGGGAGGCGTTTGTGTTTTTCGTGAACAGCAAGAATCCGGTTACGAACTTGACGGTGGAAGAAATTCAGGGCATTTATACCGGTAAGATCGCCAATTGGAAGGAAGTGGGCGGAAAAAACCAAGTGATCCGTGCTTTCCAGCGGGCGGAGAACAGCGGCAGCCAGTCGGCGCTGCAGCGGTTGATGCAGGGACTGCCATTGATCGAGCCGGAGAAAGAGGACCGTATTTCCGCGATGGACGGCATAATCCGGCAGGTGGCGAGCTACCGGAATTATCCGAATGCTTTGGGTTTTTCATTCCGGTTTTATGCGACAGAGATGGTGACAGATGATGAAATCCGGCTTTTGGCCCTTGACGGCGTGGAGCCGACCAGGGAAAGCATCCGGGACGGCAGCTATCCAATTTCATCGGAGTTTTACGCGGTAACTGCCGCGCCTGTTGGGCAGGCTGCGCGGGAGGAAAATGACCTGATATTGTCTGCGTTTTTGGAATGGATTTTGTCGGAGCAAGGGCAGGCGATTGTTGAGGAGACCGGGTATGTGGCGCTGAAGTAGGCTGAAGGGGCACGGCACGCGGTGTGGGTATCGTTGCAAAATTGTTTCCGGCGTGCTAGGATAAGGGAAACCAAATCGGGAGGTTATTATGGAACTTGTGGATTTATATGATGAAAACCGGATTCCCCTCCGCCGCACAGCGGAGCGGGAGAGGGAGGCCGTGCCAGGGGAATACCGTATGGTGGTTCACGTATGTGTGTTTGACACAGGCGGGCGGCTGCTGATCCAGAAGCGGACGCCGGAAAAGTTCACCTGGCCCAACTATTGGGATGTTTCGATTGGCGGGGGCGTAGACGCAGGAGAAACCAGCCGGCAGGCTGCGGAGCGGGAATTTCGGGAGGAACTTGGGTATCCGCTGGATTTGTCTGGTATACGGGCTTCCGTTTGCGTCAACTTTGACGGCGGATTTGATGATTTTTATATTGTTACAAAGGATTTGGAGCTCTCTGGGCTCACGCTCCAGAAGGAAGAGGTCAGCGACGTCCGCTGGGCGGGGCTGGAGGAGATTTTAGAGATGATTGACCGGGGAGAATTTATCGATTATCCGAAGAGTTTTATTGCATTTCTTTTTGAAATGCGGACGCAGTTTGGATTTTTTAAAAAGTAACGCGCTGCGCACAGAAGGATAGACAGGAGCCTGCCATTACTAGAATCATTACTATGGCTTTCTGACAGAATGCAGCAAGGGTACGCTAAAGGATATTGGATGATTGCGCCTTCTTACCGTTCGTGTTGATGGAGCTGGGCACTGGTAATTTCACCTGTGGCAGATTGAAATTAAGCCTGGCTGTGATGTAATCAGAGCAACGTAATTTGATAAAGGAGTGTGATGGCATAGGCACCGTTTTATGTATCATTCTGTTCATTGCTTTTGCAGTGGCTCAATTGTTATGCGCCAAAAAGGCAACCCATAAAGTCATTCTGTATATTCCAATGCTTATATCCGCCATTGGCGGTGTGTTTTCTATTGGGTTGCACATTTATGCACGAATTACTTACAGCATGGGTGCTGTGTCCAAAAGTGTACTTGCTGTAAGGGGACAGGATATTTAAGAAGACGGGACAAGACGGGAGGTGGCGGGGAAAGTTCAGATACTACGCAAATATGTCCGGGAATTAGATGTATTTA
>JAAWGR010000097.1 GCA_022795445.1 Oscillibacter sp. | reverse complement strand
GAAATGTATATTGTAGACGGTATCGCGTATGCCGGAGAGAAGGAGCCGGTTATCAAAATCAGCGGAGTCCGGCCAATGGAGGACTTCAAGCTGTGGCTTCGGTTCAGCACAGGAGAAGCGAAGGTTTTTGATTTCAAGCCTTTGCTGGAGAAACCCGCCTTTGCGCCGCTGGCGGACAAAGCTGTTTTCAATGGGGTATACATTGACTACGGCGTGACCGTATGGAACGATGGAGATATCGACATTTCTCCCAAATTTTTATACGATCACGCAACTCCGGCAGAGGGCGCTGCCTAAATTTTCAAAGGATACCACATGAGTGGTATCCTTTTTATTCTTCGTAGATGCCATGCACCGCCGTCGTCATGTCAAACACGCCCTCCGGCAGCTTTATCCGGCGGCTGGTGCGTTTGTTGATGATCTCATACAGCAGCTTCAGGATAAAATCATCTGTCCAGCGGGGTTCCAGCACCTCCAGCTCGCAGACGTCCAAATAGCGCCGTGCGGTATCCGCCTCTTCATTCAGCCTTTGGATAATGGCGGCAACGCTGTGGCCCTTGGATTTCATGTGGGCCTCATACTGGAAGATCAGGAAGAAGCGGTGCCGGATGGCGTCGCTGGCCACGCCTTGCCCAATCTCGGCAATGTTGTCCTCGATCATCTCCCGGCAGGACTCGTTTTCCTCCGCCCCAGCAAACTCCTTCATGCGCTCCACATAATCCGCAGTATCCGCCGGGAGGGTTCGGGCCTCCAGCTGAATGTTGTCTGGAGCGATTTTCAGCCAGGCGGCGTAGCTGGCAATGATATTCTGCCGGCCGTTGGCGGATTTCAGGTAGATGTTTACCGGCAGGACCTCCAGGATTTTAATAAAACGGTTATCCCGGGTAATCACAACCCCGCCCATGATGTTCTTGATGGGAAGCCATGCCTGGATGCTGTCCCGGTAGGCTCCGCCTCCTCCGGCGGCTTTCACCGCGCCGCCAAAAATCAGTTCTTTGATGTTCATTTTTTCTTACACTCCCCTCGATAGGTAATCAGCCGCCGCCCCTTCCGCCAACGCCACCAGGAACCCAGCCAGCGGGTCAGGCTGTCGTCGCTGACGCCGATCAGGCCAAAGCCGCCCACAGGCACCAGGACGGTCAGGGTGACGATGATCTTCGGCGTCATGGACAGCGGAACAAAAGCGAGGCACAGGTACAGGATGGGCAAAGTCAAAAGGACCGCCTCAATCAGATTGCGGATCTCAAACAGCCCCATCACCCGGCCCGCGTCGGTAAAATTGGCAGGGATGTAGTAGGTTTCATTCGTCATGTTTCGTGTCCTCCACAGGCCGCAAAAGCCGGCCTTTGTATGACTGGAAATCCCTCTTGAAAGACCGCAGCGTGCTTTCCCGCTTCACGATAATTCTTTCAACAGCGGATTCCAACTGCTCTTCCAGCCGTTTTGTGGGTTGAATCTGTCCCAGCTCCGCACGGCTGATATATTGATTGGAAAGACTGGACACCGCCTCCAATTCTGTCAAAGACAGCTGGTAGCGGTGCCGCAGCGCTCTCAGATTGGTTTGTAACACCATGACTGTTATCCTTCTATGTAAGTGATTGACGGGAGTTTGCACCAGCCCTGCCAGCCCCGGCCGTCCACCTTCGTTTTCACAACGCCGTATTTGGTGCCCATGGCCTCAATGACGTACCCATTCCCAATGTAGATACCAATATGACCGGATTTCCAAACCGCCAGGCCCGGAATCTCCGGCATGGTGGACATGGGGCCTTTTACCGCAGCGGACTGGTACATCTGGTTTGCGCCGTAGTCCGGCATTCCGTTGGTGCCGTACCGAATGGCACCGCTGGAGGCATCCAGCCAGCCGTAGCCCTTGATGAGGCCAACGCAGTCAGCGGTACGGCGGCCCAGCCAGTTCGCCCGAATGAAGTCTTTGTATTTGCCCACACCGTCCGGGTACTGCTTCAGCTTGTAGGCAAACAGGGATTCCGTTAGGACATTGCCATAGGTCCCCCAGACATAGCCCCAGTTGTTTTCCCAAGCCTGGACAGCGTAGGCGGCAAGGTCCAGATTGTTCTTTGTTCCAGGACTGACAAAGCGGGATGTGTCAATGGCGCTGCCGTGGCCGCTGCCATGTTCAAGATTGCTTCCGCCTCCCTCATAGGAGGTATCCCCCTCGTAGCTGGGGCGGAACTCCTCAAAATAAGAAGTGTATTTTTTCAGAGCATCGCTGTCCCGCAGGACCTCAAACATGGCTCCCGCCCAGGTTTTGGCCTCTTCATCAAAGCCCAACTGGTCCATAAGCTGGTCCGGGTCCGGTTTTTCAATCTGAATCTTCAGCGTTGTGTTTACAGCATCGCCCTCCCCGGTCAGAAAGTCCAAGGAGGGCGTGAGAACCAGGTGAGCGGTACAGAAGGAGCGGACATCCTCGGCGCTCATGGCGTCCAGGTCTTGCTGATGAGCGACGGAGTTGATTGCTATGAGCCACAGAAGGTCTTCTTCCTCAACATCGCTGGATACCTCGATTTTATCAATGGCAGTTCCATTTTCCTCATATTCATTGGCAATGCTGGTGACAATGGAATCCACCTGGGTACTGTCGAAGTCCTCCAGGCTGGTGTAAATTCCTCCAATGGTCATGGCCTATTCCGTCATGCGGGTGATTTCCTCCGTTTCAGAGCTGCCATAGCCGAAAAACATATTGGGCAGAGCGGTGAAAATCATCAGGGGATTCAAGAGCAGAAGAGCAGAGATAACCGCTAGAGCCTTGACCAGAAACGGAACACCTGGACTCTTTTCATTTCGGTTTCCCATTCACTGGCCCTCCCTGAGCGGCACCTCCAGGCTTTGCCCGCGTTGTGCGTGTCGACGCGGCTTGCCTCTTTGTCCCTGTTGGATTGGCAGCGGGCCTTCCGCCGGGGCGGACAATGGGGCTTTCTGGTTTTTTCGGGGGCCCGGCAGGTGCGGAATCTTTGGCCTGTTCCTGCCGGACCGGGTTGGCAGTGCGCTGCTTTGATTCCGCTCTCGTGCGCGAACTGCCGCCGCTTTCTGTGGGGCTGGGATGGGCAATGGGTGTGCTGCCCTTCGCCGGTGTCCTGGCGGGAGCTGGCGCCTTGACCGCTTCCTGCTGAACCGGGGTAGAAGTCCGGCGCTCCGAATGAGCTGCTGCCTTTGCGGATGTGCGGGGTGTTCCTGCTATGCCGGGGTGAATTTTGGGAGTACCGTCTTTTTGAATCCCTCCCCTGGGAATTGCGCCTCTGGACAGTTCCCGCCGGGCCGGGCTGGGGCTTCGGTCCCGGAAACGGCGGGGATTTCCCGAATAGGAACTGTGTCCGCTCCCTGCCGGGCCGGGCGGCGCAATCGCCCCGCCGCTTCTTGTTGAAACCCTGGTGGTCGTGGACTCCTTAGCCTGTTCCTGCCGGACCGTGCCGGAAACCTGCCGTTTTGAACGCAAAACCGCACTTGTGTCTGAGCCGCCCCCTCTTCCCGGGGGACTGTCAGAACGGACAACAGATCTTCCGACTTTTGGGGCAGATGTTTCAACAGAAGAGCCAGTGCGCTGTTTCTGCTGGGCCATGCTGGAGCTCCGCCGTTTTGATGTAGAGTCTGTATGCGCAGGGGAACCGCCCCTTGCGATATCAGAACGGCGCGGCCTTGATTCAGGCGGCGCTGCTGTTCTGTCCCTTTGGGTGGAGCGGCTGTCCAATTGCCGGATGGGACGGCTTTCCCGCCTCTGAGATTCCTGCCTGGATGTGCCCTCTCCACGCCGGCCGCTGCCTCTTCTCGCGGTTGTATCCACTGGCGGCGCAGTTCCTGTTGTACCGGTAAGCCCGCTTCTTCCAACGCCGCCAGCAGGCGTACTCTTGGGGGCTGTATCCGGGGCTGGGCGGCCGCCCGTGCCAAACTGACCGTCGTCGAAATCATCTCCGACATAGACATCGACACCGTGCCTGCGGACAGCGCCGCCGCCCATCCTGCCGGAGTGCCGGAGGGTTTCACGGGCCATGCCGCCGCCAAATTCGCCTCCACCGCTGAATCCGTCGGACCTTCTGCCACCGCTGCCGCTAAATCTCCCGCCGCTGTTGAATCCGCCGGGCCTTCTGCCGCCACTGCCGCTAAATCTCCCGCCGCTGCTAAAGTCTTCCCCAGTTTGGGTGTTGGAGGATTCCGTGGTACCAGTGACGTTTGACGTTCCGCGCCGCGCGCCTTGGGGAACAGAGGTTTTTCTGGAAGCGCCGCTTCTCCGGCCGGTTTGACCGGCAGAATCTTTTGGAGGCTCTTTGGTCCCGCCCTGCTGGGTACCTCCTGTCTGCTGTTCCTGCGGCGAACCGGACCGCCGTGTTCCGCCGCCATGCTGTCCGCCTGACCGGAAGGCCCCGCCAGCAGCTCCGGCGGCTCCGGCGGCTCCGGCAGCGCCCGCCGCTCCTGCCATGCCGGTGATTGCTTTAGCGCCTCCTGCAGCAGCTCCGGCGGCTGTGCTTGCCCCGCCCGTTGCCGCCGCACCGACGGTTTTGATAACCTTGGAAGCCGCGCTGCGGAACATGGAATAGGCAAGGATGCTTCCAAAGCCTTTTCCTTTATCTCCGGTAATGGCCGGGTTCAAGCCAATACGGGTAATGATTTCATCCGCTTTTTTTGCGACCTTTACAATGGTGATGTTCAGGACCATCCAGGGAAACACGTCCAGGCCGCTGGGTACGGTGGACACCACAGACAGCAGTATCTTGAAAAACATCACGTTCGTCACCATTAGCAGACACATGCTGCCGAACATCCGGCACCAGCCTGAGAAAATATCCGCCGTGCTCTTGCTGCCGCCCATGGAAAAGGCAAGCGGCGCTGTGAGGGACAGCACCGCCAGAATCACATAGCGCTCTGCTACCTCTAAAAGCAGCTTCAGCACCATGAACATCAGGATAATATCGAATATGATGACTAGCAGCCAGGCGGCGGTAAGCGTTCCGAAAAGTCCGCTGTCTACCAGATGGACATTGATCGCGTCCGGAACTTCCAGCAAAGCCATGATTCTTGATGTGAGATTCAGGCCAATCCCGCATATCTGCGGACTGACCAGAAGCAGGAACGAAAACACGAAGGTCCTGGCAAACAGCATCTTTGGGTCTTCTCCCTCAAAGCCCAGGCCGGAAACCATGCTGCGCATGGCCTGAAACACCAGGTTCCCCAGCAGCAGCGCCCAGCCCACCGCCAGAAAAACGCCGCTGATGTCCTCTACAATGGGAACGTGGGTTTTGATGTACGCAAAATCCAGCGTCATGATGTCCAGAAGCGATGAGAAGAAAAAGTTCCAAACCTCCAGAATCAGACTGTAAATCCACTCAAAGAAGCCCTGAAAAATAAGTTCCAGCAGAAATGACCACCTCCTTTCCTGCTGAATGGTTCTATTTTAAGGAGTCAGTGTTGCCAAACCGGAGAACTTCGGGACGATGTAGGCAATGAAGGCCCCGATTCCATTGATGATGGCCCAGCAGATCCAGATGCGTTTCAGCCAGTCCCATGCCTGGTCCACCTTATGCTGGTTGTTGGAGAGCTTCGCGCCGATGACCGCCACAGCAGACATAAGGCCCGCCAGCACGGTGCTGATGCCCGCGATCTGGGTGTAGATATCAATGATGATGGTCTTTGCCACAGCGAACAAGTCCTGCACCGCAAAAGCGGGGACAGTGAGGCAGGCACAGGCAATTACCAGCATCATGGCGCGGCTGTAATACCTGGGCAGGTTCGGTCCGATGCGGTCCTGGAAAATGTGATTTTTCAAAGAATTTCCTCCTTCTATACTGAGTATTTCAATAGACAGCGGCATAAATTTCGTGGATGCTGTAACGAAAGCAGATCAGGATATCCGGCGAAAAGGCCCCGCAGGCTCCGTCAGAAATCATGGACGCGGCCTATGTCCAGAGGTACGCTGGTTTGTAGGGCCTGGGATGGAGCAGCGCATCAAAGGCGTCGGCCAGCCTTACTACCTGAACCCAAGGAGCAATGCAGCTGCCAGACAGGCCATCCGGATAGCCTCCGCCGTCCCAGCGTTCGTGATGATGGCGGCAGACGTCGCAGATCAGGGAAAAGTCCTCTCTCGCAGACAGCTCCGGATCTTCTGTCAAAAGACGGCAGCCCTCAATGGTGTGCGTTTTCATGACAGCAAACTCTTCCGGCGTCAGCGAACCGGGCTTGTTCAAAATCGCTGAAGGGACAACGCGTTTCCCGATGTCATGAAAAAGAGCCAGCTCGGAATAGTGGTCAATGTCCTGGTCAGGCATCCGGGGAATGGCTCCGGCGCTGGAGAACGCCAGCAGCAGGCGCCTGGTCAAAGCCAGGAATTGTGTACTGTGAGGTGTGTTATGCAAGGCATTTTCCTCCTTGTCAAGTCTGAATTGTCACGAAAAGTCCGTTCCTTTTTCTCTGTTTCCGCCATTGCTTTCCCGGCGGCGCCCAGCTACAATGTTTATCGGCTGTGAAAAAATGAACGGAGGATGATGCGGTATGGAGTTGAAGTACGATCCTCTATGGGATGAAAGCGGGGAGATGCGGAGAGGCTGCACTGTGCGGGAAGCCCTGGCCTGGCTGACGAGGTTCGGCAGCCACAGTGCTGGTGAGAATGTCTGCATCAACGGGGTGAACTATAAAATTGGACGTCTGCTTTATGGCCCGAACCGTCCGGAAATTGCGGACAGGCCCATTTCCCACGTCTGTGACGGCTATTATCGGCAGTTGAATTTCAGCGTATAATTTCGACCGGAGCATTGAAATAGACGAGGTGCTGAAATGAAGAAAGTCAAAATCACAATCCTGCAGACTACCTTTAACAAGGAGCTGGCCGAAACTTACGGCGCCGAAGGACTTGGCCCGTGTCCCATGATGAAAGAAGGGCAGGTTTTCTATACGGACTACGCCAAACCGGATGGCTTTTGCGATGAGGCGTGGAAGGCTGTTTATCAGTATGTTTTCGCCCTGGCTCATGGCGCTGGGAATGATGTCTTCTATTATGGCGACTGGATCAGGGTGCCCGGCGTCGCGATATGCAGCTGCAATGATGGCCTGCGCCCGGTCATTATGAAGCTGGAAGCCACTGACGAAGATTCCAGCATGGACTACACGCCTGTAGAACGATAGGGAAATTGTCGTTTAGACAGGGCGGCTCCGAAGAGCCGCCCTTTTCGCTTAATAGCCGGTCTTGGGGAGGGTGGGAGTAACGGTAGGCGTCAGCTTCTGGATCACAGTCACCCAGGTTGCTTGCGCCGTCTGCCAGGTGCCCTGGTACTTGCCTCCGGCGTCAGCCCGGTTGACAAGCTGATAGCCGTTTGCCGCCGTGCCGCTGACGGCAACGGTCAAAGTGGGGCTGCTGGTGCTCTGGAAGCCCACGGGAACCTTGCCGAAGTCAAAGTAAACGTCTGTAACATACTCCCCAGCCTGCATGGGGATGGCGCTCAAGCTGAAGGAGTAGGTACTGGTGGTAATCAGGTTGGACGCCAAAACCTGATAAGTGCTGGTATAGTTGGTCTTATACAGAATCCGGTAGTTTAGCCGGGCGCTGTAGGTTCCGGTGCTGATAACCATAGCCCGGGCGGCGTCAGTGGGAATCCGGTCATGCCAGTAGAAATTTTCGAGCGCAACGTTGCTGGTGTTGGCAATCGTAAAGTCATAGCGCATCTGATTTCCTGCCAGGACTTCCGCATTGCCACGTTTCGTGATGGTGACGCCCAGTCCGGCGGGCTTGTCATAGTCCGAAACCTTGATGATCTGGCCAGAGTATTCCAGCGTTTCATCAAATACTGTTCCGCTGAGCTGCCAATAGGCCGGAGCTGTCACCTCGACGATTTTATACCGTCCCAGCGGCAAGGGCTTGGAGGCCGCGATACCTCTGGCGTCGGTGGTGATGTAATCCACCACTTTGTTGCTGCGGGGATCGCTGATCTCATAGACCGCGCCCTGAAGCGGCGTTCCTGCGGGTGTGCCGGTGACTTCGTTGTACTCGGCGGCATACTTCATCACCTGAATCTGTCCGGTAATCGGGGTGTTCTCCCATTCAATCTCAATCGTTTTTCCGGGCTGGACGTAGATGGTCTTGTACTCCTTGTCCAGCTCATAGCCGGGTGCGGCTTCCAGCTCGCGAAGGTACAGCCGTCCTTTGCCCTGGACGGTGAGATCGTCAATGTAGATATACCCCTCGTTGTCCGTGCTGTATTGCCCGATAGGGTTTTTGTTTTCATCATACAGCAGGAATTTCACGTCGTAAATCCCATCTCCGGTGACGGAATTGATCTTGTGTATGATGATGCCTGAGAAGGGGGCATTCGTCATGGTGAGGGTGGTCGTTTCATTGTCCCGGATGGTGAAGTGGTGGGGAGTCGCGTCAATTTTGTAGCCCTCAGCGGCTTTCAACTCAACAGCGTAGTAATCTCCGGCGTCCAGATTCACATGGACCCGGCCATTTTCCCCTGTGGTGACGGTTTCAATGAGAGCGCCGTCCATTCCCCGGATTTCAAAGGTAACGCCGGGAATGCGCCTGGTTTCATCGCTGGCGCTGACCTTAATCAGCTCCAAGCCGCCAACAGGAGCATTGTAGAAGGTGAGTGTTTGCGCCTCTCCCTCCTTGATCTCAATGGACTTCGGGGTGCCATCCCGCACGAACCCGTCCACTGTTTTGGTTTCCTTTGCGGTGATGACCGTTCCAGGGGTCAGGTCTGTGAGCGTGATGCGGCCATATTCGTCTGTGCGGTAAATTCCATTGTTGGGACCGACGAAAGCGCCGCTGCTGTCGGTGATCAGGAACTCGACTCCGGCAAGAGGCTGATCCTTGGTGCCCGTCACCAGCTTTTGGATGGTCAACGTCGTGCCAGGAGTGTTATAAAATGTTAGTGTTTGCGTATCCGCCGGATTCACCTTGACCGTCTGCGTCTGGGTCGCCGGGTCAATGGTGTAGCCGGGGAGGCATTTTACCTCTTTGACGACGATGGTTCCAGTGATGCCGCTGATGCGGATTTCTCCGGCGTCGTTGGTGGTGTAGCGGCCATTGCTGGAGAGATGTCCATTGGCATTGTCAACGAACCCGCCTTCGGCATAGGTCAGCTCAAATTCCACTCCGGCCAGGGGCTTTCCAGTCAGCTTGTCCAGCTTTTGGATGACGAGGGTCCCTGCCATTTTGTTGGTAAAACGGAGGACCTGTGCTTCACCTTCTTTGATAAGAATGGACTTCGGTGCGCTGTCCAGCACTACCCCCTCGGGAACCTTGATTTCCTTGGCGGTGACAGTGGTTCCGGGAGTAAGGCCCGGGATGACCACACAGCCATTTTCGTCCGTAGTGTATTCGCCGTTGCTGCTGCCGACGAACGCACCGGAGGAATCCGTAACCAAGAAGGTAACGCCTTTCAATGGCTCATTGCCGCTCTCGGTTTCCAGATACTTCTCAATGGTGAGCGTGTTGGCGGGAATGTTGTAAAAGGTGAGTGTCTGTGTTTCTTGCGGATTAACAGTGATTGTCTGGCTCTCCCGGCCCGGTTCGATGGTGTAGCCAGGCAAAGGACGGGTTTCCTTGACCACGACTGTACCAGTAATGCCGGAAATGTGGATTTCCCCGTGATCATTTGTCGTGTAGAGTCCTTTGCTGGAGAGGTGGCCATTATCATCATCCACAAAGCCGCCCTCGGCATAGATCACTTCAAATTCCACGCCAGCCAGGGGCTCGCCAGTGATCTTATCCAGCTTCCGAATCACGAGAGAACCAGCCTTCGCATTCCAGAAGGTGAGATTCTGAGCC
>JAAWGR010000096.1 GCA_022795445.1 Oscillibacter sp. | reverse complement strand
TTATACTGCCCTCCGATGCTTAGAATTGCTTCTTAGTTTTTCACTATTTTTCTCATTTTTCTTGTCTCATTTTCTCAAATTTCTTGTCCGCTAACACTTACATCTGCTTAAGAGCCATTGGCCTTCATTTTGCAGGGGGCCAGTCCCACAAAAATACGCAGCTTGTATTGCCATCTACACTCGATCTTAGGGATGCGGACTGCTTTTTCAGCTGTTGCATCTTACACAGTGGGCCTATCGCATCTTTTTCAAATTATATCATTTTCTCTTGGAAATTGCAATAATTTTTTGTATAAAAAATCAAAAATATGCAAAATAATAGTAAATCATGGGATATTGTATCCATTTGTATGCATCAGCAAATATCATCCAAGCTGGGGACAATCAAACGCTTCTTTCGCCTTTCACGCCCCGTCCTGAAAGGTCCGTTTGCGCTGGCATACAAAAGGGAGTCATCGTAAACGCGAACCCAGCTATCCCCCAGTTTACCGAAGGATAGCTGGTTCGCATAAATAAGGTATTTTTATGAAGGATCAAACCTTGCTCCGAACCTCCACCTCCATGTGAGCGCGTTCTTCAAACACATGCTTGATTTGTGCCAGGCGCTCGTCAGAAGGGGTCTTGAATACCACAGCGTCGCCGCCAATATGACGCAACTTTGACAACCCCAGGGAATGGTAGGGCAGCAGGGTCACTCTTGAAAGCCCATGAGCCGCATAGAATGCTGCCGTTTGGTCAATCATTTCCGGCGTATCGTTCACATCGTGGATCAACGGCATCCGCATCCATACTTTTTTACCCGCAACAGGATCGGCGGCCAGCCGTTGGAGATTTTCCAGAATCAGGGCGTTGCTCTGGCCGACGTAAGCCTTATGCACCGTATCGTCGATGGCCTTCATATCATACAGGATATCGGTGACGTTATCCATCCGGGCCATCCGGAGCAGCTCGCCGCCGTCTCCAAAACCGGAGGTATCCAAACAAACACCGATGCCCTCTTGCGCGGCAAGGCTGACAAGCGCCTGCGCAAAAGCGGATTGGGAGAGCAGTTCGCCGCCGCTGATGGTCATTCCTCCTCCGGTATGGTCATAAAAACCCTTATCTTGGACAACCCGTTCCATGACCTGTGCGGGAGTCATTTCCTTGGCCACCAGGCAGAGCGCCTCAGCCACACAAGCTCGGGTGCAGGCAAAGCAGGATTGGCACTTTGTCCGGTCAACCACAACTTCTCCCGCCTCATTGCACGAAAGGGCGGAATGGGGACACTGTGCAAGGCAGAATCCACAATGGATACAGTTGTTTGGCCGTTCAATGACTTGCTGTGAGAACTGGATCAGTTCGGGATTATGACACCATTTGCAGTTCAGAGGACATCCCTTCAGGAACACGGTCGTTCGGATACCGGGGCCATCCTCCGTGGAAAACTTTTGGATAGAGCCAACCAGGGCCTTGAGTGGTTCGTTCCCCAATTTAACTCTCCTTATACAGCCTTTTCAAAATGAGCAGTCCGGTAAATGATCGCGTCCTGCGCACTCTTATCCAGCTCGGTGAAATAGGCCATATAGCCTGCCACGCGAACCATCAGACCCTTGTGCTTCTCAGGATGGGCCTGGGCGTCCTTGAGGGTGGCATTGTCCACCACATTGATCTGGATATGCTCACCGCCATGGTCAAAATAGGTGCGGATAACGCCCTCAATGGCTTTCAGGCCCTTTTCACCTTCCACACCCTTCGGATCAAAGCGCAGATTGAACAGCGCACCGTCATGGAAAGCCTCCTGGCCCATAGCGCCTACGGATTTGACCGTTGCGGTGGGGCCGCTCAGGTCACGGCTCATCATGGGAGAGGCGTTGTCGCACAAAGGCTCTCCCGCCATACGGCCATCAGGCGTTGCGCCGCAGACCGCGCCGTGGGACACATTTACCGTCTGAGAATGGACGTTGAAGGAGTAATAACCGCCGCGTGCATCACGCCAAGTCTGAACACGGTCAGCGATGAAATGGGTCATCTCCCGATACACACCGTCCACATGGGGCTCGTCATTACCGAATTTCTCCGGCTTATTGAGGAGCAGCTGCCGCATCCGCTCTTCGCCTTCAAAGTTCTTGTCAAGAGCCGTGATAAGCTGGTCCATGGTAAAATCTTTATCCTCGAAAACACATCTCTCAATGGCCACGATGGAGTCCGCCAAGTTGGCCGCGCCGGTGATATACAGGCCGCAGGTCGTGTATTTCGCGCCGCCGTGCTGTACCGACTTTCCGCTCTCCACACAGCCCTTGGTGACCATTCCGGCGAAGATGACGGGATAGCGGCACTGGTGGATACTCTGCATGATGTTGTAGCCGGTGCGCACCAGCTCGTAATGATGCAGGATCTGCTTTTTCAAAGCGTCCTTGAATTCTTCAATATCCTTGAACGTTCTGGGGTCTCCGGTCTGGAGTCCCATAAGCTTGCCGGTGGAGGGGTCAACGCCGTTATGGAGCACCAGCTCCAGCATCTTGCCCATATTGACATAACCGGCGTCGGGGGAGCCGTCGGTGGTGCCGCCGCCGGGGCCGGGCTGAATGCAGCCCACAATCGTCCAATCCCGGGCCTCTTCCATAGAGCATCCCTTGCCCAACGCCATTTTCATAGCGGCATTATCGTTGAAGAAGCCAGGGTTAGCCTGCCCATCCTGAATCATCTCACAGCCCTTGCGGATCAGCGCTTCGGGGGTTCCGTCCCACACCCGGACCGCCATAACGGGCTGGGTGGTCTTGAGCAGATTGGCCGCCTCCAAACAGACATAGGACAGCTCGTTGGTAGCATCCTTGCCGTCCGGCGTTTGTCCGCCCACGATGAGGATTTCCCACATGGGATATCCGGCAAAGGAGGTGGCGTACCACTTGTCTCGCACCTCGAATACCTCGCAGGACTTCAGGTAGAGGCACTCCAGCAGCTCCAGCGCATCCTCTTGGGAGAGCGTCTTGTCGTCAAGGACATCCTTTTTGTAGAAAGGCCACATATACTGGTCAAATCGTCCGTAACCATTGGCGGTGGTACAGACCTCAATATGGAAATACACATGGACGAACCAGATCATTTGAAGGGCCTGATGGAAGGTCTGGGGCGGATTTTCCGGCACCACCCGGCAATTGGCAGCGATGGCAAGCAGTTCGGTTTTGCGTTTTTCATCCTTGCAAACGGCAGCCTGCCGTTCGGCCTCGTCGGCCATGCGGTGGGCGTAGGTAATCAGGCCCTGGCATTGGATAATGCATGCCTTCCAGAAATCGATTTTCTCTTGATCATCTCGGCAGGAGGGGATGGTTTTGTCGATATTAGCCTGACACTCTTCCATATAGCCCTTCAGACCTACAGTGAGCAGTTTCTCATGGTCACAGGTAGTCTCGCCGGACACGCCGTTGGTCAGGCCCACCGTAATGATGTCATCCTGGCAAGCCTCTAGGATGTGCTTTGGCAGAGCGGTCTTGGACAGATCCTCCATCGACTTGCCCTCCCAATATTTCAAGGTCTCCAGGATGGTCTCCCGGTCCTCAGGGGAAATGTCATAAGGATCCTTGGTGCGGGTGGGAAAATCATCAATATCACTGATATACCAGGAGCTGGACTGGAACTCGGGGTGTAAGTTCGCCCCACGGTATTTATTGGTAGCCGTGCCTACAATGAGTTCGTCCTCCATGATCAGGGTGGTCATGTGCTCCATAATGTAGTTGACCACTTTGGCACGGAAGATAGGCACTGCATCGCCGGCAAATTTCTGGTATGCCTCAGTCTCCAATACCAGCCGCTCAGCAGTAATGCAGGGCCGAGAGTCCCAGAGCTTATCTCTCATACGCTGTATTCTTTGATTCAGCATAGTTTCATACCTCATTTCATAAGATTTGCAGATAATATAAAGTGTTCTGCCTAGTTCACTTTTGGGTTAACAGGTTTTAAGATACCCGTAACCTACGACACGCACATGGCTTCAAAACGGCCTGATATTTTTTGAAGCCGGCCGAACCAACCGTCGAAACAGATCAACCTAACATTTTGCCGCCATCGGCAAGGACGTTGGCACCGTTAATGATGAAGGACTCAGGCGTACACAGATAGTAGACTACATCGGCAATCTCCTCCGGCTCAGCAGGGCGGCCCAAGGGCCCCAGGTTGACTTCAGAATCATCAAAGTTCTTGTAATCTTCCAGCGTAGCGGTGAACATGGGGGTGTTTACCCAGCCAGGAGAGATCGAGTTGGCTCGGATACCCATAGGACCATACTCGTTGGCCACATTCTTGGTCATGCCAATAACCGCCCACTTGCTGGAGCCGTAGCCGATCTCGAAAGTATAGCCTGTCATGCCAGAAACCGAGCCGAAGTTCACAATGCAGCCACCCTTCTGCTTTACCATAGCAGGCAGCACATGGTGCATCATCAGGAAGGTGCCGAACACGTTGATCTCATAGATACGCTTGAAGTTTGCAAAGCTGTAATCTACAGTGGGGTTGTACTTGCCGACGATAGAGGCCGTATTCACCAGCGCGTCGATACGGCCTTTGTCTGCCAGGATTTTGGCAACCACGTCTTTGACCTGATCCTCCTGGGAAAGGTCCATAACATAGTAGCAGACTCGATTGGGATCATATCCGCCGTCCGCCATGTTCTTCTGGAGCTTATCCCCAGCCACGTCCAGCATAACGACATCATAGCCATTGTCATAGAATTTTTTGACGATTGCAGTGCCGATACCGCCGGCAGCGCCAGTGACTACGCAGACTTTTTTCTCATTGCTCATAGAAAACCCTCCATCTTTTTCCATTGTGAAAGCTGGATATTACTCTTTATAGTCAACACACTTAAAAAATGGTAACAACGCTTTCCAAGGCAGCCATAAAATTCGCCGCTGCTGGATGCATAAGCGGCCGCTTGTGTTCTTTGCCTAGTTGTTATACGCAGGCTTTCTCCATCCAGCGGGACAACAGCTCACTGGTTGAACATCTGCGGATTATGGACGTTCAAGTGTGCTAACTATATTAGTTATTTTAGTTAGAAATGCGAAACACTACAACAACTGACTTGTCTGAAATTGTAATTATATTGTTTTTCATCGACAACCCGAAACGGGCAAAGCACCTTCTTTCTTACACCTGAAAAGATGTAAAGAGAAAACCGCACGATTCCGAAGGAGATCGTGCGGTTTTAATTATAATATGTTGTGCGTCTCCAGAAAGCGCAGCAAGGCCTGCTCTGTATGCAGCCCTGGATAGACGGTATCCTTCCACACCAAGGAGGGCGTTACCTGGATACGCCGGGTGATTGCCCGGGCTCGAACCTGGTCAGCTTTCAACTGCGCACTTGGATCGGCCAGCGCTGCCTCCACTGGAATGGGTAATCCCAAGCTGTCCAGGATCAACTGTAAGAAGGCCGGCGAGGCAATATTCTTCCCCTCCACATTATATGCCCGGTATAGGAGAGTATCGTAAGCCTCCACGGTTTCCGGCCGGTAGCGGGCACACAGGAAAGCCCGCAATACAATGGCCCTTCGAGAGTTGAAGACAGTGCTCCCAAGTTGCAGTTGAATGCCATAATGGCAACCGCTTTCTTCCAGCTGAGCCTTGATCCGTTCCACATAGGCTTTAGAGGCTATATCCTCCAAGGCAGTTCCATCCATGGGAACCTGGGGATGTATCTCCATAAATTGCGGTTCAAATAAGGCGTCAACCCCCAACTTTTGGATGGTCTTGCGTTGGATGAAGCAGAAGGGGCAGGCGTAATCTGTATATAAGTCGATGATCATAAGCATTCTCCTGTACTGCATAAAGGAATATCTCTGGAATATGGCCTTAATATCACCATTACAGTCATAAAATGAGGTCTGCCTTTTTCTGCTGAATCTGGTATGATATAATAAAATCATTGTGCCCGGATTTACAATTTCATCACTCAATCGTTTTCGTCGTTTCCGTCTAACTTTTTCCTGTTGCGGATCAAGCGAAGAAAGTGGGTGAAACATTCTGCTTAATCCCTGTTTTCGTTTAAGGGTTTATAAAAACTTTTGGGATTTTGATTGGAACTTTTATAAATGATTTCAACCGGCTATTGCAGGCCCACTTCATTAAGCATATCAAATTTCGATGATTCTTCCTTTACCAAGAATATTTGTATTCTAGTATAAGAGATACAGGGAAGTAAGCGGTTTATTTGCAGAAGCTGCGCCATCATAAGCAAAGCGGGCAACCAATCTCAAAGGTTTGCAAAAACCTCTACCTGGAGTTGAAGCCCTCCTGCAATTTCCTGGTTTGTATCCATTTCGCTGACAATGCCAGCCAAGTCCTCTACCAGAATGTGCGTACTGTCCGCAACACCAGTAACGTCGGAGACGGCACTATCCACCGCCCCAGAGATGCCGGAAATGGAGACTGTAATTTCCTCCATAGCGGCCCGGAGCCGGTCTGCCTGGCTGTGGAACGCTTCCATAGAACGTTGTATGTAAGCGGCATCCTCCCGGTACTGCTGTCCAGATTGAACCGACTGCGCCAGCTGGTCAGAAATTGCCTGCCCCAGATAATCAGCCAACTCTTGAGCGCTGGAGGTAAGATACTTGACCGCGCCAGTAACGACGCCGCTGACTTCCTTGATATGTCTGGCGGCGTCTCCGCAGGCATCGGCCAGTTGGCGGATCTCCTGTGCCACAATAGAAAAGCCTTCTCCCGCTGCGCCGGCCCGGGCAGCCTCAATGGAAGCATTGATGGCAATGAGATCGGTGGATGAAGAGATGGAAAGGATGTCCTGGGTCAAAATGCTGATTTGGTCTACACTCTGACTGTTCTTGATGGCCTCGTTTAGGACAGCCATAATTTTTTCCGTCCTGGCCTGCACAACTTCCATTTCTTGCTGGGCAGACTGTTCCATTTCTTCAGACCGCCTCCGCATTTCCATAGAATAACGGCTGAGGGCGGCGCAGGCATCCGTCATTTGCACAGCCTCCTCCTGGGTGCGGCTGGCACTGGCGGTAATGGCCGCTGTATTTCCGGAGATTTTCCCAAGGGCAGCGGAAAGCTGTTCCGTCAATCCGGAGAGCTTTTGGGCGCTGCCGGACGAGGTCCTAGTCCGGCAGCGGATCTTACCCACTACACGGCCGAGAGATTCCGAGCTTTCTTGAAGCGTATCCATAGCGCTCCGGATAGGAGCAACGACATACATGCGGATGATCCGCAAAGCCGCCCAAACCAGAAAAACACCCACAATCAAAGCAGCCGCACTGATAATCAGCGAGCCGATGTATACCACGAAAAGGCGGCTTTGCGCAGCTTCTGCCTGAGCGCTGACCGAAGCGGAAAGCGCTTCAATGCCCGCTTCCGCAGCGGTGCTTTGAGCCGCCACTTCTCCATTGGCCATGGCGTAGGCTTCCTGGGTCTTACTATCTGCGCTGGCACAGACCAAGTGGACCAAAGCATGTTTAAACGCCTCATAGTCATCCAACAGGCCTTGATAGACCGCCTCGTCCTCCTCAGATACAAACTCCTCGTAAGAAACCAACTGTTCGTCCAGCACCACTTCCTCCGCTTTGATCTCCTGTACCAACCGGATCATCGTGCTATGGTCTGCGGCCACGATATGGGACAAGGCAAGGCGGTGGAGGTCCATCATTGAACGGCGAATCTCCTCCAGCCTAGACTCACTCACCATATACTCATCCACAATGACTCCAGCGTTGGCATGGACGTTGTTGATGCTGAACACGGCCAGAAGATTGGACAGCAGTATGATTAACCCCAACAGAGCCACAGGCAGGATCAGGCGCTGCTGCAAGGTGAGTTTCCCTTTCATGTGAATACCTCCCAATGTCTATGTTTTCAGGCAGGCGGATCATCGTGCCGTCACATTCTCTACCATACGGTCCAGCTGGGCCTGGAGGGACGCGCCAGAGGGATTCCCTTCCGCCATACTGGTGGCAAATTCCGCCACTGGGTCCCAAAAATTTCCTCCTATCCGCTGGAGCTGGGAAAACTCTGCCTGCTCTAACAACGCCGCTATGGCAGCCGAGTTCTGGACCTCGCTGGAAGCCGCAGCGGCGCTGTTGGAAGGCCCCTGGCCCCTCTGCACAAAGCGCAGGCGCTGATTCTCCTCATTCGTAATCCATTCTGCAAACCGTGCGGCCCATTCTGGATACTTTGAATAGGCATTTACGCCAATGAGCTTACAGCCGGAGAAAGAAGCCATCTGCACCTGCCGGCCTCCGCAAGTGAAGGTTGGGAGCTTGACAGCCCCAGCATTTTCGCCCCAAGCTTGCTGGATAGCCACTGCGTTCCACACGCCGCTGACGCCAGCGATAATCGAACCGTCTTGGACGCCCCTTAAAAATTCCTCGTCGGTTCGGCTGGAAAAGCCAGGGCTCGCGGCAATGGATAACATGGCCTGGGCTACGTCCACGCCGGAGATTGGCCCGTCCATACGGTTCCAGGTGCAATAATTGGTGAGGCCGTCCTCGTTTAGCCCCACCTGCAATCCGGTGTTGCCGAAGAAAGCGTAAACATACCACGCAGAGGTCCAATCCATGGAGAACTGCCGCCCAGCTTCCCCGGCCACAGCCAAGATACGGTCCAACGTTTGAATATCGTCTGGACCGAAATAAGCCTTGTTGTAATAGAGAAAATATCCATTGTCCGCCGTCAGGGGATAGGCATACAGCGTTCCGCCCACACTAGCGGCCTCCACAGTTGCAGAGAGGTTATCTGCGCGAATGGTGGCGGCGTCTTCAATGGGGTCCAGCGCGCCAGCGGCGGCCAATGCCGCCACCTGATCATCCGCAAAGGTAAAAACATCCGCTCCGTTTTCCAAGTCTCCCAACAACACATCTTTGCAGCCGGATTCGCCTTGCGGCTGGAAAGTGATCTGAAAGCTGGCTTGACCAGCATAGTGGGCCTGAAAAGAGGCGGCAATCTCCTGAAGGAGTTCCAGATCCTCCTCCGCACCCCAAACAGTGAGCTTCACCGTCTGCTGCGGTATGACCTCATCCACAGAGGAGGCCTGTTTTCCGCAAGAGGACAATATGAGGAGCAATCCCACACATAACAGCAGAAAATGCACCCTATTTTTCATATAATCATACCTTTCTGGCAAATTGATAAACATACGCAAACGAACATAGCGCACGAAATAGCAATTAGCTTTAAATAATTATACCACGATTTACCGCGCTTCGCAACTGTCTTGGTCCATATTTGACCAGGCAGCATGACGTCATACGGTTAGGAAAATGCCATTCCTCTGAATTCGCGGAAGTTCTCCCATGATAATCAAGCTTTCCTTGAGAATAGTTCCTTTTCCCTTTCGTGTTGATGGAACTGGGCACTAGCGATTTCACGGATTGCAGCTTGTGTCAGAAGATTGGTTGTACTATAAGCAGAGTAATAAATCGGAATTTGGGGGATGCGTAAGTTTGAGCGGTTGCAGAGCGCCTATGATCGGGAGGTCAACAAAAACAGTTCGCTTTCAGCCAGGATTTACGAGGTCTGCGCCGAGAAAGACAGCCTAAAGGGGCAGGTCAAGGATTATGAGCGGATAAAGCGGGCTTTCGGTCCGGAGGAAGTGGAGCGGGCCGTGGAGGACGCAAAACTCTGGGAGGCGGCAGAGAAAGAGCAGAGGGACGAGGTAACGAACAACAGGAGGACGTTTCAAGGAGCGCCCTCCTGATTTATGCTTGTCAGTAGGTATTTTTGCTGTTATGATAAAAGAAACTTATAGATTTTGTTAGAGGGGAAAATATGACACTTGCTCAAATTTGTGAAAATCTGCATCCGTGGGACGAATGTAGGATAATCAATAAAGAAGCCACCGA